>JAUMBL010000237.1:0-7658 GCA_032115775.1 Saprospiraceae bacterium | reverse complement strand
GTACCGGTAGCTTTTACCATATTGCCCTGCTCGCTGACGTTCGCAAAGAATTTCACTTCTTTCGTGGATTCTTTAATTTTCAGATTGCCAACAATTTTATAATTGCCCTTCGTGTCTTGCGGGATCACGCGCGTGATCGTAAATTTAGCCGTTGGGTACTTATCAACGCCGAAGAAATCTTCGCTTTTCAGGTGGCCTACCAGTTTGTCACCGTATTCACCCTGCATATCTTTGCACGTGATGGTGTTCATATCCACTTCAAAGGAACCGCCGGAGAGCTTGCCGTCGGCAAATTGCAGCGAACCGTTTTTCAGTTTTACGTCGCCGGTGTGCTCGCCGGTCACTTTGTAGCCTTTCCAGACGATGTTGGAGGACTTCACGTCCACGTTGTAGTTGTACGTCATTTTCGCGGCCATGCTCAGGACGGCCAGCAGCGGGAGCAGAAAAAATAATTTCTTCATGTTGTTTGCTTGTTTAAAAAAGTGAATGATTGAATAAATACTTATGTGTTTCGGCGTGTCCGCCGTTTGGATAATTGTATAGACAACTATTTTTAAAAATGGTTCATCGTTTTAAAAAAAAATTTCGCCCGGGATTGCCCTGCCTTTTTTTAAAACAAAATTTTATTTTTTCAAAAACAGGTCTTATCTTTGCGCTCGCTTAGAAAAAGATATAAAAATTACTTGATAATGAAAGAGTTGGAAGCAATCCAGTTTGTCCAGGACCAATTGTTGATTAAGCCGCAGTTGCCGGAATTCAATCCTGGAGACACCGTTGTGGTCACATATCGTATTGTCGAAGGCGACAAAACGCGCGAACAGGATTTTCGCGGCGACGTAATGCAGATCAAAGGCCACGGCCTGACGCGAACCTTCACGGTGCGCAAAATGTCGCACGGCGTAGGCGTAGAGCGTATTTTTGCCGTATCGAATCCGAACATTGCTGCAGTCACGATCCTCAAACGCGGTCGTGTTCGGCGCGCGCGTCTGTACTATCTGCGCGGATTGGTTGGTAAAAAAGCGCGGATCAAAGAGAAAAAGATGGTCAATTCCTGATTTTTATCTGATTGATACAATTAGAGAATGCCAATGCGCCCTTTGCGCATTGGCATTTTTTTTAATCCGTCCCGTGTCGGAGATTAATTACGGCGCGGAAATTTAAAAATGTCCGTTTATTTGTCCCGCTAAACATACGATGCTATCCAAATTTCTGAACGGATTTGCGCGCTCCTGGCCGCTGCCGGCGCTGCTCGCCGCGCTCTTGCTCTTGCATATTGCCCACACGGACGGTTGGACCGATACCATACTGAACACCGCCTTGCTGTTTTACACGATCGGGCTTGCCTGGAAGAGCATCTTGAGAATCCGGACTTTGCGGCCGGCCATGACGAAAGGCTTGGCAGTGCTGCTGAGTTTGTGCGCAGCCATTTTACTCATATACGCGATCAGCACCCTGGCAGACGCGCCGGTTCTGACGCGTACGGCCATGCACTTCATGTTGGCATTTGTACTGCTAATAGACTTATCCGAACAGGCTTTTCTGCGTTTTCACCTCCAAATGCATCCCGCGCTCACCTTTGTCAGCACTTTCGCCGGTATTATATTCATCGGCGCGGCGCTGTTGATGTTGCCGGATGCGACCCGCAACGGCATTTCGCCGGTGGACGCCTTGTTCACCGCCACCAGCGCCGTGTGCGTAACCGGACTGACCGTGCTCGATACCAGTAAAGATTTTACCTTAATCGGCCAATGGATCATTCTGTTGCTGATCCAGGCAGGCGGCTTGGGTATCCTGACCTTCACTAATTTATTCGGAATCCTTTTCCGAGGTGAAAAATCCTTCCGCGATCTGGTCTTTCTCACCGACCTGGTGAGCGCGGATAATCTGCGGAGCACGTTTGGCCATTTGGGTAAAATTATCGGATTTGTTTTTGCGATCGAACTACTCGGCATGTTGCTGCTCTACGCATGCCGACCGGAAAGCGGCTGGTATTTCGCCCTTTTTCATTCCGTATCGGCCTTTTGCAATGCCGGATTTTCTACGCTGTCCAATAATTTATACGAATCGGAAATCCGGTACGACTACGCCTTTCACCTGGTGATCGCCCTGTTGATTATCGTGGGCGGGATCGGGTATAACGTGTTTTTCAACGTCTTCTCGGTGTACCGATACCGGGCGCACCGCGTCATTTACCGCTACACCAATTGGATCGGGAAGCCGCCCAAAGCGCTGGTAAAATGGGATATCAATACAACGCTCGTCCTGCGCACCACGCTTTTACTGTTGCTGCTGGGCTGGCTGGGCTATTTTGCCTTCGAATACCGGCACTCCCTGGCGGCGCACGGCGCGTTCGGGAAGGTGATAGAGGCTTTTTTCGGGGCCGTCACCCCGCGCACGGCGGGTTTTAACACGGTGGATCTGACTTCCATGGCTAATCCGACCATCATGCTGTACCTTCTACTGATGTGGATCGGCGGTTCCCCGGGGTCAACCGCCGGGGGGATAAAGACCACCGTATTTGCCATCGCCGCACTCAATCTGTTCAATCAAATCCGCAACCGCGACCGCCTGATCGTTCGTTGGCAAAGCATCGCGCCGGTAATCATTGCGCGCACGGCGACCATCATTTCGCTCTCGCTGTTCGCACTCGGACTCTCCGTGGCGCTGATGATCTCCATCCAACCGGAACTCGACGTACTCCGCGTGGCGTTTGAATGTTTCTCAGCGTACGGAACGGTGGGGCTCACGCTCTCGCTCACCCCCCTGCTTTGTACGGCGAACAAACTGATTATCATCACGCTCATGTTTTTGGGCAGGGTGAGTTTTCTGACTTTTTTGATCGCGATTTTTGCAGTTTTTAAACCTAAAAAAGACAATACAGACCTCATTTACCCAGAGAAAAATATTTTTCTTAATTAGAACTTGTTCAGATTTTGATGCTGAATTGCAGCCAAAAAATCAAAATTTGCACCAGCGCACAGCACATCGCACTATGAAATTCGTCATTATCGGCCTGGGCAATTTCGGCGCCAGCCTCGGCAAACGGCTCATCGAAGAAGGCCATGAAGTAATCGGTGTGGACAACAGCCAGGAGCATACCGATTTGTTAAAGGATACCCTCACTTTTGTCGTCTGCGCCGACACCACCGAGGAGCGCAATATTGAAAAATTGCCCATCGAAGACGCCGACTACGTCATCGTCAGCATCGGGGAGGACGTCGGCGCTTCGCTCAGCACCACCGCCCTGATCAAACGCCACTACAAAACCCAGATCATCGCCAGGGGGATCTCCTATATCCACACGGCCATTCTGGAATCCATGAATGTGCACGAAATCATCAACCCGGAAGCAGAATTCGCCAATCAAATGGCCGAGCGATTCTCCCTGAAAGGCAGCCTGAAAGCCTATCCGCTCGACGACAACTACGAAATCGCAGAAATTGATGTGCCCGAATCCCTGATCGGCAAAAAAGTATCAGAACTTCCTATCGAAGGACGCCAGCTCAGCTTGGTCACCATCCTCCGACAAGAAATCCGCACCAATTTCCTAGGCAGCAAACTCGAAAGCAAACGCGCCCTCGGAATTCCAAA
The DNA here is from genome assembly GCA_032115775.1 of Saprospiraceae bacterium. Lineage (GTDB taxonomy): Bacteria > Bacteroidota > Bacteroidia > Chitinophagales > Saprospiraceae > M3007. The sequence continues at coordinate 4,067 of JAUMBL010000237.1, read as the reverse complement.
GCCAGACGCTGTTTTTCAGGAAAATGACGTACTGGTGGTGTTCGGCCGCTATGGCGATCTACAAAAAATGTGCGCCGGGGAAATGACAAAGGAATAGCGCGAGCAGCACGCGCTATTCCGTCAACGTAATTTTTACACTTTTCAGCGCGTCCGAACTGCCTCCGACGAACACCTCGAACGCGCCCGGCTCGGAAGCAAAACGCAGGTCGCGGCCGTAAAAACGCAAATCAGCCTCTGTTAAACTAAACTCCACCGTCTGCGCAGTCCCGCGCGGAATCATCACCTTGCGGAATCCCTTGAGCTCTTTCACCGGACGGGTCACGGAACCAACCAGATCCCGGACGTACAATTGCACGACTTCCTCGCCGTCGTACGCACCGGTATTGCTAACTTTTACGCTTACAGTAATTTTTTCGCCTTTTTTGAACGTTGATTTGCTCACTTTCGGGTCGTCATACTGGAACGTGGCGTAGCTCAATCCGTATCCAAAAGCGAAAAGCGGCGCGTTGGGCATATCCACGTATTTGCTCGTCCATTTGCTATTGGGATCGAAGGGCCGCCCCGTGCTTTTTTCGTTGTAAAACACCGGTACTTGTCCGACATGTCGGGGAAAACTCATCGGCAATTTGCCGGATGGGTTGTACGCGCCGAACAGCACATCGGCAATAGCGTTGCCCGCTTCGGTACCCAGCCACCAGGTTTCGAGCAGGGCCGAGGCATTTTCGACAAGCCGCGGGATGGCTAGGGGCCGGCCGTTCATCAGCACGACGATCACCGGTTTCCCGGTGGCGGCCAGCGCGGCGACTAGATCCTCCTGCACGCCGGGCAGGGAAATATCCGCCCGGGAGGAAGCCTCGCCGCTCATCCAGAAGCGTTCGCCGACCGCTACCACGACGGCGTCCGCCGCCGCCGCCGCCAGGAGGGCTGCTTGAAAGCCGCTGCGATCGGTGCCTTCAACTTCGCAGCCTTTCACGTGCAATATTTCACCTTTGTAGGCTGATTTGATGCCGGCGAGCAAGCTGACGCAATCCTTGCCGTCGCCTGCGCCACTCCAAGCGCCGATGAGGTCTGACTGGTTGTCGGCCAAGGGGCCGATCACCGCCAAGCGGCCGAGGGCGGGATTTAACGGAAGGGCTTGGTTGGCGTTTTTCAGCAGCACGATGGATTTTCGCGCCACTTCGCGAGCGGCGCGGCGGTGTTCCGACGACAGGAGCGTTTCGCGTTCGCGCTGTTGGTCGCAGAATTTATAGGGGTCGTCGAAGAGACCCAGCGCGTATTTCAAGCGCAGGATGCGGCGTACGCTTGCTTCGATATCGGCAGTTTGCACCTTACCTTCCCGCACCGACTGTGCCAGGTATCGCTGATAAATTCCGCCTTGCATATCCATGTCCACGCCCGCATTGAGTGCGAGTTCGCCGGCTTCTTTATCGTTAGCGACCACGCCGTGGTTGACCATTTCGTTGATGGAGGTGTAATCAGTTACGATAAAGCCTTTAAAGCCCCATTCCTTGCGGAGGATATCTGTGAGCAGGTATTTATTGCCGGTAGCGGGCACGCCGTCGTAGTCGTTGAAGGAGGTCATCACCGTTGCGGCGCCGGCTTTAACCGCCGCTTCGTAGGGTGGCAGGTAGTATTCGCGGAAAAAGCGCTCGCTCATGTCCACCGTATTGTAGTCGCGGCCGGCCAGTGAAGCGCCGTATCCGGCAAAGTGCTTCACGCAGGCGAGCACCGCGTCGGTCGCGCCGATTCCTTTACCCTGGAATCCCCTTACCCGCGCCTCCGCGATGCGGCTGCCGAGCCAGGTATCCTCACCGGCGCCCTCCATCACCCGACCCCAGCGCGGGTCGCGGGCGACATCCACCATGGGTGCGAAGGTCCAGTGAAGGCCTACCGCAGAGGCCTCCCGGGCGGCAATCCGAGCCGACAATTCAATCGCGTCCATATCCCAACTGGCAGCCTCGCCGAGCGGAATTGGGAAAATTGTTTTGTATCCGTGGATTACGTCGAATCCGAAGATGAGCGGGATTTTTAAGCGGGATTCCTCCACCGCCACGCGCTGCAGTTCCCGGGTGAAAGTCACCCCGTGGCTGTTGAACAAAGCGCCGCAGGCGCCTGTCCGGATATCATTTTTATATCCTTCCCGGATGGTTGGGCCGGTGGCGCCCCAGTCGGTCGTGAACAGGGACAATTGCCCAATTTTTTCATCCAGCGTCATCAGGGCAAGGATGGAATCAATTTTTTGATCCACCGATTTGGTTTTAGACTGGGCATTGACCGCGCTAAACGAGAGCACGGCGAGCAGGAGCAGGAGGATATTTTTTCGTTGCATGATAAGGATTTGTGCGCTTGCTGTTTGGTAACTACGCAGGCGGTCGCCGCTGCGTAGTTACGCTATTTTTTCTGTTCAAAAAGCCAAGAAAGTACGGTATCGTCGTAGAAAGTTTCCTGCCATATCGCGTGGCCGAGGGTGGCAAATTCGGTATATCGCACCTTGCCGCCGGCCGCTTCCAGGGCCGCCACCACTTTCCGGGAGTAATCCACTGGCACAACGGCGTCGTTTTGCCCGTGAAATACCCACATCGGCAGGTTTTTGTATCGGCTAACCAGCGCCGGATCGCCACCGCTACACAGCGGAATCGCCGCGGCGAAGCGCGTCGGGTATCTTTGCAACAGATCGAACACGCCGAACCCGCCCATTGATAAGCCGGCCAGATAGATACGCGTGGTATCAATATTCGGGTTATCCCGGATCGTCTGATTGATCAAAGCCAGCAGATCCGCGCCGGCCTCGGTTGGATTTTCCCCAAACTCCATGCCCATTTTCCGCCAATCGAGCGGCGCCCAGCTTTGCCCGGCCGGGCACTGCGGCGCCAGCAGGTAACAGGGATAGCGCTGCAGACGATCGCCCTCGGTGAATCCCAGCACGCCGTTTTTTAATTGCGCTTCATTGTCGTTTCCGCGTTCGCCGGAACCGTGCAAAAAAACCACCAGTGGGAAACGTTCTTTTTCCATCGTCAAGGCCGGGAGGCTTTGAGGCCGCAGGAGCCGATACGGCAGCGACCGGAATTTATGGCGTTCGAAAATGGCGGTCGGGTCTTTAATGACTTCCGCATTGTGTCCAAACCGACGGCCGGCGCCTCCCGACAGCCGATCCGACCCCGGTATTTTATCCAGCCAGCCGCCTTTAAATCCGGCTTTTTTCAATCCGGCGGCGATGTACGGATTTTTTTTCATCACTTCCCACAGCAGCCCACTTCGATGGTTTTCCAGCATCAGCAGGATGGGGCCTTGGTCTATGCCGAGGTAATCCACGTCAAACCAGCCGGCAGGGAGTGCGCCGCAAGCGGTGAAGGCAGGGCTGAACGCGTCTTTAAAGCCGTAGGTACCCACCAGGCTGTCGTAATAAGTTTCCCACATCGCCTGTAAAGCCGGCAGACAAACTTCCGGCGCGAAGGGCACGGATCCTCCGGCGGCGGTAGGCACGATCACACCGTCGTCGCGCAGATAATCACTCGCCACACCGCGGGCGTTATAAGCCTCGAAACCGCCATTCCAGGCTGCGGTGCAGCGGCGTTCGGGATCGTTTTTGTACAGCCAGTCCATCGGGCCGTCGCTGGCGGTCAAGCCCCAGATTTTATCGGAATACCCCTTGAATTTCCCTGGGTTGCGCAAGCAATACGCGCGATTGGCCAGGGTGGCTCGGCGGCTGTTTTCAAAATAATCGATGCCTTTTTTGCGCATGTATTCGTCTTGAATACCCCGAAAATCAATCCAAACGTGGCTGTATTGGTGGCCGAACAAGGGGCCGAATTGCAAGTGTTCCGAACCTTCAAACGTATCCCAATAATAGGTCTCGCACCAGGCCTTCCAGGCGTCCGCCGGAATCGGATGCGTGGGCGATCCGAGGGCGAGGACGTATAGGATCATAGCCTCGTTGTAACCGTACCATTCGGACGTGATGAATCCGCGCTCGGGTCGCCAGCCCATACTCAGGCGATGGTTGGCGTTGAGCATCCAATCCCACTCCACCCTGCGATAAATAAAATCGGAGATTTCGCGTATCTGGC
>JAUMBL010000236.1:0-17236 GCA_032115775.1 Saprospiraceae bacterium | reverse complement strand
ACTTATAAGGTGTCCGGCGGCTTGCACGGTGTGGGCGTGTCCTGCGTGAACGCACTGTCCGTCTATCTGCGCGCCGAAGTGCACCGGGAAGGCAAAATATTCGAACAGGAATACTCCCAAGGCAAACCGAAGTACGATGCCCGGGAAATCGGTGATACCGACCAACGTGGCACCATCGTAACCTTTCTGCCCGATCCGGAAATTTTTGAAACCGACGAATACAAGTTCGATACCCTGGCGCACCGCCTGCGGGAATTGTCGTTTTTGAATAAAGGCCTGCGCCTCCAACTCACCGACGAACGCGAAAAGGAAAATGACCACTTCAAAATCGAGAACTTCTATTCGGAAGGCGGCCTGCGGGAATTCGTGCTCTGGCTTGATGAGGCGAAAACCCGATTGATCGAAAAGCCGATTTACATCACCGCCAACGAAGAGGGCGTGGAGGTGGAAGTCGCCCTGATGTACAATACCTCGTACTCCGAGAATGTAATTTCCTTCGTCAATAACATCAGCACCCGCGACGGCGGCACGCACGTGAGCGGCTTCCGCCGCGCGCTGACCCGCGAATTCAAAAAATACGGCGACGACAACGGTTTTTTCAAAAAACTGAATTTCACCATCTCCGGCGAAGATTTTATGGAGGGCCTCACCGCGATTGTGTCCGTAAAAGTGCCGGAACCGCAATTTAAAGGCCAAACAAAAGGCGAACTCGGCAATTCCGAAGTGCTCGGAATCGTCAGCCGTTGCGTAGGCGACGCCCTCAAGGTGTTTTTAGAAGAAAACCCAAACCCCGCCCGCCGCATCATCGAAAAAGTGGTGCTCGCCGCAACCGCCCGCAACGCCGCCCGAAAGGCCCGCGAAATGGTGCAGCGCAAAGGCGCACTGACGGGCGGCGGATTGCCCGGCAAACTGGCCGATTGCGCCAGCAGAAATCCGGAAGAAAGCGAACTCTTCCTCGTCGAGGGCGATTCTGCAGGCGGTACCGCCAAACAAGGCCGCGACCGCCACGCGCAAGCCATCCTGCCGCTGCGCGGTAAAATCCTAAACGTGGAAAAGGCGCTCGAACACAAAATCTACGAAAACGAGGAAATCAAAAATATCTTCACCGCCCTGGGTGTCAGCATAGGCGAAGACGAAGAAGGCCACAGAATCCTCCTCACAGACAAATTGCGCTATCACAAAATCGTGATCATGTGCGATGCCGATATAGACGGTAGCCACATCACCACCCTGATTCTTACATTTTTTTTCCGATATATGCGTACCCTGGTGGAAAAAGGCCATATCTATATCGCACAGCCACCGCTTTACCTCGTAAAAAAAGGCAAAAATCAGCGCTATTGCTGGAATGATAAAGAACGAAAAGCCGCCCAATTAGACTTCTCCGGCGGTAAGGATGACGACTCCGTCAAGGTGCAGCGATATAAAGGCTTGGGCGAAATGAACGCAGAACAACTCTGGGAGACTACCATGGATCCTGGAACCCGCATCCTCAAACAAGTCACCATCGAAGACGCTGCCGAAGCCGACCGCATGTTCTCGATGCTGATGGGCGACGAGGTGCCGCCGCGCCGGGCATTCATCGAAGCGAATGCAAAATATGCGCGGATTGACGTGTAGGACGCACCGCGTCCGCATAGGTTAGAACTTGATCAGCGGTTGATTTCCGGGCAATTTTAGTCCGAAAATCAACCGCCCCACAAGCGCGTAGAAACAATTTCTTACCGCGCCTCCCAGGTAAACCGCGTCTGAAATCCCAGTACGCTCCCCTCCAACACCATCCGCTCGGCCGTCAATTCAACCACCGAAAAGGTGAAAGATGCGTTGTTTTCTATCCGGGTCAGCATTTGCTCATCGGGACTCAGCGCCCAGGTTCCGGATACGACTTGCGGGCCGGACGTGATGCACTTGGTCGCGCCCTCATTTTTGGTGTAGTTGCCATCGGACGTGTAGGTATAACAGTCGTCCTTTTCACAACTCTGTAACTGGTTATCCACCCATTGCGTCGTGCCGGCGTTGTACACCTCGCGCTTGGTCAATGCCCAACAGGAAGCGGACGCGAGCAACTCAGGCCGGGTCCGATTGTCTTCTTTCTTACAGGCAGGCAACAATAAGAGGGCGGAAAAAAATACGAGCATTGCAGATTTCAGCTTGCTTGTCATACGATATAAAATTGAGATAAATTAAATGCGTTCGTTGCTTGTGCTTTTTAAAACGCGCAAATGGCTTCTGCATTGCAGTAAACGCAAATTTGTTGAACATATACGAATAAAGAGTTTTTGATTAGCAAATTTTTTTTTATTTTTATGGAAAAAAACAATATTTTTGTGTTATTTTAAACGCTCAATTCGTCGGAGAAAACGGCTTGTTTTGAAATAAACCAACTTTATATCGTCAATTTTTTCCCATGAAAATGATTAAATTTTACACTCTTTTATTTTTCTGTATGACCGCGGCGCTCCCGCTTGTTGCGCAACAAGGCGAATACCACGCGGTGAACGATTCGATCTGCATCATGCCAGGCGATCCGATCCAGTTTAACGTGCAGGACAACGACTTCGTAACGTCCGGCCTGCCGCGCAATATCACGCTGCTCACCCCGGATGAATGTTTCGATCTGACGCCGGACGGTCAGCTGCTCCTCAAATCAACCACCGCCAACTGCTGTGGCGAACACCTGCTGCGCTACCGATATGTATTCTGCCCACCGACCGCCAACGACTGTGACGCTACCCTCAAAGTTGTTGTAAAATGCCCCAAACCGGAGTGCTTTATCGTCAATCTAGAAGACTTTATCCCCGATGGCGGCAGCGCCGGAAATCCACCGAGCGACGTTTTCTGCGTCTATGCCTGCGAAAATAGCGGCTCCACGTATTTCGTATCTTATAATCCTACGTTTACATACAACTGGACCGTCACCGGCGGAACCGCGTCGCCCGGCGGGAACCCCGCAGAAATTAACGTCGCCTGGGGCGCCGCCGGAACCGGCGCCATCTCGCTGACGGTCAACAACGGCGCAGGACAAACTACCGTGTACGATTTCTGCGTGGAAATCCTGAGCGGCCCAACCGCCGCCTTCCAAGTCAGCAACGACAGCCTCTGCCAAAACGCACCCCTTACGTTCATCAATAACTCCATCGGCGGCTCTTCGTTTTTCTGGGACTTTGGGGACGGAAATACCTCCACCATGTTCCAACCTACGCACCAATACGCCAATCCGGGCCTCTACACGGCCACGCTGATTGTTACCAAAAATAACTTCGATGACCAGGGCGCGCCGCTGTGCTGCTGCGCCGATACCGTGCAACGGGATATTTTTATTGACTCGCTCCCCGGGCCGGAAATTTTCTGTGTCTCTACGCTCTGCGCCGGCGACAGCAGCAAGTACTGGACGAATGCAATGAACTGCGGAACCTACACTTGGACGGTGCTGGACGCCAATAATCTCCCCCTGCCCTTCACAGGCCAGGGAAATGATACTATCTGTGTCCAGTGGGGCGCCGGCCCCGTTGGCAATATCTCGCTGTCGGTCGCGAATTGCGACAGCGCGTATTGTAGCCAACCCGTATCGGTGCAAATCCCGATTATCTCGCCCACCGTCCCCATTAACGGCCTCACGCTCGTGTGCGAAAACGGCGTAGCCATCTACACCGTGCCCAAGTGGCTGAGCGTGCTCTATAACTGGCAAATCACGGGCGGCACGATCCTGTCCGGACAAGGAACCAACACCGTCACCGTCCAATGGGGCGCCGCACCCGGCCCGGGAATAATCAACCTGTCATATTCCAGCCCCTTTCTGGGCGGATTGCCCGGACACGACCCGGAGACGGATTGCAAAGGCAGCGCCGACCTGCAGGTGAATATCCGCACGGAATTTGAAGTGGCAGGGCCGGTTCCAGGCGTCGTCTGCCAAAACACGAGCTCGAGCTTCAACGCGACGGCCACGCCGTCCGCCGCTTATACCTGGAGTATCTTGCCCGCACTTGCGTTTACCGGCCAGGGCACAAACAGCATTAACGTAACTTGGAACGGCAGCCCGGGCACTTACGTCGTCACCGCCATGCCCAATAACCCCAACGCGTACTGCAACGCCATCGTCAAAAAAATCATCAAGGTGGTGGCCACCCCCAAACCCACCGGTATTGACGGGCCGACCAGCATCTGCCCAAGCGGTACGGCGACGTATTTCGGACAGGGCGGCGCACCTGGAACGGGCTTTGTCTGGACGGTCGTCGGCGGTTCGCCGGCCACGTTCTCCGGGAACCCGATTACGGTGACCTGGAACGCAAGCGGGCCGTATGCGCTCGTCCTGCAACAAAGTAGCCTTAGCGCGCCCTTCTGCCTCTCGGACACCATCCGCCGCGTGCCGATAGCCAAAACGATCAACGGGCCGCTCATGCTGACCAGCGGCGGCGCCTGCACCAACAGCACGCAAACTTATTCGGTCAGCCCGGCGCAACATCCGGACGCGACGTTCAACTGGACGATCACGCCGGCCTCCGCCGGAAGCGTGATCGGCGGTCAAGGTACGGCAAGCGTCCAGGTACAGTGGAATAATACCCCGGGGCCGGTCACGCTCCAAGCCACCGTCACGCTCTGCAACAACAGCCTGCCCGTCAGCCTAAATTTGAACCTGGGCTCGGCCGCCACGCCGACGATCACCCAAACGGGCGTTCTGTGCCCGGGCGTATCCGCTACCCTGAACGCCCCCGGCGGCTACGCAAACTATGCCTGGTCTAATTCCGTCAACACGCAAACGACCAGCATCTCCGCCGCAGGTACGTATGTGCTCACCGTCACCAACGCCGCCGGCTGCACCGCCGTGGCAACGTACCAGGCAACGGCGCTGCCCGGACCAACCGCCTCGATCTCTACCCCCAATAACACCGTGCTGTGTATCCTGCCGCCCAATAACACGGGCAGCGTCACGATGACGGCGCTGACCGGTCCGGGCTACACCTACGCTTGGTATCGAAACGGCACGCTCCTCCCACTCCCGCCTACGCAGTCCACCTACACCCATACCAACACGCTGGTCGTCGGCGTCTTTAATTATTGGGTCGTTGTCACGGACGCCAACGGCTGCACTAACCAATCGAATACCATCCAGGTGGTGCAGACTGATAACTGCAGCGCATCGGGCAACTGCCAGCCGCTGCCGCATACCCTGCTGCTCTTTGCCACGCCGCAGTCTCCTAATTGCAATACCTACGATTTCACCACGTTTAAATCCGCCAACGTCACCCTGACCGGCTGGAATTTCGGCGATCCGCTGAGCAATACCAACAGCGGAACGCTCAGCAACGCCGTGCATGCCTTCAGTAGAGCCGGCTGCTATCTGGTGACGCTCAGCGCCACCGCGCCTACCTTAAATCCGCCGAACGGCGTCTGTGTCATAACCCGCCAGACCAGCGTCTGCATTCCGCTGGCGGCCGATTTTTCCGCCTCCGACAGCTGCCTGAAAACATCCTTCACGGATCTTTCCACGTTCCTGCCAGGACAAGGGCCGGTGAGCTGGAACTGGTCTTTCGGCGATATGACCACCTCCACCCAGCAAAATCCCATGCATACCTATGCCGCAGGCGGATCTTATACGGTCTCGCTGACGGTTACAAATGCCTCGGGATGCCAGGTAACGATCACCAAAACGATCGTCGTAGCCGGCCTGCCCACGCCCACCATCACCGCGAATCCTTCACCGGCCTGCGCGGGTCAGCCGGTCGCCTTTAACGCCGCCGGGACAAATATCATTTCCTGGCTCTGGAATTTCGGCAACGGCGCCACAAACGGCGCGCAAAACCCATCGCAATCCTTCCTGACGCCCAATACATACAACGTCACGCTGAACGTTGTAAACAATAAAGGCTGCCAAAACACCGTCTCGCTGCCGCTGACCGTGCATCCAAATCCGCCGGCAGACACCATCGCCTGGTCGCCTAATCGAACGGTCTGCGCCGGAAACAGCGTCACGCTCACCGCACCCGGCGGGGCGGGGACTACCTACCTGTGGTCCACCGGCGCTACGACCCAAAGTATCACAGTCAATACCTCCGGCGCCTACTCGGTCGTCGTTAGAAACGCCCAAGGATGTACCCGATCGCTGGACTCCGTGACCGTGACGGTGCTGCCGGCGCCGCTCGCCGGGGTGTCCGGATCTAAATTTATCTGCGACGCCGGCTGCATCACGCTGTCGGCGCCGCTCGGACAGGGCTTTACCTACCAATGGCTCGACAATAGCCTGACGCCGCTCGCCGGGGAAATCGGCCAGACCATCAACGTCTGCGACTTCAATCTCCTGCCGGCCTACGCGGTACAGGTAACCGACGCCAACGGCTGCAAGGCCGTGTCGGGGCTCTGGCCGGTCGCTCTGGCGGTGTCGCCTGCATTCACCATCAATGTGTCGCCGGATTCCTGCGAAGGCACGCCCGCCACCCTGAGCGTCAATCCGGTTCAACCCAACGTGGTGTACAGCTGGAGCAACGGCGGCGCCGGCGCGTCCATCACCGTCCTGCAAGCCGGCACGTACACCGCCGTCGGCACAGACACGCTCACCGGCTGCCGCCATGCCGCCTCGGCAGTTATCCACCCCCTGCCTGACCTCTGCATTACCCCCGCCGGTTGCTACGAAAGTTGCAATCCGGATACGATCTGCGGCCCGGCCAACCTGGCGCAATACCAGTGGAACCTCAACGGCGCGCCGATCCCGGGCGAAACCAGCCAATGCCTCATTGTCACGCAAAGCGGAACGTACTCGCTCACCGGAACGACCTCCTTCGGGTGCAGCCTGGACTCCGATCCGCTCGAACTGACGCTGGTGGACTGCGGCTGCGGGGAGTTCGCAATCAGCGCCGACTCGTCGGCAGAGGGCGCCTGCTGCTGGACGCTTAGTTATGCCAATTCCACGGGCGGCATATCGGGTATCTCTATTTTTAGTCCGGACGCCGACCTGAATTTCGACCTCGGCTCGCTTTCCGACTCCCTGTCCGTCAATTCGATTACCTCCAATTCGATCGGCTTGGTGAGCAGCGTACCCGGCAACTCAATCCCGGCCGGAAGCCTGACGAATTTCCTCTCGTTCTGCCTCGGCAGTATCCTCAATTCGCCGCAGCAGATCATCGTGCAGCAATACGACTGGGAGTTTGAGGTAGTCTGCGCCGATACGCTCACGATCAATTGCCCGGTCGAACCGGAATGTCTCTACCTGCAGTCCGATTCTATTTATTGCAAGGATACCACGGTAGTGTACTCCATGACCGTCTGCAATCCGGTGGACGCGCCCTATCCGATCGCCTATATCCAACTCATGCCCAACAGCCCCCCGGGCATCGTCGTGACGCCGAATTTTGTGGACGAAACCGCCAATCCCATCCTGGCAGGCCAATGCCGCACCTACACCTTCGCGCTGACCGGCCCGAATATCGCAGGACAAAAATTCTGCTTCAAACTGGTAGCGCACGACGGCGATCCGGAACTGGTGGATTCCACGCTCTGCTGCTCGATTGACACGTTCTATTGTATCGAAATTCCCGATTGCGACCCCTGCGACAACCTGCAATTGCTGGGCGCTAAAACGCTGGAAACGGAACCGGGATCCTGCTGCTATGGACTTTTGCTCCAAAACAACTACGCCGCCGGGTACTTCAACGGCATCAGCCTGTGCATGCTCAGTCCGGGCGTCACCATGACGATCAACAATCCTTTCGGCTCTGGCTGGCTCGTCACCGGTTATACACCCACCGTCATCAGCCTCGCGCCCATCCCGCCCGCCGGTACTTCGCTGCCGCTCGGACAAATCACGCTGCCCAATATTTGTATCAAAACCAGCCTGGCGCCCGCGCAATTCCTGGAAATAAAATGGCTGAAAGACGGCAAGACTATTTGTCGTGATACCGTCCAACTCAGCTGCGAACCGGACTGCGGCTATATCTCTGAAGAAGAAATCACCTGCGATCCGGCTACCGGACAGTGGGTGTACGCCGGATTACTGAAAAATATGTCGCCCTACACCGCAGGCGAGTTCCACCTGACTTTCACCAGTCCGCCGGGCATGACACCTTATAACATTACCATCCCGCTGAGCCCCGGACTCCCGCCCGGTGGCGTGTTCCCGATCAGCGTTCCGCTGGGCGCGCCGGCGATGGCCGGCGATTCGGTCTGCTTCACCGCCTCGCTCCACGCGCTGAACGACGACGCGATGCACACCAAGTGCTGCAATTTCCGGGATTGTATCGTGTTGCCTGATTGTTCGGATGATTTGGACGGCGGACGCAACGGTCTGATCGTATTCCCAAATCCGTCTAACGGCCATTTTACCGCCCAACTGTCCGGCGGCTGGCAAATGGGCGTGCGATGCAAACTCTATGATATGCCCGGCAGGCTGGTCGCTACCACCGACTATCCGGAAGCGGCCGGAAAAACCGGAATTCCCCTTGCCTTCGATGGCCTCTCAAAAGGTATGTACATACTCGAAATCGAATCGGGATTGCAACGCTGGCGGGTCAAGGTGGCCGTTGAGTAAACTGAATCAACCGCAACGCGCTCCATACCGCCGACTCGGTACCCACCAAGCGACCGAGTCGGCGGTATGGAGTGCCGTTTACAGAGAAATTTACCCGCGATTTTATTGAAAAATACGCTTTACAACATTATTTCAAAAAATATCCGCGCATCATTTGATTTTCAACATAAAATCCCCTTATCTTTGCCCCGCTCAAAAAAGCAGCTAGGTACCTTAGCTCAGCTGGTAGAGCAATGGACTGAAAATCCATGTGTCCCCAGTTCGATTCTGGGAGGTACCACGTTCGAATCCCGCTGGTGTTTATCCGGCGGGATTTTTTTTTGCGCTGCCGCCTGTATTGGTTCACAGATCACCCCGCTGCAATATCCGCTGTATGTACGACGATATACTGATTCGAATTTTGCTGCTCCCGCTAGCCTTATTGTACGGCTTGGGAGTGTCCGCGCGCAATTTCTTATACCGGATCGGTGCACTGCGCAGCGTACGCTTCGACCTGCCGGTAATCTCTGTGGGCAATCTGTCTGTGGGCGGCACGGGGAAAACCCCGCATATCGAGTACCTCATCCGCTGGCTGCAGCAATACCTGAATGTCGCCGTGCTGAGCCGCGGATACGGCCGCAAAACGGCGGGTTTCCGCATGGTAACCATTATTGATTCGGCCGACGAGGTGGGCGATGAACCGCTTCAGTTTAAACGCAAATTTCCAACGGCGCCCATCTGCGTCAGCGAAAGCCGGGCGCTGGGCGTGCCCGAGCTGGTACGCCGAAACCCGGATACCCAATGCCTGCTCCTCGACGACGCATTCCAGCACCTGGCGGTCACGCCGGGCCTGAATATTTTACTCACCGAATTCGACCGGCCGTTTACCCGCGACTGGCTCATGCCTTCGGGCCGGCTCCGGGAATGGCGATCCGCCTACCGGCGCGCGGATATCCTACTGGTAACCAAATGCCCGTATGATCTTACGCCCAAACAACGGCAGAATATGTTAGAGGAATTGGATCCCTATCCCCGCCAACGCGTTTTTTTCTCGCACTACCGCTACGCGGATCCCTACGATCTGCTGCGGCCGGATTTACGCCGCCCGCTCGACTTGCAGACGGACGTGCTGCTCCTCAGCGCCATCGCCAATACGGACTACCTGCTCAAGTACCTCGCAGGCGTCGCGCGTTCTGTGCAAACCCAGGAATTCGAAGACCACCACTACTTCACCGAACCCGACCTGATCGAACTCCTGCACGCCTACGAGCGCATGGGTTCGTCTAATAAAATCATCCTGACCACGGAAAAAGACGCTACCCGGCTGGAGCTGCACCAAAACTTTGTCTGGAAAAATCAGTTGCCGATATTCGTCCTGCCCGTTGAAGTGCGCTTCTTCGAGCAGGACGAATCGGCGTTTCAAGCCGAATTAAAATCTTTTTTGCTGGACTTTAAAATATGACCTAACCGCTTAACGCTTGTCTGCGCTCCCGGATCCAAAATCTATTTTACTAAGCCCCATCAGTTGCCGCAGGTTTTTCTCCATACCGTCCACCGAACCGTCGAGGAAAATCACGTTGCCTTTGCCGTGCTCGGTAAAATTTTTGATCGCCTCCGTCCACATGGAAAACAGAATTACCGAGGTGTCCAGGTTAGCTTGATTCATTTCTCTGGCGGCCTGGCTCATCCCTTTAGCGACTTCTTCCCGGAAGAGGGCCACGGCCTGGCCGCGCATTTTTGCCGCCTCGCGTTCTGCCTCGGCAGCAATTTTAATCGCGTTGCCATCGGCTTCGGCCGCCTTGGTTTTGGTGATCAGCAGCGCCTGACCCTCGTTTTCTGCGGCGGCCTTCAGGTTGTTCGACGCCACGACTTTCGACATCGAGCGCATCACCTCTTCGTCAAACATAATCTCGTTGATCTGCAAATCAAGCAGGTGAAAACCCCAGTCTTCCAGCATGTGATCCACGTTGGTTTTGACCGCCTCGGTGATCTCCCGGCGCTGCCCTAAAATCTCCGCCTGGCGTTTCGTCGCCACGTATGCGCGAATCGAGCCTTCTACCGTGCGGGATAATGCGGCCATAAAGTCGCGATCCGACACGAACTTGAACGCGACTTTTTTGATGGTCTCCTCTTGGTTGTCCACCACGGAAAACAACAACAAGGAGGTGAAATGCACGTTGGCCTGATCAACCGTTACTGCCTGAAAACCCAATTCCACCGAACGATTTTGGATGGAAATGCGTTTAAAAATCGCCTCGATCAATGGAATCCGGATATTGAGACCCGGACGCAGGGTGCGGCTGTATTTCCCAAAAATTGTGGTCACCGCCACCGTGCCCTGCTGAACCGTCACCAGGGAGAGAAAAAGTAGTAAAAAGAGAATACCCAGAAAAATGTACATAACTGAAATTGTTTTGGTTTGACTTTCAAATTTTTACAAAAATTTGCTAAAAAAGCAACTAAAATTAGCGCAGGGACTGATTTTAAACGACCAATGTAGAATTTTTTGCCGATGAATGTACGAAGTCGCCTTCTGTTTATTTTATTTTTTCAAATTGCAGGATTTTCCAGCGCGCAAACGCTGCGCGGCGTCCTGCTGGACGCTGCCGCCGGCAATCCAATCGCCGGGGCGGCCCTGCAACTCCAACCGGAGCGCGATACCCAACGAATCCGCGCAACGCGCACCGGGCCGGAGGGCCAATTTGCTTTCGCCGACTGTGCACCGGGGTTTTACCAACTGTCCGTCGAAATGCCCGGATACGCCCCCCTCCGCCTCCGACAAATCCTGATCAACGCCGGCAAGGAAACAGTACTCGAACTCGCGCTGCAAAACGCGCCTTCCGAACTGCCCGGCGTGGAGATCGTCGCATATACTCCCGGCCGCCGCGCGCCCCAGGCAATCAGCGAAATCCCGCTCGCCCGCGAACAAACCCTGCGATTCCCGGCTACTTTCTTCGATCCGGCTCGGCTGGCGCTCGCTTACCCGGGTATCGTCAATACGGACGATCAAGCCAACGGTCTCAGCATCCGCGGCAACGGCCCGGGCAGCCTCCGGTGGCGGCTCGAGGGCATCGAGGTCGTCAACCCCAACCACCTCAGCAACGCCGGAACGTTTAACGACCTCCCCGCGCCGGCAGCGGGCGGCGTGCTGCTCTTCAGCGCCCAAATCATAGACAACTCGGCGCTCCTCACCGGTGCTCTACCCGCCGGTTACGGCGATGCGCTGGGCGGAATCATGGACATCAATCTCCGAAAAGGCAATCAACAACAACGCGAGTTCACCGCACAAGCCGGTCTCATCGGACTGGACCTCGCCGCAGAAGGCCCCATCCGGAAAAACCGCAGCAGCTACCTGGCCAACTATCGCTACTCCACCGTCGGACTGCTCGGCAACCTAGGCGTCTCGTTCGGCGGCGAAACGATCAAATTCCAAGACCTGTCGGTCAAAATGGACTTTACCGGCAAAAAAGGCGGACAGTGGTCGTTCTTTTCCATCGGCGGACTCAATGAAACGGTCTTTGAACCGCCCGCCGATTCCGGCGCGGTACGCCAGTATAAAGACTTGTTTAATATCCGCTTCGACGGCCGTACCGGCATCGCCGGACTCCAATACTGGAATGCCGTCGGACCCAATACCTGGCTCCGCGCCACCGCAGTACTATCCGCCCGCACCGATCAACGCCGGGCAAGCAGCCCGGAAATAGAAGACCTCGACAACAGCGCGGAAACCCGTCTCGGCCTCAGCCTCACGCTCTCGCACCGCCTCGGAAAACAACACCGAATCCTCGCCGGCTGGTACCACCAAACGATCCGCTATCAACTGGAACGCCTGCGAAACGGACAAGCGGATGCGCTCGGAGGACTGGTCGGCTTTTTCCAGCTCCAACCCTGGGCGCAATGGGAATTCACCAATAAAACAGGCAAAACAAGCCTGAAAGCCGGATTGCACGCCATCACCATGAACACAAACGCCGACAGCCTGGTCGCCGCCGACCAGCAACTCGAACCGCGCCTGCAACTCGCCCACCGATTCAATACGCGCCACCAACTCAGTTGGTCAGCCGGGCTGCAAAGCCAAATGCAGCCCGGCTGGCTCTATACCGCCCGCCTGCCGCAGGGCGCAGGAAGTGGTTATCGCATACCCGGCCTGACCCGCAGCGTACAAACGGGCATCCGCTACACCTGGACGCCCGACGCCGATTGGGTGGTGCGCAGCGAAATTGCGTATCAATGGCTGTACAAAGCGCCCGTGGCCGCCGGTTCGGCCTCCGCATTTTCCATGCTCAATGTGTCTGAAATCACGCTGTCGGATTCTCTGCGCGCCGCCGGAAACGGGGAAAACGCCAGTTTTGAAGTGTCCTTGGAACGCTATTTCGACGGAAACTGGTTTTTGCTGCTCAATGGCACACTCATTCGGGCGCGTTACCGCGGCAGCGACCAGGTCTGGCGCGACAGTCGATGGAATTTTCAAAACATGATCAATCTCAGTGCCGGAAAAGAGTGGCAACGCAGTCGGCGCGCCGGGAAAACCCGCGCCTTCGGCCTGAATGCCCGCCTGACGAGTCGCGGCGGCTTCCGCGCCATGCCGGTGGATCAGGCCGCCTCCGCCGCGGCGCGTACCACCGTGTTTGACGCAGCCAACGGTTTTTCTCAACAATTACCCGCCTTTTTCCGGACAGACGCCCGGGTCTATTGGCGTCGCCACACCGGCAACCGGCGCAACAGTACCTTGGCACTGGAGATTCAGAATGTGACTGCGAACCAGAATGTTGCGTATTTCTATTACGATCCTTTTTTGAAACAGGTGGAAACGAAGTATCAGCTCGGATTGCTGCCAAATTTGAGCTGGCGCCTGGAGTTTTAAGTTTAGATTTCAGTTTTAGGCGGGCGCGTGAAATTTTTTTGTGACTACTTTTTCGGCTGGAAAATTAACAAAAAAACTTCGTTTTTAGCGCTGACAAAAAACCTAAACTGTACCCAAGCCTGAACCCTTACCCTGTTTCAATGTTATGCTTTAAAGCAGGTAACTACTTAGCCGGTAGCGTCTGAGACAAAAAAGAATCCATTTTTGCCAGACGAAGCGATTTTTTGCAGGACTTAGCAGCGCTACGGTCAAAAAAAATTGCGAGTATGGCGGAAAATGGGTTTTTTTAGGCCAGACTGCGATCCGGCTGAGTTGTTATTAAAATAGAATTCCTGAAATTTACGGTGCGAAGGCCCAATCAAATACGGTATTCCAAATTCTACATTGCGGTTAGATTGACGCTCACTGCGATCAATAAAACCAACTTATCAATCCGTTTTCCATAATAATTTTGCTCGTCGCGTAGGTTTTCTGCGTATTATTGAAATGCCGGGCATTGTCCATACTCAATTCACGTTAACTTTAAAATTGATATGAAAAGCGTCTTTTTTTGTTTTTCGCTGCTTCTTGTCATGGCATCGGTTGTCTTTACCGCCGGTTGCTACTACGACAATGAAGAAGACCTCTATGGCGCCCCCGGCGGCTGCGATACGACCGACGTACGCTATGCCGGCGATGTACTGGCGATCCTCCAAAACCAATGCTACAGTTGCCACGCCGTTTCCTCAAATGTGGCCGGCTCGCCCTTCGATACCTATGCCACGCTGAAGCCGTACGCGCAAGACAGTACGCTGCTCAGCCGGATCAATACGCCGGGCCCCGGACAGATGCCGCCAACCGGCCTGATGAATGCCTGTGATCGCCAAAAAATCGAAGCCTGGATAAAAGCCGGGGCGCTCGATAATTAATTCACCCGCCTAAAATCTGCTCTTATGTTGAAAAAAGCGATCCTTGTCCTCCTTGTAATGGGTCTGATCGGCCTCGCTGTCGGCTATTATATGTGGAATAAACCCCACGAAGATATCGGCGCCGCCAAACCAGACCTCTCTATATCGGCGACGGAACTTTTTGCCGCTTTTGAGACAGACGAAACCGCTGCCAACGCGAAGTACCTCGACAAACTGGTGGAGGTGGCCGGTACCGTCGCCGAAAGCGGAACGAACGAAGACGGTTCCGCACGGGTCGTGCTCGAATCCGGTGGTATGTTCGGCGTTGCCTGCTCGCTGGATCCGCTTGCCAAACATCCGCGCTCCGCCTTTCCCGTCGGTGAAAAAATCCGCTTGAAGGGGAAATGCAGCGGATATAACCTCGACGTGCAGATAGACCGCTGTGTCGAAATCCGATAAACTTTGCGCTTTTATGAATAAAATCTACCTGTCCCTCCTCTCCTGCCTGCTCTGTTTACACTCCCTGCAAGCACAAGACGACCTGCTGTCGCTCTTGCAAGAAGAAATACAAACGGATTTTGCAACCGCCAGCTTCAAAACGAATCGGGTGGTCAACGGCCACTCGCTGGAAAATACCGCTTCCGGCGTGCTCGATTTTAAAATTTCGCACCGCTTTGCACCCCTTCAAAATGGTTTTTATGATATCTTCGGTCTGGACGGCGCTACGATCCGAATTGGCTTGGACTACGGTATCACCGACCGGCTCATGGTGGGTGTGGGCAGAAGCAGCAAGGAAAAAATCTATGACGGCTTCCTTAAGTATAAAATTCTCCGGCAACAAACTGGTCGGCGCAGTATTCCGATTTCCGTATCCTATCTGACAGATCTGCAAGTCAAAACGATCCGCTTCGCAGACCCGGATCGGCAAAATTTGTTCTGGTCGCGGTTTTATTACACACACCAACTGCTGATCGGCCGTAAATTTACCGACGGTTTTACCCTGCAATTTATGCCGACACTGGTGCACCGGAACCTCACGCAATCGCGGGGCGACCGAAACGACGTGTTTGCGTTGGGGTTAGCCGGCCGCCTGAAATTAACCCCAAGGGTGGCCGTCAATGCGGAATATTATTACGTCCTGCCCAATCAAATCGCGCAGGATTACCGCAATAGCCTGTCGGTCGGCTTGGACATTGAAACCGGCGGCCACGTTTTCCAATTGCACTTCACCAATTCGCAGGATATGACGTACAAGGGTTTTATCACGGAGACGCGGGAAGACTGGTTTTACCGGGACGCAAACGACAAATGGCTATCGGGTCTCCGGTTCGGATTTAATATTTCAAGGGTGTTCACGATCGTGAAGCCGAAGAATCTGTTCTGATGCTTCAACGGAGCGCCCTGTAAAAATCCAGTGCGTGCGCCAAATCGGACTCCTGAATCGCCCGCAAGCGCAAAGTATCGATTCCCGCTGCCGGCGTCGCCATTCGGACGGCGCCGGCAGCGTTTTTTTTATCTTGCTGCATCAGCTGCCAAAGGGCAGGCGCCGCGCCGGAGGAGAGATCTCGCCAGGGAAAAAAACGAGCAATCACCTCCTTCAGTTCCCCAAAACGCGCATCTTCCCCGCAGGCAATCCAGTATTCGGTTAGCATGCCGATCGCGACGGCTTCGCCGTGGGTGAGCGGCTCGGTGGAATCCAGGTAATACGCCTCCAGGGCATGCCCGATGGTGTGTCCAAAATTGAGCAGTGCCCGCAAGCCCTTTTCCAGGGGGTCTTCTTCCACGATCCGCACCTTCACGCGGATAGACGCACGGAGCAGCGCCTGCCAGTCGAGCCGGCTATCCAGTGTCTGCAGTTTGCGGATAGTCGCCCAGAGTGCGGGATCGCCGATCAGTGCGTGTTTGATCACCTCGGCGAAGCCGCTGCGCAGCTCCCGTTCCGGCAGGGTCGTTAAAAATGCGGGGTCTGCCAGCACGGCGGCCGGGTTTTGGAAAACACCGACGATGTTTTTTACACCGGAAAAATCCACCGCCAGCTTGCCGCCGATGGCGGCGTCGGTCATCGCCAACAAAGTGGTGGGTACTTGGACGAACCGGATGCCCCGTTTGAACGTCGCGGCGCAAAAACCGCCCAAATCCCCGATCACGCCGCCACCCAGATGCAGTGCCAGCGCCTCGCGATCCAGACCGGCGGCCAGCATCGCCTGCCAGACCTGCGTGCAGCTGTGCAGGTTTTTGTGCGTTTCACCGGGTTCCAGCACGAGGCGGGCGTCGGCCAGGCGATCCAGGAAAGGCGGCAGGAGCGCGGCCGTGTGGCTGTCGGCAAGCAGGAACAATTTGGAGTAGGGCAGCTCGCGGAGCGCCTCCGGCAGGCTTTCCGCCAAAGGGCCCAGCGACACAGTGTAGTCGCGCAGTCGAACGGCATGCGTCATTGTCCGTAAGATACCGTTTCGGGTCGGGCGGCGGGCGCCCGATCCAGGTCTGTTTTGTAAAGCGGCATGATAATTTCGATTGTCGTGCCCTTGCCCGGTTCGCTGTACAGGCGCAATTTCCACCGGTGTTCGCGGCACATTTTGCGCACGTAAAACAGGCCGAGTCCGAAACCTTTTACATTGTGGACGTTGCCTGTCGGCACCCGATAAAATTTATCGAACACCCGCTTTTGGTGTTCTTTTGGGATTCCGATCCCGTTGTCCTGCACCAGCAGCGACAGTTTATTGTCCACATTGAGCAATCGGATATCGATTTCCGGTGCGTCTTTTGCGTATTTCACCGCATTATCCACCAAATTGTGGAGGATATTGGTGAGGTGGAGGCGGTCGGCGTACACCGTCGTCCGGTCGGCGCGCAATTCGAGGTGCAATTGGCCGCCCGTTTTTTCCTGCACTTTGAGTTCCAGCGAGGGAGATGTGGCGCGGATCAGTTCGGCCAAGTTTAGTTCCTCGAGGTTCAGTTCGATTTTATCGCGTTCTATTTTGGCGAGTTGGA
>JAUMBL010000235.1:0-9339 GCA_032115775.1 Saprospiraceae bacterium | reverse complement strand
CGCAGCACTATGCGCGCATCCAGTCCTTTACATCAACCCTTCGTAAACATTCAATGAACGTATTCCAGAACCTGATTAACGCTTTGGATAGAAAAGATATCGTTTTTCAGGCTGGCTAAGTTTTTACGATTTTTTTTAAAAAAATCAAAAAAACAGGCAACCAAACATTATTTTATTTCGCCGCCGGAGGCGGCAAAATACTTGTAACACACCCTCTTAGCCGGTCGCGTCTGAGATAAAAAAGGCTCCATTTTTCGCCAGATGGCAAGCGACTAAGTAGTTACAAAACAAAAAAAGGCCTATGTGAAAATCACATAAGCCTTTTATGAAACGTCGTGCGGGAAGCGAGAGTCGAACTCGCAAGCCTTTCGGCGCACGCCCCTGAAACGTGTGCGTCTACCAATTCCGCCATTCCCGCGTTTTAGGTATCTTTCAGAAGCGGGTGCAAAGATAAGCGGTCAGTTTTATTTCCTGCAAGCCCCGGCACAATTTTTTTTTCGATTGCGCCGACCGCGCGGATTTTTTGGAAAAAACGGGGTTCTCCTGGCAGTTTGAACCCAACAAGCGGCGGGCGTGGACGGAAAACTTGCCGCGGCGCCGCGGCGCGGTCGGGATTTCCGGCGGCGGATTCGTACCTTTGCTGCGTGAAAATACTGATTTTGCAGACCGCCTTTCTGGGCGATGTGGTGCTGGCCACCCCGCTGATCGAAAAACTGCACCGGCAGTATCCGACGGCGCATATAGATTTTCTCCTGCGCAAAGGCAATGAGGGGCTGCTGCGGGGGCATCCCCTCGTGCGACAGACGCTGATCTGGGATAAATCCGGCGGCAAATACCGCAATCTGTGGCGGCTTTTGCGGCGCATCCGGCAGGAACGGTACGATTTGGTCGTATGCTGCCAACGCTTTGCCGCAGCAGGCTGGCTGACTGCGCTGTCGGGCGCCGGGCAGACCGTCGGCTTCGACAAAAACCCGATGTCCGTTTTCTTTAGCCGCCGCTTGCCGCACCGCATCGGCGACGGCGGACACGAGACCGACCGCAACCTGTCGCTGATCCGGCATCTCACCGACGCACGCCCGGAGCGACCGCGACTATATCCCGCCGCCGCCGATTTCGAGGCCGCCGCAGCGGCAGCCGGCCCGACGCCGTACGTTTGTATCGCGCCCACCTCCGTGTGGTTTACCAAACAGTGGCCGGCCGAAAAATGGCTGGAACTGATCGCGCGGATTCCGCCGAGCCACCGCATACTGCTGCTTGGAGGGCCTTCCGACCAAGCGGCCTGCGCAGCCATTGCCACGATGGCAAACAACGACCAAGTCGTGAACCTGGCCGGCCGACTCAACCTGCTCCAATCCGCCGCCCTGATGTCCGCCGCTTCGATGAATTACGTCAACGATTCGGCGCCGCTCCACCTCGCCTCCGCCATGAACGCGCCGGTCGCCGCCGTGTTCTGCTCC
This sequence comes from Saprospiraceae bacterium, assembly GCA_032115775.1. Classification (GTDB taxonomy): domain Bacteria; phylum Bacteroidota; class Bacteroidia; order Chitinophagales; family Saprospiraceae; genus M3007. Next base: position 7,882 of record JAUMBL010000235.1, on the reverse strand, counting down.
ACCCTGCCCGCCTTCGGTTTCGGCCCGCTGTCCGACCGCCGTTTCCTCATCGAAACGACCGAAAAACTGCCCTGCCGACCCTGCGGATTACACGGCAAAAAGGCCTGTCCGGAGGGCCATTTCGCCTGCGCCCTGCGCATAGACGCCGGGCAGTTTCCAATGCCGTAAAAACCGCTTTCTCACAAAAACGACCGTTACTTTTCAGATTCAGCACATTTTTTTGAAAAAAAATGCGGTTTTTTGCATTTTTACACAATCGGCAACAAAACCGCTTAATTATTTTAAAATCGTAAAAAATACGGATTTTTTTTAATTTTTTAAATAAAAATAGCCGGAAAATTTGAGGTTTAGATAATAAAAATTGTCGCTTTTTTCAATTAAGATATTTTATAATATGTATATTTTTTTGAAAAAAGTCTTTTCTTTGCATGGTCATTGAAAGTAAGCTCGCAATGAATGCATTGCGCAAGATAAACAAACCGATTTCGATTATCCCACAAAGTGGGTTGCCGGGGAGAGAAGGGGTTCTTTTTTTGGCGCGCACTTTGAATCGCAATTTCGTCCGGCTTTTTTGTCCGCGTTTCCGGAAGGCGTCGTTTGGCGCGCATTTATCCGGCCGCAGAATAGCCCGGCTTTAAGATATACCGCGCATACTGCGCTGGAAAAACAAACCGAAGGCGGGGGCCCTCCAACCCTTTCGAATGAGAAAGGGTGGAGGGCTGTTTTTTAAAATATCGTAACTACTTAGCCGCTCGCTGTCTGGCTCAAAAAGTCCCATTTTCCGCCATACTTCGCAATTTTTTTTGACCGTAGCGCTGCTACGACCTGCAAAAAATCGCTTCGTCTGGCAAAAAATGGATCCTTTTTTGTCTCAGACGCGACCGGCTAAGTAGTTACTAAATATCTTAAGCGGGTGTCTTTTTTTGATTTTTTAAATCAAAAAAAGACACCCGCTTCTTATTTCATTTCGCCGCCGGAGGCGGCGAAATACTTTCACACAACCTCTACCGCCTCGCCACTTTCACCGTCCGGCTGGATCCGTCTGCCGAACGCACCTGCAAAGCATACAAACCCGGGGGCAAGTGCCCAATGGCGACCTGTACTTCCGGACTTTCGGAGGGCGCGCCTTGCTGTAGCAGCCTGCCGGTCAGGTCGAATAGACTCCAACTCCAGGAAATCGGCGTATCCTGCCATTGGATGCGGACGAAATCGGCAGCCGGATTGGGGCTGACCGAAAATTGCCGGGCAGCGACCGGGGTATTCGTACCGACAACCGGATCCAGGCGCAGCATATATAAGCCGTTTTGCATATCGCCGGCGATAATGTTCCCGGAAGGCAGCCAGGGGTAACTGCCCCAGTTGCCGTAATAGCCGTTATAGACGGGATTTTGCGGGTGGGTGTCATAGTAGGCGACGAGCGCGGGCTGGAGGGGATCGGTGATATCGTACACCAACAGACCGTCTTCGTACTGCGAATTGAACAGCAGATTGTCCTTGATATAAATATTGTGCGGAATGGCAAGTGTGTCGCCGCCGGGCAGCAGGCCTTCGAGCACGGCGCCCACCACTTCGATCTCGCCGGTGGACAGGCTCTGCAAGTCCACGATATGCCAGGGCCTCCCCTTGGGGATTTCCTCGGTATAGTACAGGTAGCGGCCGTCGGCACTCGACCAGCTATTGTGGTTGTAGCCGCCGGTGGATACGCTCGCCAGCAGTTGGGGGCTTTGCGGCACGGTGCAATCCAGCACAAACAGGCCTTCGAAGCCTGAGGAGGCGTAAATGGTATCGTGGCGCACAAACGAATCGTGGATATAACCGCCCGGCACGCTGACGGAGGCCAGCACGGTGGGCAGGTCGGGGTTTTGGCTGACGTCGAGGATCAGCAATCCCTGGCTGGCCACATTGGTACCATTGAGGTAAATGCGGCCCGAACTGGTGTCCAGGGTGATGGTATGCGCGCTGTTAAATAATTCATTGCTCCAGTAGGTTCGGACGATGGTGTCCGGCGCGTTGGTCAGGTCAAAAATCTGCAAACCTTCCGCGGTATTATCCGACACGGCATAGACGCGATTTTTGTACGATTTGAATTCGCGCCAGACCGTGGTGGACGTCCCCTCGAACTTGCCGATGAGTTCCGGCGCCGTCGCGTCCGTGACGTCGAAAAACAGCACGTGACGGGCGCCGCCGAGCACGGCGATTTCGCTGCCGTTGACTGCCAGTCCCCAACAGCCGCTGTACTGGAGATTCAATCCGCCGGGCGAGGCGACGGGCAGCGTTTCGTCGTCCCAATGGGCGAGTTGGGTGATGTTCAGGGCGCTTTGGGCGTTCATTTCGGCAAAAAACAGGCAACAAAGGAGGAGAAAGGCAAAATTTTTCATGCGTAGCGATAATTAAAAGCAAAAGGGTGTTGGCGCGCCGTATTTTTGTCGCAAAAGGCAACCGGCGTTTTTATTTTTTCGTCTAAAGTAAAAAGTCAAAATAACTCCTGAGCCCGCGAAGGTACAGCAATATGAACAAACACATTTCGATACTTGCAGTTTTGCTCCTTACGAGCATCTGCGGCCTGCGCGCCCAGAAATACAGCAACGAATTTCTGGCGATCGGCGTGGGCGCACGGGCGCACGGGATGTCGGGCGCACAAACGGCCTTGGTAAATGACATTACCGCCGGATACTGGAATCCGGCGGGACTGAGCGCGATCGAAGCGCCGTTTCAGATCGGCGCGATGCACGCCGAATGGTTCGTCGGGGTGTCGCAGTACGATTACCTGGCCTTTGGTAAAAGCCTCGACCGCGACCGGGGCGGGTACCTCGCCTTCTCGCTGATCCGCCTCGGCATAGACAACATCCCCTACACCATCAACCTGGTGAACCCGGACGGGACGGTCAACTACGACAACCTCTCCACTTTTTCCGCTGCCGACTACGCCTTCATGGGCAGTTATGCCCGGCGCCTGCGCAACCCCGCCTGGTCGGCCGGCGGCTCGGTGAAACTCATCCGACGCGTCATTGGCGACATTGGAAATTCCTGGGGCTTCGGCGCTGACCTCGGGCTGCAATACCGAAAAGGCGCCTGGATGTTCGGCGTCATGGGTCGGGATATTACCACAACCTTCAACGCATGGTCTTTTTCCCTCACCGACCGCGAAAAAGAGGTGTTTAACCAAACCGGCAATGAAATCCCGGCCAGCAACACGGAAATCACCCGCCCGCGCATTATCCTCGGCGCCGCCTGGCGCAAAAAACTGGGCGACAAAACAACCCTCACCCCCGCGCTGGACCTCGAGTGTACCACCGACGGACCGCGCAATGTGCTGCTCCGCTCCGAACTCGTCAGCGTGGATCCACGCGCCGGCATCGAAGCCGACTATAATAATAAGGTGCAACTGCGCGCCGGCGTCGGCAACTTCCAACAGGTAAAAGACGATTTTAACCCCAACAAAACCAAACTCTCCCTCCAACCCAATTTCGGGGTGGGACTCAGCCTCGGCCGCTTCCAAATTGATTACGCGCTGACAGATATCGGGAACGTCTCCCAGGTGCTCTATTCCCATATCTTTTCCCTGCGCCTCAACCTGAAAGGCTGAAAAACAGCCTCCGCCCCATGCAGCGCCGTTTTTTATAAAAAGTGTCGCGTAACCGTCAAAAATCCGCTTCCGATATTTTGGAAATTCAAAAGGAACCGTATCTTTGTCCCACGGTTTTCAGATATTTAAAATTGCCGACAGATTTTAATCTGTTTTTCATTTTAATCCTTTATTTAATCCCCCGCGGATGCATTTTTATGCAATCCCTCGGTTTTCCTTCCCAACTGCTTCCGATTAAAAAATTGCTTTTTTAGCCTGACGACTTTCCCGTGCCGGGCTTGTACAGTTTCTTTCCGGGTATCAACCCGGTACCTGTGCAGACGGTACCATTATAATCTCATGGCGCCCCCTCCGGTTTGGCTCGCGGTGTGGGGCTTTTTTTATTGGGGAATGGGATCAGGGAATGGGGATTGAGGATTAGGGGCAGATTTTTACAACCTCGAATTGTTTTTGCAACTACTCATTTTCTGCAGGATCTGCGAATTCCGCGAATTCCGCGAATTCCACAAATTCTGCGGGATCCACGAATTCCGCGGGATCCCCACTTCGCGATAGCCTATGTTTGCTTCCAATTTTTTCTTCGGTACTTCCACCGCCGCCGCGCAAGTAGAGACCGCCGGCGCGCATCCCTGGCGCGGCCTACGCACCTTGGACGGCCACCGCTTTGAGCGCACGACCGACCATGAGAAGCGGCGGGCGGAGGATGCGGAATATATTGCCCGCCTGGGTACGGTGTATCGCTGCGGCGTGGACTGGTCGCGGCTGCAATCGGCGCCGAGGGCGCCGTTCGATCCGGAGGTCGTGCGGGAATACCGCGACTTTTTCACGGACTTGCAGCAGCGGGGCGTGCGGCTCATGTTCGTACTGCACCATTTTTGCCATCCGAATTGGTTCGAAGCGGCCGGCGGCTGGACAGTCGGCGCGAATACCGCGCATTTTCTGGACTATACCGCGCAATGCCTGGAGCATTTTGGTGAGTTTACCGGCTGGTGGAACACGTTCAATGAGCCGAATGTCTATGCAATGAATGGTTTTATCCTGGGCAACTTCCCGCCCCGATACAAAGGGCGGTACTTCACCGCCAATCAGGTGCTGGACAATATGGGGAAAGCCCATGAGGCTGCGTACGTGCTAATCAAAAAACGCTATCCGGATGCGCCGATCGGCATTTCGCTGAATACGGCCTGCTTTGAAGGACTGAATTTGCCGGGAAAAATGGCCGCACGGTTTGTGGACTGGTGGTTCCACGAGCGGGCGGCGCAGCCGTTCGAGCGCTGCGATTTTTGGGGACTGAGCTACTACGCCTATATGTTATTTGACCCGCTGCCTGTGGACGCCGTCAGCCGCCGGGAGGAACTGGAGCGCCGGGGCATTCCACACGACAAGATGTGGGGGTACAAGCCCGAAGGCCTGCTGCATATCTTGCGCAGGTTTCATCACAAATACCACAAACCCGTCATCATTACAGAAAACGGCGTTTGCACCGACGACGCCCAATTACGTATCCACGCCATCAAAGATTACCTGAAGGTCTGCGCCGACGCCTGGCAGGAAGGCGTGGACGTACTCGGCTATATCCACTGGAGTACGTGGGATAATTTCGAATGGCACTTGGGGCCGACCTATCGCTTTGGACTGGTGCGCGTGGATTTTGACACGATGGCGCGGACGATGACGCCCGCCGGGGAGTTTTATGAACGGATCGTACGGGAGCGGCAAGTTCCGGAATAATCGCACGCACAAGGCAAATTTTCGGCAGATTTCGGGCGGTTTCCCGGCCGATTTACCCCCCAACGGCGGAATGCCGAACAGGGTCGGGTATCTTTGGCGGATAAAAAACCGCACGGCCATGCCAAGCCCTTGTATTGTAGGCTTCCTGTTTCTGTTATCCAACTTTGTTTTGAATGCCCAGGTTTTCATTCCGCCGACGGACAATGCCGCCGGACTGGCGCTGGGCGGCGCGCTGGCGGCTGCGCCGGACTGGTCGCGCGGGGTGTCCAATGATGCACAGCCGGCGTTGGGACAAGGCTCAGCCGTTTTTGCCGGCACGGCATTGCCGTTTAGTCTGCCCGGCTGGCAGGCCCATCAGCTCCAAGCCGTTTGGAAACCCGACGCCCGCAGCGGGCTGGCCGTTGAATTGCAGCACGCCGGACTGGAGGCGTACAGGGAACAACAATTTCGTGCCGCCTACGGCCGGCGGCTCGGCGAAAAAATCCTGCTGGGCGCACATGCGCAATACCTGCGAGTATCCGCGCCGGAATACGGCGCCGCGGGCGGCATTTCGGGCGGATTGAGTGTGCTGGCCGAACCCATGCCGCGGTGTTGGTTCGGCGCCCGACTGCAGCATCCTATGGGCGCCAAACTGGCCGGCAGGCGCCTGCCCGCACGCCTCCAACTCGGGGCGGCCTGGCGCAGCTCCGACGCCCTCTTGCTGCTCCTCGAGACCGACAAAGAGCTGGAGCGCCCGGCGCAGGTGAAAGTCGGCGGGGAATACGCCCCGAGCGCCGCCGCGCGGATTCGCCTCGGCGTCCGGAGCGCGCCGACGCGGACGGCTTTCGGACTCGGGTTCAGATTAAAAAATGGAATATCCCTGGATGCCGGCGCGGAGTGGCATCCTAACCTGGGACTTACAACGGCGTTTATGGTCTCCTGGCAAAAGACGTGAATGGTTAGTAACTACTTTACCCGGCGCGCCGTCCGGCTTAGTTCTTAAAACCGTCTGAAAACCGCTGCCGGCTACAGGCTTTCAGACAGGTTTTTACAAATTAATGCTATTTTTGCGGCGCACTAACCAATAATATATGAAGCACATCACAGTAATCGGCAGCGGCACTATGGGCAATGGAATCGCCCACGTATTTGCCCAGCACGCATTTGAAGTTACCCTCGTGGACATTTCCCCCGCAGCCCTGGAAAAGGCGCTGGCGACGATCGGGAAAAACCTGGATCGGCAGATCAACAAAGGCGCACTGACCGAGCCCGACAAGGCCGCGATCCTGGCGCGGATTCACCCGCAGACCGATCTTGCCACCGGCGTAGCGCTTGCCGATCTGGTGGTGGAGGCCGCTACGGAAAATGTGGAATTAAAACTGAAAATATTCCGCGAATTGGATGAAAAAGCGCCGGCCGGTGCAATTTTAGCTTCGAATACCTCCAGCATCAGCATTACGAAAATTGCGGCGGCAACCAAACGCCCCGCCCAAGTAATCGGGATGCACTTTATGAATCCCGTGCCAGTGATGAAGCTCGTGGAGGTAATCCGGGGGTATGCCACCACCGACGCGGTGACCGCTGCGATCATGGATCTGTCCCGCCAACTGAGCAAGGCGCCCGTGGAGGTCAACGACTACCCGGGTTTCGTGGCCAATCGGATTCTGATGCCGATGATCAATGAGGCCGTTTATACCCTGTATGAGGGCGTCAGCGGCGTGGAAGAGATCGATACCGTGATGAAGCTCGGTATGGCGCACCCGATGGGGCCGCTCCAATTGGCGGATTTCATCGGGCTGGATGTTTGTCTGGCGATTCTGCGGGTATTGCACGATGGTTTTGGCAATCCGAAATACGCCCCCTGTCCGCTGTTGGTGAATATGGTCACCGCAGGCAAGCTCGGCGCGAAGTCCGGAGAAGGGTTTTATACTTATACCCCGGGCGCGAAGGATTTGGTGGTGTCGGCGGCGTTTCGGAAGGGGTAGGATAATGAGGGTATTTCATAAGTCCGTGAAAGACATGTTAAGCAAAAAAAATATTTTGTTTGGTTGCCTATTTTTTTGATTTTTCCTAAAAAAATCAAAAAAATAGGCAACCAAACATTATTTTATTTCGCCGCCGGAGGCGGCGAAATACTTGTGCCCCCCGTAGTCCATACTGCGTAAAAGCGCACGCACTAGTGCGCAAAAGAAAACCCAATACCAAAAGACCACCACATTTTCCCGTGGTGCGACCATTGATTGCCTACCTCGCTCGCGTAGTCTTTTCCGAGCATCAGCCCGATCGTATATTGCTCCAACTGCAGGATAAGCCCTGTGCCCCAGCTCAAACCGGGCACAACCTCGGTTCCCTCCCGGCTCCGTTCAACCGATACATTGTCGTTATCCAGATTGATGAAGGTAAGTCCGCCGGTGACAGGCACGGTCACCGATACGTGCTGCTTGCCGGCAAATTGATGCTGCAAACCCACAAACGCGCCGAGCGTCACGTCGGTGGTCATCCGAAAAGCGGCATTTTCCGGCTGCTTCCGGATTTTAAAAGGCAGGGTAAGCTGGCCGCCTACGATCCGGCTCGCGCCAAAAAAGG
>JAUMBL010000234.1:0-3618 GCA_032115775.1 Saprospiraceae bacterium | reverse complement strand
CGGTTCGTTTTCGATCGTATAGGCATCCCAAGCGCGAATTTGTTCGGCGTTAAAAATTTTCATGAAAATATGTTGTTTGGTGACGCGGATATTTGCCAACTTGCAGCATGCAACACGTTTTTTCCGGATTAAAAGTCGTTGAATTCGCCTCCGTGCTGGCCGGCCCGGCAGTGGGTATGTTCTTTGCCGAACTCGGCGCCGAGGTACTCAAAATTGAAAACGCCAAAACCGGGGGGGATGTTACCCGCGCCTGGAAACTTCCTTCCGAAAACCCGTCCGATAGCGTTTCCGCTTATTTTTCCAGCGTCAATTGGGGAAAGAAACACCTGCTGCTGGATCTCACCGACCCGCAGCAGCAGCAGCAGGCGCGCGAATTGGCGCTACAGGCCGATGTGGTAATCAGCAATTTTAAACCTTCAGCCGCCCGGGCTTTCGGACTGGACGCCGATTCGCTTCGCAGCATGCAGCCGCGACTGATCTATGCGCGTTTGCAGGCTTTTGCCGACCCGGAAGATGCGTCGCCGGCCTTTGATATCGTACTGCAGGCCGAAGCGGGCTTTTTGTATATGTGCGGCGAAGCGGAACGCCCGCCCGTCCGCATGCCGGTCGCGCTGATTGACCTGCTGGCCGCCCACCAGCTCAAGGAGGCGATTCTGATTGCACTGCTGCAGCGCGAGCGCACCGGCCTCGGCGCCACCGTGCACACCTCGCTGCTGGAAAGCGCGCTTGCTTCGCTGGCCAACCAGGCGACCAATTACCTCATGGCTGGGCATGTGCCAGGCCGAATGGGCGCCCGGCATCCCAATATCGCTCCGTACGGGGATTTGTTTACTTGCGCCGACGGACAAATGATCTTGTTGGCGGTGGGTACGGAGCGGCAGTTTGCGCTCCTGTGCGCAGCGATCGAACGACCGGATCTGCCAGCGCAAGCGGATTTCAGCGACAATGCCGCGCGGGTGCGCCACCGGGAAGCGCTCAACCGCCTGTTGGCGGAGGCTTTTGCACAACGACCGCTCGACGCGTGGATGGAGCTGCTGAAATCCAAAGGCGTGCCCGTGGCTCGGATTCGCGATATGCGCGCGGTCTTCGAACTGCCCACCGCCCAGGCGATGCTGCTCGAAGAAACGATGGAGGGAAAACCGACGAAACGGCTGCGCACCGTGGCGTTTCACCTGGAAAACTAGCGCTGCACCCGCGCGCTATCGAACCTTCTGCGCCCAAAAAGGTTATAGTCCTGCAAAACACCTTGGTATGATTCAACGAGATCAAGTAATCGCTGCCCTGCAGACCGTCCTCGACCCGCAAACAGGTCGCGATATTATCAGCGCCGGGCTGGTAGAAGATTTACAGATAGACGGCGCCAATGTGCATTTCAAACTGGTGGTTCCTTCGCTCCAGATGCAGGGAAAATCGGAATTGAATTTCGCTTGTATCGGCGCTATCGCTGCCGTGTTCCCCGAAGCGCAGGTGCACGCGCACTTTATCGCCCGGACGCCCGGTAGCACGAATAGCACAAGCACCGTGCCGCATATCAAAAATATTATCGCCGTCGCCTCCGGGAAAGGCGGAGTCGGTAAAAGCACCGTTTCGGTCAACCTGGCGCTCGGCCTCCGACATCTCGGCGCGAAAGTTGGCCTGATGGACGCCGATGTGTACGGCCCCTCCATTCCGACCATGCTCGGACTCGTCGGTCAACGCCCGAAAGTGAAGGACGTCACCGGCGCGATGAAAATGATGCCGCTGGAAGCCTACGGCCTGCCGGTGATCAGCATCGGCAATATCATCGAACCGGAACAGGCGGTCGTGCTCCGCGGTCCGCGCCTCGCAGCCATCATCAAGCAGTTTTTCAATGATGTGCTATGGGAACCCCTGGATTTTCTGATTGTGGATCTGCCGCCCGGCACGGGCGACGTGCAGCTGACGCTGGTGCAGACCGTACCGGTCACCGGGGTGGTGCTGGTGACTACCCCCCAGGAGGTGGCGCTTGCAGACGCCGTGAAGGCGATGAATATGTTCCAAATGCCGCAAATCAATGTGCCCATCCTCGGAGTGGTCGAGAATATGGCTTGGTTTACGCCGGCCGAGTTGCCCGAGAATAAGTATTACATTTTCGGGCAAGGCGGCGGCAAAAAACTGGCGCAGAGCAGCAATTCAGTATTACTTGGGCAAATTCCGCTGGTGCAAAGCATCCGCGAAGGCGGCGACAGCGGCAAGCCGGCAGTACTCGGCGCGCCCGGCGCAGTATCTTCCGCGTTTATCGAAGTGGCGCAAAACACCCTGCGCCAGGTGGCAGTCCGCAATGAAATGCTGGAGCCGACCCGGGTCGTGAACATGGAGCGGGGGTAGGGTGGGGGCGCTCCGCCGGTACGGTGGGTCTCAGTGCAAAATCCGGAAAAAAAGTTCCTTCATCAGCGCATCCTCATCGGCACTGTCTGAATCTACCCCCTTGGCGCGCAGGTCGAATTCGCGGAGCAGGCTTATTACGGCGCATACTTTTGCGAAGGGATAGTTTTTTGCAGCGATCCGGTACTCCTTCAGCGCCCATTCCGAGCGCAGCGCCAGCGTTTTGGCTGCTTCCGAATCGGATTTTCCGGCCAAAAAATGGAGCATATACACCTTCGAAAAAAAATTGAACAGGCTGGCAATGGTGCCGAGCAGCGAGTTCCGCTTGATATTGGCCGCATAATACTGTTCGATGCGCATGACTTTGGCGATATCGCGCATCGCCATCGCCTTATGCAGTTCGAATACGTTGTAATCTTTGCTGATGCCGACGTATTCCTGTACCTGCGCGGCCGTGATGGGGGCGCCTGGGCTTAGATTCAGCACGAGCTTGTCTATTTCGTTGGACACCTTAGCGAGATCCGAGCCGAGATATTCCGCAAGCAAGTTCGTTGCAGTCGGCTCGATGGTACGCTTTTGCGATTTGCAATACGCGACGATCCAGTCGGGAATCTGATTGTCGTACAGGCGTTTGCTTTCCAGCACGACGGCTTTGGCCTTGAGCGCTTTGCCGAATTTGGTATTCAGATCCAGTTTTTTGTGCTTGTATCCGATGGCGAACACCGTGGTGGGCATCGGATTTTCGATATACGCCTGCAAATCCGCCAGCCCCTTCATGTCCTGCGCTTCGCGGAGTACGACGACCTGCCGTTCGCTCATCATGGGATATCGGCGGAGGTAATCGAGCAGGGTGACGGCGTCCACCTCTTTTCCGTAGAGGACGGACAGGTTGAAGCTTCTTTCCGATTCCGGCAGCGCGTGCGTTTCGATTGCATCCAGGATGCGGTCGGTAAAATAAGGTTCCTCCCCGTGCAGCAGGTACACGGGCTGGAATTTTCCGGATTGGATATCGCGAAGCAGCTCTTCGAAAGTCATAGCGGCCTAAAGATACGGTGAAAACGGGCGGCGACCAATCCGGCGGGGCGTTTTTTCCGTGCAAATCGGCGGCGGGTTTCAGATATAGGTATTTTTAAGTACCGTGTTGGTGTTTTTTTTAGATTAAAAGTTTGCGGTGTTAAAATAAAATTATCGAATATCCTTTTATTAAAGAATAGTTAACAATTTCATTCTTTCTACATGGCGCCAGCAGTACGATTTTTATCCATATTAATATCT
>JAUMBL010000233.1:0-20877 GCA_032115775.1 Saprospiraceae bacterium | reverse complement strand
AAATTGTAACGGCGGCATCCGGTGCAATACGGGCAATAATCGCGAATTCAATGGGATGCCATGCCCCTGAATCGTGCTGTGTAATGCGTTCATTAACGGCTTGTAAAGCAAAAAAACGAAATCCTAACGGCGTCGCCCTTTCAGGGCTTTTTGTAACTACTTAGCCGGTCGCGTCTGAGACAAAAAAGGATCCATTTTTTGCCAGACGAAGCGATTTTTTTCAGGCCGTAGCAGCGCTACGGTCAAAAAAATCGCGAAGTATGGCGGAAAATGGGACTTTTTGGGCCAGACAGCGAGCCGGCTAAGTAGTTACGGATTTTTTTAATGTTCGACCTCGCGGAGAACCTACTCTTACTGTTTTTGAATATGACCACTCGGTTTCTTTTATTCCTGTTCATTTTCCCGGTTTTTCTGCCTGCGCAAGAATTACTGCCGGTCGCAGATCAAACCTTGAAGCTCTCCGGCGAACACGAATACGTTTTCGCTTTCGCCGAGGGCGATCAGATTGAACTGCACGTCGCCTTACTCGAGGGCAAGCAAATCAAAGCGGTGGAGCTGGTACAATACCCGGAGTACCCCGTTTTTAGAACCTATGAATTAGATTCCGTTATTGATAAAAGTATCCGGATACCCAAAACGGGGGTTTATCTGTTCCGGCTGAATGAATCGGGTTTCGGCAAAAAAGTATGCCGTTTTACCCTGCACCGCCGGCCGGCTGGTACGGCAACGACCCGCTTTGATACGCGGGTAACCTGGGATATCCGGCAATATCCGATGTTCCGGGAGCGCAAGCGGCAAACCCAGACGGGTACCCGCACGGAAGTAGTATCCAGCACCGGCAAAGTAACGGTGGAGGCCGCGCAGCTCGGAATGGGGAAAAACCGTAATTCCTACCAATTTACCCTGCCGCCGAATACCGTGCGTTGGGCGTACCGCATCGCCGTCGGACAAGAAGTCGCCGAAGCGCGCAAGAAAGATTCGCAGAAACTCTCCGAAATGCTGCAACGCGGCGCCATCAAAGTGGCCGGCTTCCAACCGGAGACCGCCCTCGCCGCCTTCGCCCTCGGCATGGCAATTGACCTCACCACCTCCACCGCCGGCGAAGACGTGGAATACGCGCTGGTGAATGCCGCCAACCAACAACGCTTCCTCAAAGGCGAGGAGTACAAAACCGAAATCTGGCAGGGCGGTATCAGTGTGGATGTGCAGCGCCGCTATAAGCCCCTGGAGGGCAGCTGGTTCTTCGCGTTTAAAAACAGCAACTGGATAGACGCGATTGATGTGAATATTGATATCGAGGCCGTGACGGAAGTGCCGCTGTTTTCGGAAGAGATTTATTTAGAGCCGGTGCGGCCGTAGTTATCCACCACCAACCCCTCCTTCCCGCTCAGCGCCACCAGCACCTGCCCCGTCCCGAAATCCAGCAGCAGGGCGTCGTTGTAATACAAGCCTTCTTCATTTTTGGACAAGCGCACCGCTTCCAGGCTGTGCCCGATCAGCGGCTGCCAAAGGGGCAGGGCCGCCGCGCTGACGCGCTGGATGCTGATCTGTCCGTGCAACTTTTGCAAGACATCCGCCGTCTTTACCAGCGTATCCGCATCGCTGATGCGAACGGCGGCGGAGTCTTCGCCCGAAGTCAGCATCAGGGGCGGATGCGCGTCAAACAACAATTCCAAAAAATACAGGAACCGGTAGGGCATACCCTCGCTGTCGTTCTGGTTCAGCCAGAGGTAGTAATTGACGTCCGTCAGAACGGCGCCCTCCAAGGACTGAAAGACTTCCAGTTCCGCCAGGGAAAAGCAATCGGGCCGATGGTCGTGTGCTGTATGTTCCATGCTTTGTCAATTTTTCGCCTTTTTCTCCAACGCCATTCCTACCGCCAGGATGCCCGGAAGCGAGTCGCGCCGGGTATATTGTTCCAGGGTGATCAGGTAGTCGCCCGGTTTGTTAAAATAAGCGTTTTCCTGTAAAACCATGCGCACCGAGCACGCCTCGCCGGAACAGCGGCCCACGCCCTCCCCTTTTTCATCAAATAAATCAAAGGAGGCGACTTTGCTCAGGCGCGGCCCGCCGGGGAACAAGGTGTGCAGTTTAAGATATAAATTCTGACCTGCGTAACTGTCCTGATAACGGAAATCCAGATAAATATCATACCGCGCGGCGGTATCCGTAATCTGCACCTTGAAATCCAGGGTGTCCTTGTACATCCAGATACCACCCGGAATTTCTTTCTCCTCCTGGAAAACATAATCCGGTCCGCAGGAAACCAACAGCGCCGACAGCAGCGCCGGCCAAAGCAAAAATTTATACATACGCCTGATACATTACGATTTGATACAAGAAACGACGAAAGCGGGCGGAATATTCCACGGGACGAAGTGAACCTTTATATTGCCAAACCTTTGTTTGTACAGCCCGAATAAGTGCGGCGAATAGTGGTATTGGATGAACTTTCCGCCCGGGCGCAGCCATTGGTGACATGCGCGCACGATATTTTCAGCCAGGTCTTCGGGCAAAAGGGCAAAAGGGATGGCGGAGACGATATAGTCCACCGATTCAATCTCTCGTTCAGAAAAAAAGACGCCCATATTTTCCGCCGATTCCGGCAGAATGCATATTCGGGGATCCTGCAGGGTGTTTTTTAGTTTTTCTACAAAAACCGGATTGATCTCAAACACGTACAAGCGCGCTTCGGGACTGATTCGGTTCAGCAAAAAACGCGTGATCGCCCCGTCGCCGGCGCCCAGTTCCACCACCACCCGGGCGTCCTGCGGATTGATCGCATCGGCCATGGCCTTGCACAAAAAACGGGAGCTGCGCGCTACGCTGCCGGTCAGGCGGAGGTTGCGGAAACTTTCTCTCAGAAAATCAACATGCGGATTCAAGCATCGGAGCGTTAGAGGGTTATTCAAAAACGAGCTCCACCACATCCTCGGCCTTCAGGCCGAGCAGGGTGGCGGCGCGCCCTAAATTGACGGCTATTTCCAGGTATCCGGAACTGTTAAACATGCACAAGGGCTCGCCCACCGGCACGTCGCAATAACTGCGGCTCAGCTGGGTGATCGGATCGTTCCGTTTAAAATACAGGGAAAACGGCCGCCCGGCGCCTACTTTTTCAAACACGGCGCTGCGAATATTCACAATCACATTCTCAAAATAATCCACGTGGATCACGGTTCCCCGAATAGTATTCGGCGTAATCACGGGCTGCAGGTTGATGCGCTGGTAGAGGGCGTCGCCCGGTTCGCCCAAATCGTCAAACAGTCCGCCCGAAGCCAGGTGCGCCGCTACGCCGGGGAAGACGTGCTTGACGGCAAAGGGCGACTGATCTTCCGAGGGCAGGAAGCGGATGTCCGGGGACGCGATTTTTTCGAACAACAGGGTCAAAATACCGTTGTCGGGCGCCAAAAAATAATGCCCGGCGTGCCGAATGACCGCAAAACGATGCCCCGGACTATACACGGCGTTCACCGCAACCAGGTGTATGCTGCCCTCCGGAAATTCGTGCCAGGCCTGCGACAGCGCAAAAGCGCCCTCCACAATGTTGTACGGCCGGATCCCGTGCGTGATATCCACCAACTGCAGACCGGCATGGCAGCGCAGCAGCGCGCCTTTCAGCGCGCCCGCGTAAAAATCCTGGGCGCCGAAGTCCGTCGTTAACGTGACAATAGACATAGTGTGGCCGCGAACGGCATTGTTTGAATGCGAAGAACTTTCTTTTACCAAATCTTGTTGAAGGTGCGCAATCTCTGCGGTACTTTTGTTCGCAAAGATGATAATAGCATGTCTAGGATTTTTTGTAAAAATTAAAAATAGGCGTATTTTTTGTTAGTTCTTATCTTTTTGAAGGCGCATAGTTGAGGCTAAGCAACTGAAAAAAGATGAAAAATGGCGAAAAATGATCCATTTTTGGCTCGGCGAGAAAATCCTATACATGCGCTAAACCTTTATCCTCAAACACGCATGGCGATGCAGTGAAATTTTCTGCCCCGCCCGCTGCAAAAACACTGGAGCACAGCTTTGAGCGAAATCATTCTGACCGTTGATGGCGTTGATCCCGTCGAACTATACGGCGAAAACAACGCAAAATTAAACCTTTTACGCAAAGCCTTCCCCGATGTCGTGATTACTTCGCGCGGCAGCGGCATAAAATTACTCGGCGATAAAAAGGAAACCCAGGAGGCGAAGGCTAAATTCGAAATGATGGTTCGCTACCTCCGCGAACACTTGGAACTGCCGGTGCAAACGGTGGAAGACCTGCTGGGCGGCGCTAACCTGTTCGAGGTGCGCATCCCGGTGAACGGCGGCGACGGTTCCAATACCATCCTGCACGGCCGCGAAGGCCGCGCGATCAAAGCCAAAACGCGCAACCAAAAGCGCATGGTAGAGGTGTGCGAAATGAACGATATCGTCTTTGCCGTCGGCCCCGCCGGTACGGGCAAAACCTATACGGCCGTCGCCCTGGCCGTGCGCGCCCTCAAAAATAAACTCATCAAAAAAATCGTGCTCACCCGCCCGGCCGTGGAAGCGGGCGAAAATCTCGGTTTTTTGCCCGGCGACCTGAAGGAAAAGGTGGATCCGTATCTGCGCCCACTCTACGACGCGCTCGACGATATGCTGCCCATGGACAAACTCAATTTTTTCATGGAAAACCGCATCATCGAAATCGCGCCGCTGGCTTTTATGCGCGGCCGTACGCTGGACAACGCCTTTATCATCCTCGATGAAGCGCAAAACGCCACGCCGCTGCAACTCAAAATGTTCCTCACCCGCCTGGGCCCCAGCGCAAAATGTATCATCACCGGCGATTTGAGCCAGATTGACCTCCCCGGCCACCAGAGATCAGGCCTCCGCCAAGCCATGGAAATTCTGGACGGCGTGGATGGAATCGCCGTCATCAACCTGACCGCCGAAGACGTGGTGCGCCACCGCCTGGTCAAAGAAATTATCAAAGCCTACGATAAAATCGAGGCGGAAGAACGCCTCCGCCGCGAACGCAGAAAACAACAACAGGCCGATCTGGAAAATGCCCAGGCGGAAACCGGACGGCCCGATTCCGAATCTGTCAACTCAGGCCTGCCGTCATGACTTCCACCGTAATCTATCAGGGCGATCTGCGGAACACCGCCACGCACCTCCAATCCGGTATTCAAATCATCACCGATGCGCCCACCGACAACCAGGGGCGCGGCGAAGCGTTTTCGCCCACCGACCTCTGCGCGACCTCGCTGGCCGCCTGCATGATGACCATCATGGGCATCAGCGCGCGCAACCGCGGACTGGATCTCTCCGGTACGGTCGCCGAGGTGCGCAAAATCATGGCCGCCGATCCGCGCCGAATCAGCCGAATCGAAATTACGCTCCGCATGCCCGAGCGCAATTTTTCGGAAACGGAACGCAAGGTGCTGGAAACCGCCGCACGAACCTGCCCGGTCGCCCTCAGCCTGCACCCGGATATCAAACAGGATATCCAGTTTATCTGGTCGTAACGACTTCGCCGGTCGCGTCTGCGCCCAAAAGGATCTATTTTTTGCAGGAAAGGTTGTCTTTTCTTGATTTTTTTTATAAAAAAATTAAAAAAGACAACCTTTCATTATTTTGAGGGTGTATCATAAGTCCGTGAAAGCCCCGTTAAGCAAAAAAATATTTTGTTTGGTTGCCTGTTTTTTTGATTTTTTTAGAAAAAATCAAAAAAACAGGCAACCAAACATTATTTTATTTCGCCGCCGGAGGCGGCGAAATACTTCTATGTCGTTACGCTGGTAGTTTCGGCGGCGTCTGCGCGCTCCAGCACGACAAAATCATAAGCTACCGGGTTCTTCTCGTCGGGCGCATGCGCCTCCCGCGAAACCTCCCGCCATGCCGCCCGCGAAATTTCCGGAAAAAACACGTCGCCCGCCGGTTCCAGATCCACTTCCGTCAGGTAAATGCGGTCCCACAAATCCATACTCTGCCGGTATATCTCGCCGCCGCCGATGATAAACGCCTCCGTTTCGCCCTGCGCGTACGCGTACTCCAAGGCCTCGTGGATGGAATGCGCCACCATCACCCCGTCAGCGCGAAAAAACGGATCGCGCGTGATCACAATATTCGTGCGTTTCGGCAAGGGCCGGCCGATGCTTCTAAACGAATTGCGCCCCATGATGATGCAATGCCCCAGGGTGCAGCGCTTGAAGTAGGCCAGATCGGCCGGAAGATACCAGGGAATCTGGTTGTCTTTTCCGATGACGCCGTTTCGGGCGGCGGCTACGATGGCGGAGATCAGCATGTACCGAAATTTTTTATTTTAAGCAGGTCGTTTTTTAGGTATTCAGCAAGTCAAAAATAATCTTCCCGAGTTTGGGTTCGGCGGCCCGGGCCGTCTCGATCACATCCTCCAGGGTTGTATATTTTACCGCGGAAGGCGGAAAAGAGACATTGGTGACCAGGGACAGCAGCAAGACGGGCAGATCCAGATGCCGGGCCGCGAGCACTTCGGGCACGGACGACATGCCGGTGCAATCGCTCCCCAGCGTGCGCAGCATCGCGTATTCCGCCGGCGTTTCCAGATTGGGACCCTGCAGGGCGGAGTACACCCCTTCGATCGCGCGGATTTGTTCGCGCCGGGCAATGGCCAGCGCGCGGGCGCGCAAATCCGGGTCGTAGGCAACCGATAAGTCCGGGAAACGCGGCCCGATGCGGTCATCGTTCGCGCCGCGCAAGGGATTTTCCGGTAATAAATTGATATGGTCGCGCACCACCACAATATCGCCGCCCTGCAAGTGCGGATTGATGCCGCCGGAGGCATTGGTCAGGATCAACTGCCGGATGCCGAGAAATTTCAGCACCCGCACCGGGAAGACCACCTGCTCCATACTCCAGCCCTCATAGTAGTGGAACCGGCCGGACATGACCGCGACCGGGTGCGCGCCCAGCCGACCGAAAATCAGCTTCCCCAGGTGGCTCTCTACCGTACTGCGCGCAAAATGCGGGATCTCCGTGTAAGGAATTTCCGCTTCCACCGAGATTCCGTCGGTCAGGTTCCCCAGGCCGGTGCCCAGGACAATGCCGGTCTCCGGCTGGAATTGGGTTCGCGAACGAATATACGCGACCGCTTCCTGAATTTGATCGTATAGCTCCACGATAAAAGAATTTGAGGCGAAAATAAGATCGTTGATCGGAAGGCGGCGATTTTTTTGTCCGAACGAAAACGTCCGCCCTGCCGCTGCCGGCAGAAAATCCCCGAAAAAACCTACCTTTGCCACAGAATTCCATCCCGGTCAAAAAATTCCAGTGGCGGAAAATACCTTTACCATCAAACTTCCGGTCTTCGAAGGGCCGTTCGACCTGCTGCTCTTTTTTATCGAGCGGGACGAGCTCGATATTTACAATATCCCGATCGCTAAAATCACCGACGATTTCCTCGCCTATCTCCACCAGGCTCAGACGATGAATATTGACTTAGCCTCTGAGTTTATCGTCGTGGCCGCCACCCTCATGCGGATCAAAGCCAAAATACTCCTGCCGCGCAAACAAACCGACGAAGAGGGCAAAGAAATAGACCCCCGGATGGAATTGGTGGAGCGGCTGCTGGAATACAAACGCTACAAAAGTGTGCTGGACGATCTCCGCCGACTGGAGGAAATCCGGGCCTTTATGACGCCGCGCGGGTACGCGGAGACCGAATTGCGCAAGCTGGCGGAACACGCGCTCGCCGATGCCGAAATGGAAAGCGTCACGATGTATAAGCTGCTCCGGGTGTTTGAGCGCCTGATGTCCCGCTTCGAGGCTTCGAAAACGACCCAGCAGGTGCATACGGTCTATAACTACAATTATACGATCCAGGAACAACGGGCGTACCTGCTGGAAGCCGTCAAGCCCGGCGCCCAGACTGCCTTCGAGACGCTTTTTCTAAATCTGGAAAATCAGATTCACGCAATTGTGACCTTCCTGGCGCTGCTGGAATTGCTCAATGCCCAGGAACTCACCCTGATCCAGGGCGAAGGCGTTAATCATTTCTGGCTGACGCCCGCAAGCCCGGAAACAGCGGGCGCATGACACATTGATCCGGCTCAACCCGACGCGCAACTTCCCGATTATGCGATTGTTGTTTTTTCTTTTTTTCATTGTGGCAACCGGAATCCGGGCGCAATCGCCCCACGAGGCGCTGCGGACAGGTGATCGCTTGTATGAAAACCAGGATTTCGAAGCGGCGGAGCAGGCCTACCGCCAGGCCGGATCGGGCGCCAAAGCGCGCTACAACGAGGGCAATGCCGTCTATCGCCAGGGGCGATACGCCGATGCGGCGGCGCTGTACCGCGCGGCTGCCGAAACCGCGAAAGCGCCGGCGGCTCGGGCGGACGCCCTATACAACCTCGGCAATGCCTGCCTGAAACAGCGGCAGTACGACCAGGCAATCGGGGCTTACGAACAGGCGCTGCGGCTCCGCCCCGGCGATCCCGACGCAAAAATCAACCTGCAACTGGCCAAAAAAATGCAAAAACAAGCCGCTGCGCCGCCGCCGCCGGCCATGCCCGACCGCCAGGCTGGAAACCCGAACCCGCAATCGCCGGATTCCGACGCTCCGGCGCCCAACCCGGATCCCCGATCCCCGGCTCGCCTGATAGAAACGGCCATCGGCGCCGAAGATCAGCGCAACGCAAAAAAATACCGCGAAATAAGGAACGCGCCCTCGCGGGTGCGCAACGAAAAAGACTGGTAAGTCCTCAATCCGGCGCGGAAAAATTCTTCCACATCATGCTTTCCACCGGTTTGTCGGTACGCTGGTTGTATTTGGCGTTCTGTTTGCGGTGGTAGTAATTTTCGACCTCCCCGTCAATGCGGAAATAGATCAGTTGTCCGATCGGCATGCCGGCGTAAATTCGGACGGGTTGGACGCAGGAAATTTCCAGCGTCCAGGTATTGGAAAATCCCACATCCCCTTTGCCGGCGGTGGCGTGAATGTCTATGCCCAGGCGCCCCACGCTGCTTTTCCCTTCCAGGAAAGGCACGCTGTTGTGCGTCTCGGTGTACTCTTCCGTCACGCCGAGGTACAGCGTGCCCGGTTGCAGCACGTAGCCGTCTTCCGGAATTTCGAAGAGGCTGGTTTTGTTGTGCTTCCGGGCGTCGAGCACCCGTTCGTTATAGACGGCGAGGTACTTACCCAGGTGGACGTCATAGGAGTTGGTGCCTAGGGCGGATCGGCGAAACGGTTCGATGACGATTTCGCCTTTTTCCATGGCTTCCAGTATTTTTATATCGGTTAAAATCATTTTTAAGACAAAGGCTGTTTAAAACTATAGAGATCGGTCGGTCTGTGAATTGATATAATCCAAAAGCAGCCGGTCGGCGGCTGCGAAGGGCGAAATCCGGCCTTCCAGCACCTGGGGTTCCAGTTCGGCAAGCGCCTCCCGTACGGCGGCATTTCCGTAAAAAAGCGCCTGCAAGCCGTCGGCCAGAGCTTCCTTGAACCAGTATGCGGCTTGTTGGCGTCGGTTTTCTGCCAGAAAGCCGTTGGCCAGCGCGTGGTCGCGGAAGGCCTCCACCGTTTGCCATAATTCCGGGACGCCCGTGCCAGTTTCGGCGCTGCAGCAGAGCACTTTCGGCGTCCAGCCGCTCGCTTTCGGCGGCAGGAGATGGGTCGCGTTTTGGTAGTATATTTTGGCCTGATTGGCCAGGGCTACCCGTTCTCCGTCGGCTTTATTGACGACCAGCAGGTCTGCCAGTTCCACGATGCCGCGTTTGATGCCCTGCAGTTCGTCGCCTGCGCCGGGCAGCAGCAGCAGCACAAACAAGTCGGTCATACTTTGTACTGCCGTTTCCGATTGTCCGACGCCGACCGTTTCCACGAACACGGTGTGATAGCCCGCTGCTTCCAGCAGGAGGATACTTTCCCGGGTGGCGCGCGCCACGCCGCCCAGCGAGCCGCCTGAGGGAGAGGGTCGGATGAAGGCCAGTTCGGAAGCCGAAAGGTGTTCCATGCGCGTTTTATCGCCCAAGATACTGCCTTTGCTGATTTGGCTGCTGGGGTCTATGGCCAGTACCGCCACCTTGTTGCCGGTTTCGATCAGTTGCCGACCCAGCGCTTCGATCAGGCTGCTTTTGCCGGCGCCGGGCGAGCCGGTGATGCCGATCCGCAGGGTATCTTTCGGCACGGCGCCGGAGGACAGCAGGGTATTGATGAGCGCGCGCGCCAGAGCCCGGTGTTCCGGCCGGGCGCTCTCCACCAACGTAATCGCCTGCCCCAAAATCACCCGGTTGCCCGCGCGGAGGCCTTCGATATACGTTTCCAGCGGCAGCGGTTGTTTTGCCATACGCAAGCATTCAAATTGCGGCAAAGGTGCGAAATTTTAGCGGATTTTGGGAAAATGGCTTCTCCGCGCGGGCGCGTGCGTTTTTTTGTGTTAAGGTTATTCAAATTTTTGCGCGTTTTTGTAAAAAAGCATTACTTTTGTAAGCTAAAATGACGGAGTGGAACTCCACCTTTTGCCTAACAACATTCACTTTAAATTATTTCCCGTTATGAAAAAAGTTCTTTTTTTGCTTTCGTTCGCCCTGGTGTTGGGCGTAACCGCCGCTAACGCGCAATCCTGCCACGGTGCTGCCGCTGCGACTGCCGGCAAATCCTGCTGCGCTGACAAAGCCGCCAAGGCTGCGTCTGCTGACAAAAATATCGAAAAGCGCATGGATGACCAAGGCGCCGTATCCTATGTGCGCAAAGAATCCGATCAAGCCGGTAACGTCCGCTTCGTGAGCGTAAAATTTGACGAAGGTTCCAATGCTTTCGTAAATGTTGCGCCGCAAACGACGGCCGCTTCGACGACCGGTATGACGAAAAAATCCTGCGCCGCTTCCGCTTCCGCAGGCAAATCCTGCTGTGCCGGTGGCGCCAAAGCCGAAGGCAAAGCTTGTGCCGGTATGGCCGCTGGTGAGAAAAAAGCTTGCTGCGCTGCGAAAGGCGAAGCGAAAGCGAACGTACAAGAGTAATTGTCTGTAAGGCGCTGGCGCGCCTGTGTATATCTGCGGCGGCGCTACCCTAACCGGTAGCGTCGCCGCTGTTTTTTTATCGCGCAATTTTTTACCTTTGAGCCGAATCTGAAATCCGGGGATTGTGTAAAAAGTATTTCGCCGCCTTCGGCGGCAAAATAGCATAGTGGACGGATGTTTTTTTGATTTTTGAAAAACATCCGTCCGAAATAGGTATTGTTTTGCAGACCGTTACAGGACTTTTTACACAACCCCAACCCGCGATCCGCTATGCTCCAGCTCCCGCATCTCCTGGAACGGCTCCAGGAATACGCCCGGCAACACCCTTTCCCCGGCCAACCGGCGCAGTTGTACGCGCCTTGCGACTATATCCTCGCGCTCGGCGGCAAACGCCTGCGCCCGGCGCTGCTGCTGCTCGGATACGAGCTCTTTGCCGACGAGCTCGAGGCCGCCCTGCCGGCAGCCTGGGCCATCGAACTGTTTCATAATTTCTCGCTGGTACACGACGATATCATGGACGCCGCGCCCCTGCGCCGCGGCCAACCCACCGTGCATACCCGCTGGAACCTCACAACCGGCATCCTGAGCGGCGATGTGATGCTCATTTATGCCTATCGCGCCCTCGCCGCCGTGCCGGATAAAACGATCGTCCCGGATTTGTTGAACACCTTCAACCGGGTTGCCACAGAAGTGTGCGAAGGCCAGCAGTTGGATGTGGATTTTGAGGTGCGCGATTCCGTCTCTATTCCGGAATATATCCGAATGATCGAACTCAAAACGGCCGTGCTGCTCGGCGGCGCGCTCGAAATGGGCGCCATCTGCGCGCATGCCGACCCCGAAGATGCGCGCCGACTGTACGACTTCGGCCGGCTCGCCGGCATCGCTTTTCAAATTCAGGACGATCTCCTCGATACCTACGGCGACCCGCTCAAATTCGGCAAACAGGTGGGCGGCGATATCCTCCAAAATAAAAAAACCCTGCTCGTCCTGACCGCCCTGGCCTGCGCTTCGCCGGCCGACCAGGCCGAACTCCGCCATTGGATGCAGCGCAATTCGGACGATCCGGAAGCAAAAATTGCCGCCGTCCGCGCGATCTTTGACCGAAATGAAATTCCCCAACAGATTGCCGCGGCGCAAAAACGCTATCAGACCGAGGCTTTTCAGCAACTGGAGGCTGTGCATGCGCCCGAAGCGCGGAAAAATGCGCTCCGAAAAATGATTGAGGACTTGTTTGTGCGGGATTATTGAGTTCGTCGCGCCTGGAAAGAGTTTCCTACCTTGCGAAATAATCCCTGTAAAGAAAAAGCGGCAGCGAAAAAAACGATTTTACGCGCCTGCTCCTGTTGAACAACACTGATAACCTTCGCCCGGCGCGCCGGGTTGAATACCGTCTGCAATTATTTAGATATGCTCCGCGCTGCTCTGGTAGATATGTACAACGGCGATGCGAATCGCGGCATTCCGATGCTGTATTCCATGTTGAGCCGTTATGCCAACGTCCTTCGCTTCGATCATTTTGATGTGCGGGCGAAACACGAGATCCCTGACCTCTCGTACGATCTGTATATTTTTTCGGGCGGTCCGGGAGATCCGCTGGAAAACGACGGCCCGTGGTTTGCGCCTTTTTTCGATCGCATCGAATCGCTGTGGCAGTGGAACAAGCGCGACGATGTGCCGAAGAAATATGTTTTTTTTATTTGCCACTCCTTTCAAATGGCCTGCCACCATTTTGGCGTCGGGAAAGTGACCCAGCGGTGGAAAATGTCTTTTGGAACGTATCCGGTGCACAAAACACGCGCCGGCAAGTCGGAGCCGTTTTTTGAAGGCCTTCCCGATCCGTTTTACATTGCCGATTTCCGGCGTTTCCAGGTAGTGGAACTCGATTTGCCGCGCATCGAAGCGCTGGGTATGCAAATCCTGTGCATGGAAACGCGGAGTCCGCGCGCGCAGGACGAGCGCGCACTCATGGGTATGCGTTTCAGTCCCGAGATGGTGGGCGCGCAATTTCACCCGGAGGCCAATCCGGAGGGCTTGTTGGCTTATTTTATGGAGCCGGAGCGCAAAAAAGCAATTGTAGATGAGCACGGTGCGTTGCGTTACGACCGAATGATCCGGGATTTAGCCAATCCGATGAAGGTGCAGCGCACGTTTGATACGATTATTCCCCATTTTATTGAGCATGCCGTGGAGCGGCTGTACCTTGCGCCGGCCTGACGCGGGCGATTTAAATGCCCCGGCGTTTCTTTTCCCGGAGCACGAAAGCCAGTTCGCGGCCGACATCGCCCGTTACAGCGGAATTTTCTTTAGCGCGGCGGATAAGATAAGGGATCACGTCCTCCACCTGGCCGTACGGCACGTATTTTCCTACCCGGAAGCCTGCGGCTGCCAGGTTAAAAGTCAGGATATCGCTCATGCCCAAGAGTTGGCTGAACATCATGTGCGGATGGTCGCGCGGGATATTTTTTCGCGCCATGAGTTCCACTTGCAACAAGGCGCTTTCCGCGTTGTGGCTGGCGTTGCAAAGCGCCACTTTTTGATAATTGTCCACGCAAAAACGCAGGGCCGTATTGTACATATCGTCCGTCGCCTGCTTGTCTGGATTGATGGGGCTTGGGTAATTTTTTTCAGCGGCGCGTTCGCGTTCTTTGTCCATGTACGCGCCGCGCACCAGTTTGGCGCCGAGCAGGAATCCTTCTTTTTGGGCGCGGTCGAAACTGGACATCAGGAACTGCAGGCGATCCGTTCGGTACATTTGGAAGGTATTATACACCACCACGCGTTCCTTGTTGTAGCGTTTCATCATGAGCCACACCAAGTGGTCTATCGTATCCTGAATCCAGCTGTCTTCCGCGTCTATGTAGAGCGACACGCCTTTTTGGGCGGCCTGGTAGCAGATAGCGTCTATGCGTTTGAGGACGTTTCGGTATTCGGCGAGTTCTTCGCGGGTCAGCATTTCTGCCGACTGGATGCGTTCGAGCAGTCCGAAACGCGCCAGGCCGGTCAATTTAGCGCTTACGACCGGGATATTTTTGCTGCGTGAGGCAAAATCAATCGCCCGGATATTTTCATTCATGGTATGGTTAAAATCCAGTTCGGATTCCTTCCCTTCTGCCCCGTAGTCCAGGATCGTCTGCACCCCGGAGCCGGCCAGCTTGTCAATGCGCGGCTGGCAGTCGAGCAGGGTAGAGCCGCCGCAAAATTGATAAAAAATCGTTTTTTTGATGATTGTTTCCGCCGGCGGGATTTGGTTGCGCACGGCCCAGAGCGCCAGGTTGGAGCCATACTTTACCAGCCAGGGTTTGCTCATCATACTGAACAGCCAGGCGGTTTTACGCAATTCCTGGTTGGACAGGTGCGCGAATGCGTTTTGCGTGTTGGTAAAATCAATGAGCAAATCCTGTTTGCCGCCTTGCATAGATGTTCTTTTTATGTAACCGTTTATTCGGTCGCGGCTGGGCGAAAGTGGATCCTTTTTTGCTCCGCCGCGATCAGCTTAGTAGTTACCTTTTTATGATGTCTGCCAGATATCCCAGGCTTTTTCGGCTTGCGCGTGCAGCATGGTAAGTCCGTTTTGCACCGGACAGCCGCGCGCCCTTGCGCGCTGCAAAAGTAGTGTTTCGGAGGGATTATAGAGGAGGTCGCACACAAAATGTTGCGCATGCAGCCGGTCGAAGGGCAAGTCCGGGCAGGCGTCCGAATTCGGGTACATGCCCACGGGCGTGGCGTTGACGATCCAGCGGACGGCGTCGAAATCGAGCGCGCGCAAATCCGGATACCCGATTTCATCCGGCAGTTTGGGTTGGCGCGAAACAAACCGACAGGGAATATTCCATTGTTTGAAGACCCAGGCGACGGCCAGCGCGGCGCCGCCGCGCCCGAGCAGGAGGGCTTCGCCAGGAGGCAGCTCAGTATATCCTGCCGCCTGCGCCATTTGGAGGAGGCTTTGGCGGAAGCCGTGCACATCGGTATTATAGCCTGCGCATCGCCCGTTTTGGATCAAGACGGTGTTTACGGCGCCGATGTCGGCGGCGACGGGATCCAGGGCATCCAGATACGGGATGACGGCAGTTTTATAGGGGATGGTCACGTTCAACCCGCGGAGATCCGGGTATTTGTCCAGCAAAGCCGGCAGCGCGGCGATCTCTTCCAGCGGAAAATTTTCGTATTGGCAGTCTGTGCGCCCTTCCCGGACGAATTTTTCTGTAAAATACCGCTGTGAAAAGGAGTGCGAAAGCGGGAATCCGATCAGACCGTAGCGTGTCATTCTACACGTATTAATTGTTTTCTAAACATTTCAAAAAACGGATTGTTCAGCAGGCAGTATTTCTACATTTTTTCACCCGCGATTCGCCCCGGAAGATCCTATTTCCCGACGCCATGCTCACTGTGCATTCCGACGCCTATTATATGCAGCAAGCGCTCAAGGAAGCGCAGCAATCCTATGAACTGGGGGAGATTCCCGTTGGCGCAGTGATCGTGTGCGACAACCGCATCATTGCGCGCGCGCACAACCAGACGGAGCAATTAACGGACGTAACGGCCCACGCGGAAATTATGGCCTTGACGGCCGCTTCCAACCACCTCGGCAGTAAGTATTTGCCGGACTGCACGCTTTTCGTCACGCTGGAGCCTTGCGTCATGTGCGCGGGCGCGCTTGCTTGGGCGCAAATTGGCCGTGTGGTGTACGGAGCGACCGACGAGAAGCGCGGTTTTATGCTGTTTGGCGGAAAAGCCCTGCTACATCCCAAGACGAAGCTCGAGATGGGCATTTTAGAAACGGAATGCGCGGCGCTGCTGAAAGCGTTTTTTAAGACTTTGCGGACTTGAGCGGGGCGGAAGGCAGGTCGCCATTCGATGCGCTGCGCAGGTACGTACCCCAGGTCAGGTTATCGGCGCCGTCTTTGTGCGCTAGCGCGCGTTCGATGGCCATGTTTGCGGCGTTTTCCACCACCCATTCGAAATTTTCTTCTCCGACCGAGTGCACATCGGCGTCGGGCGCCGGATTGCAAAAGTCAATAGCGTAGGGAATCCCGTCGCGCACGGCAAATTCCACCGTATTGAAATCGTATCCCAGTCCGTGACAGAGTCGGAGCACATAGTCCTGCATTTCTGCGCGCAGCGCGGCGGGTACCTTGTGATCGGCCACATAGCGCAGGTGGTGCGGATTTCGGGGCTCATAGTCCATGATGCGGACATACTTACCGCCCAGGCAATAGCAGCGGAAGTAGGCGTCGAATTCGATCGCCTCTTGCAGCAGCATGACCAGTGTATTGGTTTCGTTGTAGGCGGCGAAAAACTCGTCCAGATTGTGCAGTTTATACACATTTTTCCAACCGCCGCCGGCGTGCGGTTTCATAAAGAGCGGGAATCCGCCGAGGTATTCGATCATTTTTTCCCAGTCCAGCGGATACTTCAGGTTGCGGAAGCTCTGGGCGCTGGTATCCGGCGGCATTTGTTTGGAGGGCAGCAGGATCGTTTTGGGCACCGGCACGCCGACTTTGGTCGCGAGGCAGTTATTGAAAAACTTTTCGTCGGCGCTCCACCAGAACGGGTTGTTGATGACCGCCGTACCATTCAGGGCGGCATTTTTCAGATACGCGCGGTAGAACGGAACATCCTGGCTGATGCGGTCAATCATGACTGCATAGGGCGCGGGTTCGCCCTGCATGAGTTCATCAACCAGCGTAGGTTCGGCCTGTACGCCTTTTTTATTTTTTGCATTGATCCGGGCTACGAAGGCCTCCGGGAAAGTACTTTCCTTACCGTGCAGAATACCAATTTTTTTCATCGTGTTGCGCGTTTTTTATTTTGGCAAATACCGGCTGCAAATTAGATATTTTTCCCAAAAAAGATTTTTCAAAAATCAATAACCGGCGTGATTTTTTTCTCTACCTGCACGGTTTGCGCGACCACCTTTTGGACGGACTGCAATTTGACCGCTTCGCCTTCGAACAGCGCGTAGAGTGTCACGGTGTAGGGGCCTGGTTTGGCGTAGGTATGCTGCAGCGTGCCCTGGTTGCTGAATGCCTTGCGGACGCCGTCGCCGAGATCCAGTTCGTACACGGCGCCTTGGGAGAAATTGGCCATTTCGAACAGGAAGGGTCTGCCGGCTTCCGGCTGTTCATTTTCGCGGATCAGGTTGCCGGGCACGCGTTGGATGGCTGCGCCATTGCCGTTTTCGCGGTTGGTATTGTTGGCGGCTGATTGCACCATGCCACGGTCTGCCTGGCTGGTGACCGGGTCTTTCCGGCTGAGTTGCAGCGCCAGGATGCCGCCGATGCCGAGGACTGCCACGAGGATCAGCAGCAGGGTTTCGCGGCGGCGATTGGGCGCGGGCGTAGCGGAATCGGACATAGGATTTGCGGATTGGTAGTGTCTAATTTTGGGTAGTGAACGGTTGTCTTTTTTTGATTTTTTTAGGAAAAAATTAAAAAAAGACAACCGTTTAAAATATTATTTTCCTTCTAAAAGAACAAAAGGTATTTTTATACAAACCCGGTGACAATACGGCTTTTTGTGATTTTAGCCCTGCCGTCCGACCAGAAAAGTGTAAGGGTTGAAACCCCGGAAAATTTAGCGCGTCGTATTCCCGGCGATAAATCGCCGGGTTAGTTAATTGCCGGCACATACATTTTTACATTTACCGGTTGTTGTAACTACTCGCCGCCACCGGCTAAGTAATTACTGCTTATTCGGTTTTTACGTGCAGGCCGAGTTCGTCCAGCTGCGCGTTTGCGATGGGGCTGGGTGCGTCTATCATCATATCGCGTCCCTGGTTGTTTTTGGGGAAGGCGATGAAGTCGCGGATTGAATTGGCGCCGTTCATGACTGCGCAAAGGCGGTCGAAGCCGAAGGCGATCCCGCCGTGGGGCGGCGCGCCGAATTCGAACGCGCCGAGCAGAAAGCCGAATTGCGATTCGGCCTCTTCGGGCGAGAAGCCCAGCAGGCGAAAATTGCGGCTTTGCAGATCGCGGTCGTGGATCCGGATCGAGCCGCCGCCGATTTCCACGCCGTTGAGCACCAGGTCGTACGCATCAGCGCGCATGCTTTTGAGCACGGCGCGGTCGTCGGAATCCATTTTAGGAATATCGGCTTGTTTGGGCGAGGTGAAGGGGTGGTGCATGGCGAAGAAGCGGCCGGCGTCCTCGTCCCATTCGAGCAGGGGAAAATCCACGACCCAGAGCGGTTTGAAGACTTCGGGATTGCGCAGGCCGAGGCGGGCGCCCATTTCGAGGCGCAGTTCGCTGAGTTGTTTTTGCGTTTTTTCTTCTTCTCCGCTGAGGATCAGCAGCAGGTCGCCGGGTTTTGCGCCGCAGCGATCGAGCCAGGCTTGAAGGTCTTCTGGGCTGTAGAATTTATCCACCGAAGATTTGACGCTGCCGTCGGCTTCGTATCGGGCGTACACCAGGCCTTTTGCGCCGATTTGCGGGCGTTTGATCCATTCGGTGAGATCGTCCAGTTGTTTCCGGGTATAATTGGCGCAACCTTCGGCGCAGATCGCCAGGATGGTTTCGGCGCTGTCGAAGACCGGGAATCCCTTTCCGCGCGCGAGGTCGCCGAGGTCGTTGAATTCCATGCCGAAGCGGATATCGGGTTTGTCGGAGCCGTAGCGGCGCATGGCTTCGTCGTAAGTCATGCGCGGGAACACGGGCAGTTCGATTCCAAGCGTGGTGTGGAACAAGTGGCGGGTGAGGCCTTCAAAGGTTTGGAGAATATCTTCCTGGTGCACGAACGACATTTCGCAGTCAATCTGCGTAAATTCCGGCTGCCGGTCGGCCCGCAAATCTTCATCGCGGAAACACTTCACGATCTGGAAGTATTTATCCAGTCCGGCCACCATTAGAATCTGTTTGAAGGTTTGCGGGCTTTGGGGCAGGGCGTAAAACTGCCCCGGGTTCATACGGGAGGGCACGACGAAATCGCGGGCGCCTTCCGGGGTACTTTTGATCAGGAAGGGCGTTTCCACCTCGGCGAAGCCTTGTTCGGCCAGGTATTTGCGCGTTTCCAGCGCCATCGCCGAGCGGAAGAGGATATTTTGTTGCACGGCATTGCGGCGCAGGTCGAGGTAGCGGTATTTCATGCGCAGCTCGTCGCCGCCGTCTGTGTCGTCCTGAATTGTAAAGGGCGGCGTTTTGGCGGCGTTGAGGATTTTCAGTTCCGACACCTTTATTTCGATCTCGCCGGTGGGTATTTTACCGGATTTAGATTCGCGTTCGATCACGATGCCGGTTGCCTGCACCACGAATTCGCGGCCGAGGCTGCGCGCCTGGGCGAAGAGTTCGGGCGTTGTGTAATTTTCGTCGAACACGAGTTGCGTGATGCCGTAGCGGTCGCGCAGGTCAATCCAAAGCAGGGCGCCTTTGTCGCGGATGGTAGCGGCCCAGCCGGCCAGGGTGACGGTATTGCCGGCGTCGGCCAGGCGGAGCTCATTGCAGGTGTGGGTGCGATACATGGAAAAGTTTATTTATCCTTTGGGGCAAAGGTACGCAGGATGTTGGAAAATTTGCGATGCTTTTCCGGGAGCCCTTGCCGGAGGCGTGTTAAATTAAACCGAGCCGTGGGGCGGATTTTTAGCGTTATTGTATTTAATTTTGCGCACTTTTTTGGCGACTCGGGGTCGCCGTATAAAATTAATGCTATGACATCTCGCGCTATCCGCCGCCAATTTCTCGATTTTTTCGCCTCCAAATCGCACAAGATCATTCCCTCTGCGCCGATGGTGGCCAAGAGCGACCCGACCCTGATGTTTATCAACTCGGGGATGGCGCCGCTGAAAGATTTTTTTCTGGGAAATCAAACCCCGCCCGCGCCCCGCGTGGCGGACACGCAAAAATGCTTGCGCGTTTCGGGTAAACACAACGACCTGGAGGACGTCGGCTTCGACGGCTACCACCACACGATGTTTGAAATGCTGGGAAACTGGTCGTTCGGCGATTATTTTAAAAAAGAAGCGCTGGCCTGGTCCTGGGAACTGCTGACCGAAGTCTATAAAATCCCGAAAGACCGCCTGTATGTGTCGGTTTTTAAAGGCGATGAAAAAGAAAAACTGCCGTTTGACCAAGAGGCGTTCGATGTGTGGAAACAGTTTATCGCGGAAGACCGAATCCTTGCTTTCGGCAAAAAAGAAAATTTCTGGGAAATGGGCGAACAAGGCCCCTGCGGCCCCTGCTCGGAAATTCATGTGGATCTGCGGCCCGACAGCGAACGCGCCCAAAAAGACGGCCGCGAACTGGTGAACGCCGACGACCCGAACGTCATCGAAGTCTGGAATAACGTATTCATGCAATTCAACCGGAAAGCCGACGGCTCGCTGGAGGAATTGCCCGCGAAAAGCGTGGACACGGGGATGGGCTTTGAACGCCTCTGCCGCGCCGTCCAGGGCGCCGCCTCCAACTACGATACGGACCTCTGGCGCCCCCTCATCGGCTTCCTGGAGGAATTTTCCGGCATTACCTATACCGGTTCGTACCCGGGCATCCAAACCGATTGGCGCAAGACCGACGTGGCCATGCGCGTGGTGGCCGACCACCTGCGCGCGGTGAGCTTCGCCATCGCCGACGGCGAATTGCCCTCGAATACCGGCGCCGGCTATGTGATCCGCCGCATCCTGCGCCGCGCCGTGCGCTATTACTACTCGTTCCTCAACCTGAAGGAGCCGGTGCTCTACCGCATGGCGCCAATCCTGGCGAAGGAATTCGACGAGGTGTTCCCGGAACTGCAATCGCAGATTGATTTTGTGACAAAAGTAATCCTCGAAGAGGAAAAATCTTTCCTCCGCACCCTCGAAAGCGGCCTGAAACGCATCGAAACGCTGGAAATCGGACAGGGCGGCGTACTCGACGGCCGCCAGGCCTTCGAACTCTATGACACCTTCGGTTTCCCGATTGACCTCACGCGCCTGATCGCGCGCGA
>JAUMBL010000232.1:0-4374 GCA_032115775.1 Saprospiraceae bacterium | reverse complement strand
AAATACCCGCTGAAAAGCGCCGGGGAAAATTCCGCGCGCTATATTTTTAAGATGCGCCGTATATTTGCTCGAAATCACGCGCTATGAGTTGGTTCAAACGATTGAAAGAAGGCATTAACACGGCCACGCAGGCTAAAAAAGACGTTCCGGAAGGCGTCTGGTACCAGTGCAAAAAATGCAAGGAAACCAGTACTACCAAGGAGCTACGGGAAAATCTGTACGTCTGCCCCAAGTGCGATTACCACAGCCTGATCGGATCTGCGGAATATTTCGAAATCATTTTTGACGAAAAAAGTTGTAAGGTACTCTTCGACGATCTGGTCTCGGTGGACGTCCTCGAATTCACCGATCTTAAGCCGTACGCCCGACGCCTCGAAGAATCTTACGTAAAGACCGGCTTGAAGGACGCCCTCGCCGTGGCGGAAGGCAAAGTCAATAAATTTCCTCTGGTCGTGGCTGCGATGGATTTTCGCTTCATCGGCGGCTCGATGGGCGCCGTCGTCGGCGAAAAAATCGCGCTCGCGATCGAACACGCCCTCGCGACGCAGTCCGGCCTGCTCATTATTTCCAAATCCGGCGGCGCCCGCATGATGGAAAGCGCTTTTTCACTCATGCAAATGGCAAAAACAAGCGCGAAACTGACGCTGCTGGCCAAAGCACGCCTTCCGTACTTTTCGCTGATGACCGACCCCACAACGGGCGGGGTCACCGCCTCCTTCGCGATGTTGGGCGACCTCAACCTGGCCGAACCAGCCGCATTGATCGGATTTGCAGGCCCTCGTGTAATCCGGGAAACGATCAAGCGCGAACTTCCCGAGGGCTTCCAAACCTCCGAATTTTTGCTGGAAAGCGGCTTCCTCGACCTGATCGTACACCGCAAGGATTTGCGGGAAACGCTCGGCGAATTACTCGCTATGTTTGACGCCAAATCGCGGAACTAGTGTCGCATTGGCGGGGTTATGTAAAACTTCCGTTTCTTTTGAAGACCCGTCAAACAAAAAAATATTTAGTTCGTGTGCCTGTTTTTTTGATTTTTCTAAAAAAATCAAAAAAACAGGCGCACGAACATTATTTCATTTCGCCGCCGAAGGTGGCGAAATGCTTATTTACAAAATCCCGTTAATCAGCTATAACTTCGTGGTCTGCCAGGTATGCAATTGCCACCGGCTTTTCCGGCGGACGTACACCGCGGTAAATCGCCCCCGAATATCGAAGGGATTATCCCGGTAAGTCCCCGCAATTCGGACGATACCCGTGGCTGCGACGGTGCGCCGGTTTAAAAATCGGTACAACGTGCTGTCTGATTCAAATTTGCTAAATACGTACGTACGCTGTTCTAAAGCGGCAAAGTACGCCTGCCGGTCTTCCAGGTTGCCGTTGGAATGGGTATATACTAATTCCGGTGCAATCATGGACTCCAGCGCCTGAAAATTGCGTTTTACCAAGGCCTCGTAACGCGCTTGCTCAAACGCGTGAATCGCCTGGATGCGGCGCGGCGACTGCCCGGTCGCTGCGCACCAGGCAGGCAGGAGGAGTACGAGCAGGAGGATTTTTTTCATACAAAATAGGTAGCTAAAACCCCGAAGGGGTGACATTATTATAGACCTGCGCCATTTTTCGACGATGCTCCATTTCTTTCAAAATTCGATGCGCGACTTCCAGTGCAGCCAGCCCGTCTTCCAACGGCGCGCGGGTGGGCGTATCGTTCAGGATGCTCTCTGCAAACGTCTCCAGCTCCCGCTGGATGGCGTTGACCGGTTCGCTTTCGGGCATCTCTACCTGGAGCCATTTTTTGCCGGCCGGCGTATCAAATTCCATGCGTTTGTCGGGCGCCGGGAGGTTGGGCTCGTCCTCATCGAACAGGCGAATGATTTGGGCGTTTTTTTCCAAAAAATCCAGGCTGATGTAAGCATTTGGTTGAAACAGCCGCATTTTGCGCATCTGTTTCAGGGAAATCCTGCTGGCCGTCAAATTGGCCACGGCGCCGTTTGCAAACTCCAGCCGCGCATTGGCAATATCCGGCGTGGCGCTGAGCACGGCAACGCCGGAGGCGGATACGTTCGTTACCGGACTTTTGATCAGATGCAGCGCCAAATCTAAATCGTGGATCATTAAATCCAGCACGACGGACACATCCGTGCCCCGCGGTTGGAAGGCAGCCAACCGGTGGCTTTCGATGAACATCGGCGATAAAGCGATGTCCTGCAAAGCCGTGAACGCCGGATTGAAACGCTCGACGTGACCGACTTGTATTTTGAGCCCGCTTGAAGCGGTCATTTCCAGCAAGGCTTTGCCCTCTACTACCGTTTGTGTCACCGGTTTTTCTATAAAAATATGCTTGCGGGCCTGAACGGCTTTCACCGCCAGCGCAAAATGGGTAACGGTCGGTGTGACGATATCAACGGCGTCGGTCTCTGCCAGCAAGGCCTCCGGGCTTGCGTACCGGCGTACTTGCAACTGCGCCATTGCGCTTTCCGCATTTTTGTCGTCCGGATCGTAAAAACCAACCAGCTCGATGCCCTGCGCAGCCAAGGCGCATTTTAAATGAATTTTTCCAAGGTGTCCGGCGCCGAAAACGCCGAGTCGGATGCTCGATGGCATAGAGAAAGGTTTAGAAACAGTTTCTTACAGGTCGCGGTAATACATGAGGATCGCGCCGAAAAGCGTGATCAAAAAGAGCA
The DNA here is from genome assembly GCA_032115775.1 of Saprospiraceae bacterium. Classification (GTDB taxonomy): domain Bacteria; phylum Bacteroidota; class Bacteroidia; order Chitinophagales; family Saprospiraceae; genus M3007. Next base: position 1,693 of record JAUMBL010000232.1, on the reverse strand, counting down.
GCACGGTCGCCATGCGGATCGAATAGCGGATATGCCGGACGAAGGCCTCAATTTCCGCGCGAAATTGCGGGTAACGTGGCAGTACTTCCGCTTCCAAACGTTGGCGGTTGAAGATGTGCGCCGCACCGAATTGCACACGGTTGCGCACCAGCACGCCGTACACTTTTAATACGCGGGCGCGGAAGTACAAGTTCAGAAACAGCATGGCCACAAAAAGCCCGATCACAATGGAAATCAGCAATACGTACATAACCGCAAAGGTAGTATTAGCGAATCAAAGCGGTGTTGCCTTTGAACACTTCTTTTACGCCGTCTAGGTATTGCGCCTCCAAAATCCACACGTACACGCCCGGATCTTGTTCTCGCCCCCGGAAAATACCGTCCCAACCTGTTGCCGGATCGTTGGTCGGAAAGTCCTTGGCCTGGTACACCACTTCGCCCCAGCGATCGTAAATCCGGAAATCCAGAATACGCGCCGTTGCCTGTCCGTGTACGATCAGGCGGTCGTTGCTGCCGTCGTTGTTCGGCGTAAACCCGGTTGGGACGTGGATTCGTCGCGGTTTATCTACCAAAACCTTGATCTGATCAGTCGCCAAACATCCGCGCGCGTCTTCCGCCGACAGGGTGAATACGTGGGGATAATAAATCGAGTCTATGTACGGATTCGGGCAGTCGGGGCAGCTGAGCAGCCAGGCGGAGGCCTGATCCCAGGTATATTGAACCGGCTCTTCGGCATGTTCGATCTCGGCGGACAGTTGCACGCCTTCGCCCAAGGTGACGGTAATATCGGGGCCCAAATCCAGCACGATTGCCGGCGGTTGGCCGACAGGGATAGGCGGCAGGGTAAAAGTACAGCCTTTTGCGTCTATCAGGCTGGGTGTGTATTCGCCGGCTTGCAGGCCGATTTGAACGGAAGAACCGTTGAGCGCCCCATTATTTAGGGCGTAACGGTAGGGTGGGGAGCCGCCGGCGCCTGCAACCAGGATGCGGCCGTCCCGTCCGCCAAAACAACGAACGTCTGTAGCCGTGGCCGTGCCGCTTAACGGCGCGTCCGGCTGTCCGATTTCCGTTGCGCGCACCTGGCTGCAGCCGTTTGCATCGGTTACGGTGACGGTCGTGAGTCCGCTCGACAATCCGGAAATCACCGGATCGCTTGTACCGCCGGCCCAAGCTATGGTGTATTGCGGCGTGCCGCCGGATACTTGAATTTGCGCGCTGCCGTCGCTGCCGCCGTAACAACTGACCACCGTGCTGCTCAGGGAGGCCGATAAGGCGGGAGGCTGGCTAATGGTTGCCGTTGCGACGCCGAAACATCCGTTGGCGTCGGTTATCGTGACCCGGTAGTCACCTGCCGGCAGGTTCACGGCCGCCGAATCGGTTTGCGGCGTAGGCGGGGTGTTCCAAAAGTACGTGTAGGGCGCCTGTCCGCCGCTACCGTTGCCTGCCGCTCTGCCGGTCGCAGCGCCGTGGCAATCGGCAGGCTGGGTTTGCATCGCCTGCGCGATTACCGGTTCGCGGTTGCCCATCGTCACCGTTTGGACAGTCGAACAGCCTTTGTTATCCGATATCGTGACGCGGTAGGTCTGCGTAGCCGCCAGTCCGGCAGCCTCGGACGTCAGTTGCGGCGGCGTGGTATTCCAGCGATAGTTAAACAATTGGAGATTTGCCGGATTGGAACCGTAAAAGACGGATA
>JAUMBL010000231.1:0-28919 GCA_032115775.1 Saprospiraceae bacterium | reverse complement strand
CATTTTTTGCCAGACGAAGCGATTTTTTGCAGGCCGTAGCAGCGCTACGGTCAAAAAAAATTGCGAAGTATGGCGGAAAATGGGACTTTTTGGGCCAGACAGCGAGCCGGCTAAGTAGTTACAATCTAAAGACGTAATCGGTTTTTGGGATGGCCCTCTATCCGCGAAATGCAGGATGAGGGCCTATTTTATTTCAAGTAACGGTCGAGCCAGGAGAAAAACTCCCGCTGCCACACCATACTGTTCTGAGGCTTCGACATCCAGTGGCCTTCGTCCGGGAAATAGACAAATCGGGAGGGAATCCCGCGCAACTGCGCCGCCTGAAATGCCTGCATACCCTCCGATATCGGAACCCGAAAATCCAACTCGTTGTGCATGACCAGGATGGGGGTGTCCCAGTTTTGAACAAATCGGTGCGGACTGAAGTCGCGGTATGCCTCCGGAAGCGGGCTTTGCCAATAGGCGCCCTCTAAATCGTACTGGGGAAACCACACTTCCTCGGTAGTGCCGTAGAAACTCTCCAGATTGAACAAACCGCAGTGGGATATAAACGCCTTGAAACGCTTGTTGTGATTCCCGGCCAACCAATAGACGGAGTACCCGCCGAAGCTGGCGCCAATGGCGCCGATCCGGCGCTCGTCCACCCAGGGTTCTTTCGCTACGGCATCGGTCGCATCCAACAAATCCTGCATAGCGCCGCCGCCCCAATCGCCACTGATGGCGTCGCACCAGGCCTGCCCACTGCCGGGCATACCTCGCCGACAGGGGGCAATCACCACGTACCCCTTGGAGGCCATGAGCTGGAGGTTCCACCGATACGAGAAGAACTGACTCAATGCCGATTGCGGGCCGCCCTGGCAGTAGAGCAAGGCCGGATATTGCACGGCAGGATCAAAACCGGGCGGCAATACGACCCAGACATTCATATCCCGACCGTCGGCGGTGCGCACCGTACGGCGCTCCACTTTTCCTTTTGAGACCGTATCCCAGAGTTCGGCGGTTACAAAAGTCATACGCCGCGCCGCGCCGCCGACAGGATCTACCAGGTAAATTTCCGCTGGATCAGACATGGAGCCGCGCTGGGCAACCAGATAATTACCGGCCACCCGGAAGGCTGCGTAATCGTGCATACCCTCCGTAATCTGGCGGATGGCACGATCTTTCAAATTGATCTGAAACAACTGATATGTGAAATCTTTGGCGCTCAGAAAAAAAAGCGATTGCCCGTCTGCCGACCAGCGCGGGTGGTTGCACTCGTAATCCCAGCCCTCTGTGAGCTCCGTGCGCATCTGCGTCCGGGTATCCAGCATCATCAGTCGGGTACGATCCGCTTCGAATCCGGGCCGAGCCATGCTTGTCCAACACAGATACCGCCCGTCGGGCGAAAAGAAGGGATCGAGGTCGTAACCGGGAAGATCTTCGGAAAAATTCAGGGTCTTACCCGAGGCGAGTTCATAGACGTAAATGTCCGAATTGGTACTTTGCGCCTCCGCAGTACCGGCCTGCTTCCGACAAGCATACACGATGAAACGGCCGTCGGGGCTCCAGCAAACCTGCTCCATACCGCCCATCGGCCGGAGCGGACAGTCGTAGGGCGCATTGATAATATTAATCGGTGTCCCGCCCAGACCGGCTTCCGTGTAGGGGACGTAGAACACCTGACTATAGCGGTAGTCGTTCCAGGATTTCCAATGGCGATAGAACAGGCCGTCGATCAACCGAGCGCTGGTTTGGGGTAAGTCAGGATAGATTTCTGCCGGCGTTTTTTCCATCTTGACATCCTGCGTAAAGAGGAGGTAGTCTCCCTTGGGCGCATAATGAAACCCGTTGATTTCCAAATCGGAAACCTTGCGAATGGGCGACCCCTCCCGGCTGACTTCACAGAGTTTGCCGTCCAGCAAAAAACCGATGCGCTTGCCATCCGGATGGAACTCCGCATCGGAGGCGCTTTGGTTTTCCGGCGTCAGCGCCCGAATTTTGGCGGTAGCCAGTTCCAGGCTGTACAGCATGCGCGCGCCCTTGTTCGCCGACACCTCGTAGCGCTGCACACCGTACACCGCGTACCGACCGTCGGGGGATACGCACTCTAGGCCTACCCTACCCAGTTTCCACAATAATTCAGGCGTTAATGGCTGCGATTGCGCGGAAACGCGAAAAAAAGACAGCGGCAGTGCGCACAGCAGAAAAAATAATTTAAGTTTCATATTCACAATTTTAGCGACATATTACCGCCGACCGGCGGGGAATACCTATTTTAGCGCTGGCAAAAATGCAATCATTCATTCAGAAATCAAAAAACACGTGAGAAAGTACCTTGCAGAAGGACTTGGCGTCTTTTTTTTAGTCATCATACTGGCAATTATTCCCGACCCCGATGCCCGCATGCTCACCGCGCCCCTGGCTGCGGGGGTCGCCCTGGCAAGCCTTATGGCCGTATTCGGGCCCATTTCCGGCGGCCACCTCAACCCGGTTTTTACCCTGGCGATGTTGATAGGCGGGCGGATAAGCCGGTTAGAAGCGCCTTATTACATCTTGGCGCAAGTAATCGGCGCCCTGCTCGGTTCATTTTTCAGCGTCTTCCTGCTTGATTGCATCAAACAGGACGAAATTTTGCCGCACCTGAACGACGAAATCGGCTCGATCGTGGCGGAAACGCTCGGCGCCTTTATACTTACGCTGGCCTTCCTGCGCCGCCCCACCCCGCCCGTGGCAGGCGCGTTGGTGTGCGGCGCCCTGTTCGCCGCCCTGATCTATCCTTTCGGCGCCGTCTCCTTTGCGATTTTTAATCCGGCACTGGCGTTCGGCATGGCGATGAGCGGTTGGATCGCGTGGGCGGATCTGTGGATTTACCTGATCGGCCCCTTGCTGGGTGCCGCTGCCGCAGCCAGTCTGCAAACGTACTTAGGCGCCGGCGATCAAGCGGGAAATACCTGATTTTAAGCCAATATCTACTCATTTATCCTCTTTTTGGCAACCTTTATGCGTATTATCGGTCAGATAGAACACCCCGAATTTAAAATTTCGATTTTCCGTATGGATCATCGAACCAGCGTGAAAATTGAAAACGCAGACTATGAGCAAATCTATAAGCTGGGTGACGATGCGCGTTTTCAAAACCCCGAAAACATCCGAAAACTACTCGATGCCGGTCTTTTAGACCACATCGCCCGGATTTTCCGCGATATGCACCAACAAAAACTTGCCGCGCTGATGAAACTGTTTCCCCCGGAAACAGAAGAATCTTTTGAAACCATCATTTGACGTACCTTTGCCGCAGGCCGAAAACCAAACCCGATAAATATTTTTTCAATCAATCTAAACACGCTCTTCAAGCGCTATTTTTATGAAAAAACTGCTGCTGTTTATTGCCGCCTTCATCCCCGCCTACCTATTCGCCCAAACCGGTAAAAGCGCGGAGCGGATGCTGTACGATCCCAATACCATCGGGGAAATTCGCATCAAACTCCCCGCAACCAATTGGGTGGACGCGCTCGATTCCATGCGACTCTACGGCGAAAACATGATGAACGGCGAGGTGGAAATTGACGGCAAGCGGTATGCCGGCGCCGGCGTTCGGTTTCGTGGAAATAATTCTTACCAGCTCGGACTGAAACGCAATCCCCTCCAAATTAAACTCAACTACACCGATAAAGACTCCAAACACCAGGGATATACCTCGCTGAAACTCTCCTCCGCGCTCCGCGATCCCAGCCTGATCCGCGAGATGCTTTTTTACCAAATAGCTCGGAAATATACGGCGTCGCCCCGCGCCTGCTACACGAAATTGTATATCAACGACGAATATGTCGGGCTGTTCGTCAATGTGGAAAGCGTGGATGGACAGTTCCTCCGCGAACACTACAACTCCGATGGCAACGCGTTTTTCAAAGCCGGCGTGGATTATAAATCGCCGACGCCCGAATCCTGCCGACAAAATATCTTCGGCTCGCTGGAGTATGAAGAAAACCTGGCTTGCTACAAAGGAAACTTCGAAATGTCGTCCGCACAGGGATGGCTCGATCTGCAGGAACTGACCCGCGTCCTCAACCAAAACCCGGAAAATATCGAAACCGTACTCGACGTGGATTGCGCGCTCTGGATGCTCGCCCTCAACAACGCGATGGTCAATCTCAACAGTTATTCCGGCAATTACAGCATCAACTACTACCTCTACAAAGACAACTTCGGTCGCTTCCAGACGATTCCATGGGATCTGAACCTCGCCTTCGGAAGCTTTAAAAATACCGGAAAAGGCAGCGACCTCGACCTGAAGGAACTACAAAAATTAGATCCCCTGCTCCATGCCGACAACCCGTACAAACCGCTGATCAGCAAATTGCTGGCAAACGAATTTTACAAAAAAACCTACCTGGCGCATCTGCGGCAAATCCTCGAGGAAAATTTCGCAAACGGCGAATACGAAACGCTCGCCCGCGCCTATCAATCCCGCATCGCAAAAGCGTTCGAAGAAGACCCCAACAAGAGCTACAGCACAGACGAATTCCAGCGCAGCCTCACCGAAACAATCGGAAAACGCAGTAAAATTCCGGGCATCATCGAACTGATGTCGAAAAGATCGCGCTACCTGAAAAGCCATCCGGATTTGACGGCGCTCCCCTCCGTCGTGACGGAGTTCAGCGTGCAAGGACGCGGAAAATTCGACAAACAAAAGATCAATATGTTCAAAATCAACGTCAAAGCAGACCGATTCCCGCAGCGTATCCACCTGTACTATCGCTTCGGGAAAGAGCAGCCTTACCGCTCTATGCTGCTGTCGGAAGATACGGTCGGCGGACTGCCCGCCGGCGCGAAAGCCTTCACCGCCCTGGTGGATGCGCCTACGGAAGACGCAGAAATCGAATGCTATGTGGTCGCTGAAAACGCCGGTGCGGTGTCTTTTTTCCCCGCAAACTACAGAATGCAACCTAAAAAGGTTAAACTTTCCGATTTAAATAAATAATACATGCTCAAACGCCTTTTATTTGTTTGTCTCCTGCTGTCGGCACGCACAGCTGCCCAAGCCCAGACTCAGGCACAGACACAGGATTTTTACGGGCCGGCCGTGCAGGAAATTCGCATTGATTTTCCGCAGGCAAATTGGGACGACCTGCTGGATTCACTCAAAAAAAACAATCCGGACGGCCGAATTGCCGGCGATGTCACGGTCAATAAAGTTCGATATAAGGACGCCGGCATCCGCTACAAAGGCAACAGCTCGTATTTCAGAACGCGCAACGAAACCTATAAAAAACTGCCGTTCAATATCAAACTCAACCTGGTAAACAAAACGCAAGCGCTGAAAAGCGGGCACAGCACGCTTAAGTTGTCCAACGCGTTCATGGATCCGAGCTTCCTGCGCGATCCGCTTACCTACGATGTGGTGCGCCGCTACATGCCGGCGCCGCGCTGCAATTTCGCATCCGTATATGTGAATAATCAGTTCTACGGGCTCTATGTCAATACCGAATCGGTGGACGAACTGTTCATCAAAAATAACTTCGGAGCGGGGCCGGGCTTCCTCGTTAAGTGCGACCCGGATAACTGGAAGCGCGTGCGCAGCCAAAGCGGCTGCCCCAAAGGAGAAAACGCCTCACTCAGTTACCTGAATGACAGCCCTGGTTGCTACGATGCGTTCTACGAGGTAGATCAAGCCGGCGCCTGGGAGCCGCTGCTCAAATTGATCAAAACATTGAATAAAAATCCGGATCAGATCGAAAGCGTCCTGAACGTGGATCAAACCCTCTGGATGCTGGCAATCAACAATGTCCTCGTGAACCTCGACAGTTACAACGGCTCCCTGTCGCACAATTATTACCTTTGGTTCGACTCCACCGGCGTCGCGCATCCAATTATCTGGGATCTGAATATGTCGCTCGGCGGCTGGCGTCGCAATTTCAGCTTCACGGAAATGCCGGATCAGGAACTGATCCAGATGCAACCCCTGGCGGAAATAAACAATCCGCGCCGTCCGCTGATCTCGCAGTTGCTGAAAAATGCCTATTACCGGAAAATTTATCTGGCACACTACCGCACTATCCTCAAGGAATTCCTTGAAAACGGTGCCCTGTTGCAGCGCGCAGCGGCGATCCAGGCGGAAATTGATCCGATCGTGCAACGGGATTCACTCAAATTGTATTCCTACGCATCGTTTAAAAACAGCTTGGATTCAACCATGCGTCTCGGAGCAGATAATGTCATCGGTATCCGCTACCTGATGACCAAACGAACGGAATGGCTGTCAAAACATCCGCTCATGACCCGCGAAACCCCCACCCTGGAAGCGGAAAAACCAACCAAACAGGGAACTCAGTGGCGCTTCACGCTCAAGGCCGGAAACGACGCAAGCAGCCGACTGCACTATCGCGCGGATAAAGGCTTCGCCTTCCAAACAATGCCGATGTTTGACGATGGTACAAACGGCGACCTGATCGCCGGAGACGGCATCCATACCGCGCTTGCAGATGCCAAATTAGTCAAACATTATTACTTTTCAGCGGAATACGAACAGGCCGCAGCCACCCTGCCGGTGCGCGCGTCATTTGAATACCTGGAACTAAAATAAATTAGTGCCGCGTCCGGTGAATAGCGGATGAATTGGGGAGACAAATTTTGTCTTCATCAAGGCGCGAGAAGGGCGCAATACGGGATAATGTAACCGACGAGCAACGCAGCGGAAAGGAAAAATGGGTCGCCATATTCATGCGCTATTGCTGGACGCGGCATTAGTCTAAAGCCGTGTTTTACATACGATCCACCGTAAAACACAAACACCCGCGGAATGCAAGGCTGACGACGGCAAATACCGAACCGACCATTTTATTACGCTTAATTTTATATCATCATGACCAACCTTGTAGACAAAATCAAGAGCGAATCTGCCGAAACACGTTCGGCATTCATCATCCAGTCCTTTGCTGACAACTACCGCGAAATCATCGAGCGGGATCCGGCAGCCTGGCGCGGCAAATTTCGAAAAATGGGGGAAAGCGCTTTCGCCTTTTTCCGTGGATCTGCCGGCCTGTTCTATGCCGACCTGAGCCGCGACACCTCAGATCCTTTCCTCGACGATCGCACGAGCCGCATTTGGATACAGGGCGACCTCCATGCCGAAAATTTCGGTACGTACATGAACAGCGCCGGTCGCTTCGTTTTCGATGTCAATGATTTCGATGAAGCGTATGTGGCTCCGTTCACCTGGGATATCAAGCGCTTTGCCATCAGCCTCGTGCTGATCGGATTCCAAAAAGCGCTCAGCGATGAAGAAATCCGGGATTTCGTGTCAGAAGGAATCCGCAGCTATGCCCGACAAATTGACCGCTTCGCCAAAGGCGCAGACAAAAATTTTGCCTTCACGCTGGATAACGCCACCGGCGCTATGCTGGATGTGCTCCACGAAGCCTGCCAAATGACGCGCATCACCCTGCTGAATAACGAAACGGAAGTACGCGATGGAAAGCGCGGCTTTAAAAACAACAAAAACATCCAGCCCCTGGACGCCGTAACGCGCCAAAAACTGGACGTGGCCGTACAGGAATATCTGGACAGTATCCCAAAAAATAAACTCCGGAACCGCATGGCCTACAAGGTAAAGGATATCGTCGGCCGTAAAGGACTCGGAATTGGATCGGCAGGACTGCAATTATTCAGCGTATTGCTCGAAGGGGAAAACGAAGCCCTCGAAAATGATATCATCATCTCGATGAAAGGCGCGCAGCCGGCCGCGCCATCCCGGTACCTCAACGACCCAGCCGCCCGCAGTTATTTTAAACACGATGGACACCGCACCACCGTATCCCAACGCGCACTCCAGGCAAACGCCGATCCATTCCTCGGCCATGCAAGCGTTGATGGTAAAGGACTGTATATCTGCGAAGTATCTCCCTATACCGCCGGACTGAACTGGGGCGACGTCAATGATATGGACGATTTACTCGAACTGGTTGCCGGCCTGGGCCGGTGTATCGCCAAAATCCACTGCTGCTCCGACGATGACAGCGATCAAACGCTCATCGGGTATTCCGCCGATGAAGCCATCCAGAAAGTACTCGACGGCCGCGAATCGGAATTTGTAAAATACATCTGCAATTTCGCGTTCCAATACGCGGATATCGTTCGGAATGATCATTTGCTGTTCGTGGACGCATTTAGAAATCGCCGAATCCTGGGCGTGTAAATCGTAGCGCCGCGTCCCCGCCGTTGCAGGGCGTCCATTTTTTACCGCAACTGCTTAACCGGTCGCGTCCAAGTCCGAAAAAAATCCCTTTTTCGCCGGACAACGCGCCGGCTAAGTAGTTACGGTAAATTGTAAGGGCTTGGCATCTTGCGTCTGAGGCGAAAAAGAATCCATCTTGCGCCGGACGAAACGATTTTTGTGGTTCGCAGCAGCGCGTTGGTCAAAAAAAAACGCGCATGCCCGGCCAAGTAGTTACCTTTGGGGTTCCAAATTTGTATTCGCGCTTATGCAATTTCTGTTCCCCCTATTCCTTTTTGCCGCAGCAGCAATCGCCGCGCCGATTATCATTCACCTTTTCTACTTTCGCCGCTTTAAAAGGGTATATTTCACCAATGTGCGCTTCCTGAAAGCGGTAAAAGAGGAAAGCAGCAGCCGTCGAAAACTTCGCAACCTGCTGGTGTTGCTGATGCGCTGCCTAGCCATTCTTTTCCTCGTACTGGCTTTCGCACAGCCCTTTATCCCGAAATCCAATGCCGTAAAACGCGGCGATCAGGCTGTGAGCGTATATATAGACAATTCATTTTCCATGGCTGCACTGGCCAAGGATGCGCCGCTGCTGGAACGCTCCAAACAGCGCGCGCGGGAAATCGTGCAAGCCTACGCCATCAGCGACCGATTCCAGATTTTGACAAACGACTTCGAAGGGCGCGATCAGCGCCTGATCAGCCAGGAAGACGCGCTGAACCGAATCGAAGAAATAAAAATAAGTCCGGCAAGCCGGGAGCTGTCCAAGGTGCTCACCCGCCAAAAACAAGGCTTGCAAACCGGGAAAGCAGCCAATCAAACGGCGTTCCTGATTTCTGATTTTCAGACCAGCATTGCAGATTTGTCCATATTTAAGGACACGACCCTGGAGGTGCAACTCGCTCCAATGCGGGCAGTCCAGGAAAATAATATCTCGATAGACAGCGCCTGGTTCGACAGTCCGGTGCAAATCCTGAACCAACCCGCCCGGCTGTTCGTCCGTATCAGCAACCGATCCGACGAAGACAGCGAGGACATCCGCCTGAGCTTTCGCTATGACGGACAAACGAAACCAGTGGGCGCCCTGCGTGTGCCGGCACGCGCCAGCCGCGTAGATACGGTGGATTTTAATATCCTCCGCGCCGGCTGGCACGAGGCGCGCTTGTCGGTTTCCGATTATCCGGTACAATTCGACGACGATTACTACCTCGCCTTCCAGGTGGCCGAACAGGTCAACGTGTTGGCCATAAACAGCGGCCAAACGAATAAATACCTTAGCAAGGCTTTCGCAGGGGCGCCGTATTTCAAGCTGGAGCAGGCAGACGCCCGCGCGCTGGACTATTCCAGTTTCACGGAATACCAACTGATCATCCTGAACGAATTGCCGGCACTTGCGTCCGGATTGGCACAGGAACTCACCAATTTTGCTCAAAATGGGGGCAATATCATGGTTTTTCCTGCTAAAAATGCCCCCCTCGGCACTTACGACCCTTTTCTCCAGGCTTTCAATGCCGGACCGCTCGGCGCATTCGACGCCGTCGCCCGGCAAGCCGGCCAAATCAATACGGAGGAATTCGTTTTCCGCGATGTTTATCTCAATAAAAGCGCTAATTTGCGCCTGCCAGGCACCCAGGGAAATTATAAACTGCCCGCCAACAAAGGCGAACCGATCCTGAGCTACCGAGACGGCGCGCTGCTCATGGCAAAATATCCGCTCGGCGATGGCGCGCTATACCTCTACGCCGCACCGCTCGACGAACAGTACGGCGACCTCGTGCTGAACGGCGAAATTTTTGTGCCCATGCTCTTCAAAATGGCCGTAGCCGGTGCAAAATCCGGTCCCGTAGCCTATACCATCGGCAAAAATGAGGTGCTGGAAGCCAAACACCTCGTATCGCCCGGCGGCGAAACACTCTATAAACTGCGCCAATCCTCAGAAAAAACCGCTGCAAAAGACCCGGCTGCCGCCGAATTTATCCCGGAACAACGCATTCTCGGCTCCAAAGTGCTCCTCACACCTGGTAAACAGGTACACAGCGCAGGTTGGTACCGCCTGAGCTTGAAAACAGATTCGACGCTCGCAGAATATGCCTTCAACTACGACCGGAAAGAAAGCGACCTACAGTACCGCAGCGATGAAGAACTCGAATCAGAACTCGGCCCGAAAATGAAACTCCTCAGCGAAAATGCGGAAGCAAACTTTACGCAGGTAGTGGATGAACAAAATCAGGGTGTTGTGCTGTGGCGTTGGTGCCTCGTTTTCGCTTTGCTGTTCTTAGCCCTGGAACTGTTGTTCCTGCGGCTGTGGAAAGTTTGATCGAACATTTTACTACTTACCAAGCCGTCCGCCGCGCGCGCCTGCAGCACTTTCCTCCGGTCTGCAGGCGCGCGCGCTAATTTTGAATAGCCTCCAAACAAACAAAATATTTATTTGCCATACAGCGAAAAACCTGTTTTTCGTATCATTGCAGCGGGATATGATAGACTGCCTGGGGGGAACCATGAAATTGGTTGAACAAGCGTCTAAAACAGCCCTGTCGGCCTGGATCCGGCAACACGTTTAATCACCTGTGCTCGTGCAACACAACCTTTGCTGTATGTCAAAACTCTACCCTGCCTTTAAAAAGGCACTCCTGCCGTTTGCTTTCGGCCTGCTGCTCCCTGTGCTCGCACAGGCTTTCCCTGATCTCCATATCGCGCTCAATCGGATCGTACTGCCGACAACAGGGGATTCCATCCTGCAGACGGTGGAAAGTCCGGACGGCCACTTGCGTTGCATTACCAAAAAAACAATCAATTGCCAGGATAAAACCGCCACACTCGGCGCTTTCCTCGAAACCTTCAGTGGCCAACAAACGCCGCTCGTGGTGACTTGGACCACCGGCGAAATCGCTCAAAAAATCATCGTCACAGACGCCGGTACCTACTCCTGGGATGCTACCGGTTTCGGTTGCGACCACTTCCTGATGAACGCAACGATCGGCGATTTCTTCGACGGCGCGCTGTCTATCAGCGGACCGCCGGCGATATGTCCAGGCTACACGGTGGATATTACCGTGAACACCGATGGATATACTTTCTCGGACTACACCTGGAATCCGCCGTCTATCACCGACCTCTCGCCCATCACGATTACCGGGCCGGGCAACTACGCCATCACGATGATTGACGATCTGGGTTGCCCTTACACGGCCTCGATCTTCATGCCCCTGTCGCCTCCGGTCGTTCCCGTGCTCTCAGCGCCCTCCATCATGTGCTCGGAAGGGGACACGATCAATATCAGCGTGGCGCCCAATTTTGTGGCTTACGCTTGGGATAACGGCCTGACAACCAACCCGATCCAGGCATATGAGCCCGGTTTTTACGAAGTGATCGTTACCAATATCTTCGGCTGTACTGGCACCGGTGTAATTGCTATTCAAAACGGAGACCCGGACTTGTTCAATATCTCGCCGACCGCCCCGACGATATGCCCCGGAGAGCCGGATACACTGCGCGCGTTCGGCGCTTTTTCGCAGTATTCCTGGTCCACGGGCGAAAATACGTTTAGAATCGTCATCAACCAACCGGGTACATACAGCGTGACCGTCACCAATTCTCGAGGATGCACCCGGGCAACCAGCATCACGATTCCACCTAAACCGACGCCTGTTATTGATATACAAGGCCCGGCAATCTGCCCGGGCGATACGGCAGTGCTCACTGCCACCGGCGGATTTCCCAATATGCGGTACTTGTGGTCCACAGGGGATACCACCCAAAGCATTTCTTCCGTGACGCCGGGAATCTATTCCGTGACGGTCACCGGAAATAATATTTGTCCCGATGCAGATACCGTACAGTTAAAATTAGCGTCCGGCTTACCCACTACTCTACTGGCGCCGCCCACGGACATCAATTGTTACCAGCCGACCATTAATCTGGACGGCAGCGGCTCGTCGAACGGCGTACCTTACAGCCTGAACTGGTCCACGATCGGTGGAAATTTCGTGTCGGGACAAAATACGCTCCAACCGCTTATTGACCGCGCCGGGGTCTATATCCTGCAAGTCATAGATACCACAACGCTCTGCGCCACCGCAGACACCGTCGTCGTAAGCAGCGATCTCAACGTTCCACAGGCGGAAGCCGGCAACCCAATTACGCTGAACTGCCTGATTACAAACTACACGCTGGGCGATGCGGGAATGCCGGTGGATACTGCGCTTTCCTACTCGTGGACATCCTCCGGCGGCAATTTTGTCTCCGGCGAAAACACGCCAAACCCGGTCGTCAACGCACCCGGCGTCTATTTTCTTAGCGTCCTCAATCCGGAAAATGGTTGCGCTGATTTTGATACGGTCAGTATCGCTCAGGATATCGCCGCACCGGTGGCGGTTATCGCGCAACCAGACACCATTAATTGCGTGCAAAGTAGCGTGACGCTTCAATCAAGCGCCGCCCCCGGCAATAATCTAATTTTTATCTGGACGACCGCAAACGGCAGTATCCTGTCTGGAGAAAATACGCCTTCCGCCACGGTGTCGGCAGCCGGCGTGTACACGGTGCAGGTGACCAACCCGCAAAACGGCTGCACCGATGCTGCGACCGTGACCGTGGCAACCGATGCCGATATCCCGATTGCGATAGCCGTAGCGCCCGATACGCTGGACTGCAACCTGTCTTCTCTGACCCTGAGCGGCGCCGGCTCCACCGGCGGCGCCGGGATTACTTATTCCTGGACAACCGCCAACGGCAATATCGTCTCCGGCGCGAATACGCTCAACCCGCTAGTCAATCAACCGGGCGCTTACACGCTTACGGTGCGCAATACCAATAATAACTGCGCAGCTTCTTTCAATGTGCAGGTCGCCCGGGATATCCAGCCGCCGGTAGCAAATGCCGGATTGAATCAATTACTGACCTGCGCGCAAACAAGCCTGACACTCGACGGAACCGGCTCTTCCGCAGGGCCTAATTTTACGGCACTCTGGACGACGACAAACGGCAACTTGATTTCCGGCCAAAATTCCCTGTCCCCACTCGTCAATCAACCCGGTGCCTACACGCTGCTGCTGACCAATACCGCCAATGGATGTACGGCCTCGGACGTTGTAGATGTCGCGCAAAATATCACCCCGCCCGTCGCCGCCATCGCGCCGGCTGCGGTGTTGACCTGCCTCGCCACTACCGTATCGGTCAATGGCAACGGATCCAGCCTGGGATCGACGTTTAGTTATGCCTGGAGCGGACCGGCAGGCGGGATTGCAGGCGGCCAAGGCAGCCCGCAAATCACCGCTACCCTGCCGGGCGCTTATCAGCTGATCGTGACAAATAGCAGCAACGGTTGCAGCAGCATAGCCCAAACGACCGTAAGTCAGGATATTACCCCACCGCCGGTTTTCGCCGGACCCGATCAGGTACTTAACTGCGCCAACCCAACCCGTACCATCGGCAGCGGCGCGAATCCGGGCGCGCCGAATTTTTCGCTGAATTGGACTACCGCAAACGGCAACATCGTCTCCGGCGCCAATACGCCCACGCCGCTGGTAAATCAGGACGGCACGTATTCGCTGACCATCGCCAGCCTGCTCAATGGCTGTACCGCCACCGATGTCGTGGTGGTATCGGAAGATTTTACGCCGCCGATTGCCAATGCAGGTCCTGGATTCCAACTCTCGTGTACACAACCGATTTTTCAACTCCAAGGCAGCGCATCCGGCGGCGCGAACCTGAGCGCCGGCTGGACTACCGCCTCCGGAAATATTGTCTCCGGCGCCAATACACTGAGCCCGGTCATCAATGCCTCCGGTCTCTACGTCCTGACGATCGTGAACCAAGACAATGGTTGCACGGCGCAGGCACAAGTCGCAATCACCCAAAGCAACGATGTGCCGGTGGCGTCCATTCAGCCGCCCGCCCTCCTGACCTGTATTGCCACCGCAGCCCAAATCAATGCATCGGCATCCAGCAGTGGGCCGAATTTTACCTACAGCTGGGCAACTGCCAACGGAAATATTGTCTCCGGCGCCACCACCAACACCCCGCAGGTAAATGCGCCGGGGGTGTACTCGCTGACGGTAACCGATATTTCCAATAACTGTACGGCCATCTCAAACGTAACCGTCAACCAAAATATTCAAAAACCGGTAGTGGATGCCGGCCAGAATCCAACGCTCACCTGCGCCGTAACCAACGTCCCGCTGCAGGCGCAAATCCTGTCGTCCGCCTCGCCGAATATCCAATACGCTTGGACGACCGGCGGCGGCCAGATTCTTTCGGGCGCAAATACCGCCTCCCCCACGATCGGCGCGCCCGGGTTATATACGGTAACCGTGACAGACGCGCTCAACGGCTGTACGGGAACCGATCAGGTTACAGCGCTCGCCAATACCACGCCCCCGATCGCCACAATCGCCCAACCCGACGTCCTAAACTGTTCCAACCCGACGATTTCGCTGAATGCGGCCGGCTCCACAGGCAGCGGGGTAACGTATAATTGGACGACGCCCAACGGCAATTTCGTGTCGCTGACGAATCCGCTGGCGCCCGTCGTGGACGAACCCGGCGACTATATACTAGTGGTACTGAATACGGCAAACGGCTGCCGGGATACCGCCTCGGTCAATGTGCCGCGGGATATCTCTGCCCCAACTGCCGGCGCCGGACCGGACAATGTGCTGACCTGCGCAAATACGACCCTCACGCTCAACGGAAACGGCTCCAGCCAGGGCGCAAACTTTACCTACGTCTGGACAACGCAGGACGGACAAATTCTCTCCGGGCCAAATACCCTCAACCCGCAAATTGGCGAACCCGGCACGTACGTCCTGCTGGTTAGAAACACCCTCAACGGCTGCACCGCCACCGATGCCGTCCTGGTAACAGAAAATAGCACGCCGCCCGATCTGAGCATCGCCCCGCCGAGCGTTCTGACCTGCCTGACGACCCTCATTCCGCTCCAAGGCTCGGGCAATAACCTCGGTCCGGCGCCTGTAATTTCCTGGACGACCGCGAACGGCGCCATAGTGTCGGGCGTCAACCAACTCGCCGCGCAGGTCAATGCGCCCGGAACTTACACGCTCACTGCCGTGAATACTCAGAACGGTTGTTCGGCCAGCCGACAAGTCACCGTCTCCGAAGACCGGATGCCGCCGGCTATCCAAACCGGGCCGGCGCCGAAGCTCACCTGCACGGTTACCCAGATCACACTCAACAGTACGGTCGCACCGGCGCAAGCACTGGTCTCCTGGAACACCGCGAACGGCCAAATTCTGACGGGCGGCAATTCGCTCACGCCAACCGTGGGCGCCGCAGGGCTTTACCAGATAATCGCAACCGCGCCGGCCAACGGCTGCACGGCTGCAGCAACTATCGCCGTCGTACAGGAAGCAAACGTACCCGCCGATTTCGATTTCTCGCTGACCAACCCGAACTGCATCCTTACCAAAGGCGAAGTCCGCTTCGAACTGGTGACCGGCGGCATCCCGCCTTTCCTGTACTCGATCAATGGCGGTCAACAATTTGAAACGACGCCGGTATTCAGCCAGTTAAATCCGGGCATGTATGATTTGGCCATCCAAGATGCAAACGGATGCGAACTAAACACGCCCATCACGATCCCGGAACCAGTGAAGCCGGCCGTGGATCTGCCGCCCTCCTTTGTAATCGAACTCGGCGCCTCGCAGCAACTGGAGCCCATTCTGCCACCCGGTTATCCGCTAAGCAACTTGGATAGCGTGGTGTGGGAACCGACCACAGGCCTACAGTTCAGCGGATCCAGTATCGAAGACCTGCTCCGACCAATCGCCAGTCCGACCAACCGGGTCACCCAGTACACCGTCACGATCATCACTCCGGAAGGTTGCAAAGCAAGCGCGCGCACGCTGATCTGGGTGGAAGACGATGTCGCAATTTATGTCCCAAATGTCATTATGCCGGACGATCCGGACGGAAATAACAGCGTGTTCCAGATATTCGCCGACGAAAAGGGGATCCGAATCATCCGGAACTTACAGGTACACGATCGCTGGGGCGAACTGGTCTTCCAGAATACAGACTTTCAACCCAACGACCGGACGGCGGGCTGGGTCGGCGATTTCCGCGGCGAAATAGTCGCCCCGGCGGTCTTCGTCTGGTACGCAACCGTCGAACTGATCAATGGCGAAACGATTTTGCTTAAGGGCGATGTGACCGTGGTGAGATGATTCAACGGTGGAATTGGGATTGCGAGAAGGACGCACTATAAAATAAGGATTAGTTGTCTTTTTTGATTTTTTTCTAAGAAAAAAATCAAAAAAGACAACTAATCAAAATATTATTTTCTTCTAAAGAATCAAAGGACTTTTTAAACAACCGCGAATTAAGCGCCGTACAGGATTTTTTCTGCGAGATTTTTCCAGGAAAACTTCCTTTTTTCCTGTTGGACGCCGGCGGTAAGACTTGCTTCTCGGTGGTTTTCAAAGAAATCCCGGATCGCTGCAGATAAGGCTTGCGGTTCGGGCGGCACGACGTAACCGGCCACGCCGTCCGGCACGATTTCGGCTAAACCGCCGACCTGGGTCACGATCATCGGCTTGTCAAAATGATAGGCAATTTGGGAAATACCGCTTTGCGTGGCGGTTTTATAGGGCTGCACCACCAAGTCTGCCGCGCTGAAATACAGCCGCACCTGATCGGCAGGTATAAAATCGGTAAAAAGGTGTATCCGATCTTGCAACTGATATTTTTGAATGACGTCGTCGTAGGACGCCCAGTCTTCATAGCATTCACCGGCGATTACGGCGTGGACATCGGGTAATTGGGCGAGCGCTTCCAGCAGCAAATCCAAGCCTTTATAGGGTCGGATGAAGCCGAAAAATAAAACAAGGCGTTTATCCGCCGGTAATCCGAGTGTTTGCCGCGCCGCTTCCTTCGGCATCGGCGACCCGTAAATATCATAGACGGGGTGCGGTGCAAAACGCGCCGGTTTACCGCAAAACTGTTGAATTTCTTCGCTTACCGACCGCGACAGCGCGACGAATTCATCGCAGGCGCCGGTAAAATAGCGGGCGAACAGGTGGTCGCCCGGCCGTTTTTCGTGGGGAATCAGGTTGTCCACCAATCCGATGATCCGGATTTTTCGGCGCGCGTGCCAACGCGCCACCCGGAGCACCGTACCCAGGCAAGGGCCCATGAACGGAAGCCAGAAACGCGCAACGACCAATTCGGGCTTTTCCCGCGCTACTGCCCAACCGACGCGGATCCAATTAAACGGATTGACGGAATTTAGGCAAGTACGAATTTGCAAATCCGGCGGCGGCGGATCCGTGGTGCGCTGTGTTTTTCCGGGAAACAAAAAATCCGGATACTGTAGGGAAAAGGAATACAGCACCACCTCGTGGCCAAGATTTTGAAACTCTAGCGCCAGCCGTTCAGAAGAGGCGGCAATCCCGCCCCGGAGCGGATGGGCAGGCGTGAGCAGGACGATTTTCATAGTTCTTTGTCAATCAGATAGTCGTTGCGCCCCGGTGCATTCCGGAGCACAATTTCAGCCAGGAAACCGGTCAGAAAAAGTTGGGTTCCAATTATCAAGGCCACGATCCCAAAATAGAATAAAGGCCGGTCGGCTATCCCGTATTCTTTATACACCAATTTAGCCCAACTGAGGTAGGCTAAAAAAAGGAAACCGATCAAAAAAGAAAACACGCCCAGCATACCGAAAAAGTGCATCGGGCGCTTGCCGAATTTCCCGACGAAATAGACGGACAGAAGATCCAGGAAACCGTTGATATACCGCTCCCAACCGTATTTAGAGTAGCCGTATTGGCGCGCGCGGTGTTCGACAACCCTTTCTCCGATCCGGTTGAAACCCGCCCACTTGGCCAACACCGGAATCCAGCGGTGCATTTCGCCGTACACCTCCACGGCTTTTACAACTTCTCGCCGGTAGGCTTTCAGCCCGCAGTTAAAATCGTGCAGTGGAATCCCGCTCATAAAACTCGCCACGGCGTTGAATAACTTGCTGGGAAGTCGTTTTTCCAGCGGATCATGGCGGCGTTTCTTCCAGCCGCTGACCAAATCGTACCGCTCTTCCCGGATCATGCGATAGAGCTCGGGAATCTCGTCCGGACTGTCCTGCAGGTCGGCATCCATGGTGATTACCACCGCGCCCCGGCAGGCTGCAAAGCCGGTGTAAAGCGCGGCGGATTTGCCATAATTTCGGCGAAACTTGATGCCGCGAATGCGGGTATCGGCCGACTGCATCCGCTCAATTACCGACCAGGATTCGTCGGTGCTGCCGTCGTCTATGAAAATAATCTCATATTCATAGCGACCATCGCATACACGACGAATCCAGGCCTCCAATTCCAGGAGGCTTTCCGCTTCATTTTTGAGCGGAATCACGATGGATAGATCTATAGTATCAGTCTCGGTGGCCTTCATAGTTCGGCGTGCGCTGGCTTTAAGCAGGTCGGAGCAAACATATCGGCGGCAAAAATAGGTGCTTAAAGATCAAATTTAGACAAAGGTTGGGGCTTTCGTAGATTTTTGGGATTTTGTTCCACCCGTTCTGTATAAAATGGGAGTAAGGGCGGCGATTCTTCCCCGACCGGGATGGCGGATTGCCGATGCCAAGACGGGTTTTTAAGCATCTGATTCCAGCGCTGGAACAGCTGTTCCTGCTGGTCTGCGGTCAGCTGCGGCCGGCGGTCATAAAACCCCTTTTCTGCCCGTTGTCGCCGGGCTTCGAACAGCGATACGGCACAGGCAACAGAAATATTCAGGCTTTCGGCAAAACCGGATTGGGGTATGATAAAATTGCCGTCTGCCAACGCCAGCGCCTCGGCGCTCACCCCCTCGTCCTCGTTGCCGAACAACAGCGCGGTGGGTTGCGCTAAATCCAACTCGTAAAGCGAGCCGGACTGTTCGCCCAGCGCGGTCGCCAATATCCGGCCGTATCGTTGGCGGACGCGTTCGAAGCAGGTAGCCAAGTCTTCGAATACATAGACGTCAATCCAGCGGAAAGCGCCGCCGGAAGTTCTTTTTCCCAGTCGCAAACCGCGTTTATCCAGGTATTTTTCGGTATAGACCGCGAAGACCTCCCGGATACCGACTGCGTCGCAAGAGCGCAAGACGGCGCTAATATTCAACGGATCGTTGATATTCTCGAGGATAACCGTCAGGTCTGATTGGCTTTGTCGAATAACCGAGCGTATTTTTTGTTCCCGTTCCGAACGCATACAATAAATATTTAATGTACGATACGGAAACCGTACTGTTCAAATTTCAAAATTTGCACGGCCGTATTTTCCAGGTAATCCCAGGCGTCGCCGGCGGTTTCTGCGTTTTTTTCGGATCTATTTTTTTCAAAAAACATCTTCCCGCGCAAACTACGGTAGGCGATACCGGGTAGGCGCTCCGGAAAATCCAGTCCGTATTGAGCCAGCATATCGGCCGTAAATTTTACAGCCTGATATCCGTGGAATGCGTAATCATCGGGAATCGTACCAAATTGCTGCAAAAACAGCAGTTCAAAGGCGCGCGTGTCTGCCTGCGCGTGATCCACCCAGGAAGCCGAAGAGATATGAACGTTCAACTGGCGGAGGTATTCAGGTTCGATTTGCTCAAAATTTTCCCACTGCGGCATACCATACACCTCCACCTCCTCGGCGCCTTTCACGCGGAGCAGTTCGATAAAAAAAGACATAATAAAGTCCTGGCTTGCCCAGGAGGGCACGACAAAGGCGGTTTTCTTGTCTTTCTTCAAAAAATCGGCCAAGTTGACCGATTTCCAACCGCTGCCTTCGTCGGGCAGCACGACTTCGCGCAGGCGTGCGCCGCCCAAGGCTGCATTGGCCTCCTGGCAGTAAGGCAGTCGATCCGTTTCCTTTTGTTTACATACCAGCACGATCTGCTCGGGCGGCAGTTTCGCGCGCGCGTGTCGAATGAGTGCGGCGCAGTGGGCGCGCAACGAGGGATTTAACTGGATAAAATCGGGATTTCCTGTGGTAAGTCCGCTCACGGGTACGGTCGGAGAAACCAAAATTTGACGGCCGGCTCGGGTTTTCGCGGCAACCGGTTCCACCCGGGCGCTGCGCAGGGGGCCGATAATAATCTGGGCGCGATCCAGCTTGCTGGATTTCAGCAAAGCGTCGAACGCGGCATCGTCGCTTGGCGACTCCACGACTTCGACCTGTAGGCGAACGGGCGTTTTTTGAAGCGCGATCTGCGCGCCTGCTAGGAATTGCAAGGCTTGCCGGGCTTTATCCGGAATAGTCGGCTGCGCCGAATCGAACTGTTCGCTGAAAAACGGCAAAAGCAAGGCAATGCGGTAGGGGGCGCCGATGGTATCCCGTTGTCCGGGCGCCTCCCCGGGCTTGGCCGGAGGCGGGTCTGCCGGCATCGGCGGCGGCGAGAGTTTGGGTTGCGGCTGCAAGGTATCAGGCCGCGCACGCGGCGCCGGAGGTTTCGGCTTACTGCCCGACGATTGCCGGGTTGGGGCGCAGGCGCTCCACAGCAAGAGGGCGCAAAGAATAAGTAGCGATCTGGCCATTGGCTATCCTCCCGCTTTTTTCGTATTCCGGTAGCCCAATTCCAGCAAAATTTTCAGTACTTTATCACGATGGTCACCTTGAACGATAATTTCGCCGTCTTTTGCGCTTCCACCTGCGGCGCATTTATTTTTGAGCAATTTCGCAAGTTCGGCCAGCGCTTCGTCGGCGCCTTGGAACCCGCGTACGACCGTGGCGTCCTTTCCGCCTTTTCCCCGCTGGAGCCAGATACGCAGCGTTTGCTCGGACGGCACGCGCTCAGACTTAGTTTCTTCCGCGTGCGGTGGGCGAAAATCGGGATCGGTAGAGAAAACGAATCCGCCGGTTCCGGCTTGATGTTTATTTTTAGCCATAATCTTTTTTATTGATTAAACAGCCGGGAAGCCGGCGCGAGAATGGTCAGCGCGTTCGGTACTACTTCAAAAAGCAATTCATCCGATACCGTAAAGCCTTCCCCGTCGAGGTGCACATAATTTTCGCCGGCACATCGGACGCGCAGTTTATCGCTGGTGAAATGCCGAACGAAAGGTTCCTCTAAAAATCGGCCGGTTAGAGAAGCGGGTACGGCGGCGAAATATTGCCACCGTGGAGCGTGTTTCATGACCACGACAGAAAATTGGCCATCGTCCAGCCGGGCGCCGGGCGCGACAAGGAAATTATATCCGTACATCGGGCCGTTTGCTACTGCAATGGCGAAGCATTTTTCTTCCAGGACTTGGCCGTTTATTTCCAGGATACAGGGGCGCGACTGATAGGCCAGTCCGGCGCGAACTGCCTCCGTCAGGTAGGGAATGAATCCGCGCTGCGTGCGGTTGTTCATCAGATTCGAGACCAGTCCATCAAACCCGATACCTGCCAGGTTGAAGAAATATCGTCCGTTGAGCGTGCCGCAATCTATGCGCCGCCGGGTGGCTGTGTTTAATTTTCGGACGGCCAGGCCGATATTTCGGCCATATCCGAGGTGCATGGCGAGGCCGTTTCCGGAGCCGGCCGGGATGATGCCGAGTGCGACTTCCGTATGAATGAGTTGCGAGGCTACCTCGTTGACGGAGCCGTCGCCGCCGACGGCAACAACAATTTGGCAGCCGACCTGCACGGCTTTTGCGGCGAGTTCGGCAGCGTGGCCGCGTTTTTCGGTAAACCAGATATCATAGTCGAAGCGCCGTGTATCCAAGTATTCGCGGATATTTTCGTGCAGGCGATGCTGCAAGCGGGCGCCCGCTTTGGGGTTCACGATAAACACCGTACGCGCGCTGTGCACGTGGGAATCCGGCTCATGCCGGAGTCCAGCTGTATTAGAAGAGAAGGTACGCGATGCCATAATTCAGGCTCGAAGATACAAAAATCAACATACAACGCATAGTTTACCGCAATTTGGGCAAAAAGTCACCTGGGCCTTCCTTTTTACAACAACGCTTTTCTAGAGGCGACATACTTGCGCCACTGTTCGATGACCGCTTGCATATCTTCGGGTAAATTGGATTCGAAGTACATGCGTTCGCCGGTTCGAGGATGGATGAAACCGAGCACTTTTGCGTGTAGCGCCTGGCGCGGCAGCAATTTAAGGCAAGCTTCTGCGAAGTGTTTGTACTTGGAGTACAAGGTACCCCGGAGGATTTGCGCGCCTCCATAGCGGGCGTCGCCGAAGAGCGTATGGCCGATAGATTTCATGTGGACGCGAATTTGGTGCGTGCGGCCGGTTTCGAGGCGGCATTCGACCAGGCTGACGTAGTAGAAGCGTTCGAGCACGCGCCAGTGCGTGATGGCGAATTTACCGGCATCGCCCTCCGGAAAGACCATAAATTGCTTGCGATCGTTTGGATTCCGACCGATATTCCCGATGACGGTACCCGAATCCTGTTCCGGATCTCCCCAGACGATTGCCCAGTAGCGCCGTTCGATCGTGTGGTGAAAAAACTGCGAGGCCAGATGCTGCATCGCGTATTCATTCTTTGCGATGACCATCAGTCCGGTGGTATCTTTGTCAATCCGGTGGACGATACCGGCTCGATTCGGTTCGTTGCCCTCTTTGACAGGTAGTTGATCGAGTTGTTCCTGCAAATGCCAAGCCACCGCATTGACGAGCGTGCCGTTGGGGATGCCCACGCCGGGATGCACGGCGAGGTTTGCGGGTTTATTGATAATCATTACATCCTCGTCCTCATACACGATATCGAGTGGAATATCCTGGGGTGCGATATCAAAGGCATTTTCAATCGATCGCGGCAGGATAATACTGATTCGATTACCGGGCTTTACCTTATAGTTCGGATGCACGTTGCTGTCATCAACGCGGATAGAACCGGCTCGAATGGCATTTTGCACTTTGGATCGGGAGCGATTTCCGAGCCGATCCATCAGAAATTTATCGAGCCGAATCAGCGCTTGCTTGGGGTCGGCTACAATTTCATGCCGCTCGTAATATTCGTCATTTTGGCTGCCTTCCTCATCCGGCTGCAATTCTTCTTCATCGGGGGGCGCGCCGTCCTGCACCTGTTCCGCCTCCGGAATCTCCAATAAGGGCTGTTCTTCCTGTTCAATATCCATATTCAAGGGTTATCTGGTTTTAAGTTGCGGCAAAATTAGGCGTTTTTGACTTTCCTTTTCATTTTCCTAAGACTTAAACAACAATTTTAAAAGAATAGTTGAAAAATATAGACTTTGAGTGCTTCTCCCTACTTTTACGCTCGAGGCCGAACGGCCGAACTTACCAAAATTTAATGTGTATGGAAAAGCGAGATTTTTTAAAAAACAGCCTTCTACTCGGCATCGCAGCGGCGTGTGCGCCCCTGTTGGATGCCTGCAAAACCAGTAGCAAAACAGCAGCGGCTATGCCGCCGCCCGTCCGGCGCCGCAGCGGAGATTTTACATTGCCCGCGTTGCAATATGAGCCAGGCGCCCTGGAGCCGCACATCGATAAAATGACCATGGAAATTCACCACGGCAAGCATCATCAGGGCTACGTAAACAACTTGAATGCCGCTATAAAGGGAACGGCCTACGCCGATTATGAGCTGGAGGATATCCTGGCGCGCGTCACGACGGCCGACGCGGACAAGGCGATTCGGAATAATGCCGGAGGGCACTGGAACCACGCCATGTTCTGGCAAATCATGTCGCCAGACGGCGGCGGCGCGCCCGCCGGCGCTTTGGCAAACGCGATCCAGACCGGCTTTGGCGGTTTTGACAAATTCCAGGAACAGTTTTCGAACGCGGCAAAAGGCGTTTTCGGCTCCGGATGGGCTTGGTTGTCGGTCGGACAAGACAAAAAACTTTTTATCAGCGCCACGCCCAACCAGGATAATCCACTGATGTCGCGTATTGCCGGCCAAACCGGGATGCCTGTTTTCGGTATTGACGTGTGGGAACACGCGTATTATTTGAAAAATCAAAATCGGAGAGCCGATTACATCAACGCGTTTTTCAAGGTGGTGAACTGGAAGGCCGTCAGCCTTCGGTATGAAGCCGCGATGAAATAAAAACCGTCCGCGCGAACCGGCACGTACCCGCTGCCGGTTCGCGCAACTTTCTGCCTATTTTCCGCTAAAAATACTTTTGTATCCCGACCGCGCGTTATCCATTTGCTATCCCAATTCCGCATTCTGCAACTCGAAATCCGCAATCCAAATGCGTCACCTTCCACTTTTCCTTCTCCTCGCCGCCGGTTTTTGCGCTGTTCCCAAGCAACAAACGCAACCGCGCGACCAATCCGCCGCTGCCGTGCAAACTGCTCCCCTTATCGGCGATTATGCCGAAGCCTGGCGCGTGATTGACAGCCTGGAAAACCAGGGTCTGTACAAATCAGCGCTCGAACAAGTCGAGGCGCTTCAAGCAAGAGCCAAAAAAGAAAAAAACACCCCGCAAGTTATCAAAACCCTGATTTTTCGGGGAAAATACACCACCATGTTGGAGGAAGACGGCTTTGTGAAAGCCGTGCAACAATTTGAAGCGGAAGCGGCGGCAGCGCCGGCGCTGGAGAAAGCCTTGCTGGAAAGCATGCTCGGGGAACTGTATGCCGGATACCTCGAAATGAACGGCTGGGGGATCAGCGATCGGACGCCTATTCCAGACGGCGAAGGCGGGGATATCCTGACCTGGTCGGCGGCGCAAATCGAGCGCAGGGCGCTAGAGCTGTACCAATCTTCCCTGGAACCGGAAGCGCTCCTGCGCCAAACGCAGGTTGAGTACCTGCGCGACATTACCACACCCGGCGAAAACGACACGATCACCGCGCCGCTGCGACCTACGCTGTACGATTTTTTAGCGTTCCGCGCGCTGCGGCACTTTAGCAACGAGCGCAGCTTCATGACCGAACCTGCGTATAAATTTTACCTGGAACAGACAGACGCCTTTGCGCCCGCCGCGGATTTCGCACGCGCGCCATTTGCCACGCAGGACAGCAACTCCGGCAAATGGCTGGCTGTCCGACTTTTTCAGATGCTCACGACCGCCCATCTGCGCGACCAGGATCCCTCCGCCTTGCTGGATATCGAACGCCAACGGCTGGAATTTGCATTTAACACCTCTGTGCGGCCGGACAAGGATTCGCTCTATGAACAAGCGCTGCTCCGACAAATCGAGCAGTACCGGCATCCCGCCGCCGCCGAATGCATACAGCTCCTAGCTGCACGGTATTTTGCACAGGGCGATGAAAAACCTGCACTGCGTGTCCGCGCCGCAGCATTGTGCGAACAAGCCATCAAACAATATCCAGGCTCGTTGGGCGCAGCCCAATGCGCCAACTTGTTGGCGGAAATTAAAAGAAGCAGCCTACAAATTACCACGGAGGAGGCGTATCTGCCCGAACGCCCGATCCTGGCGCTGCTTGAATACAAAAATCTGAAAAACGTCTGGCTACGGGCCGTACCCGCTCCGCAAGATATCCTTTCCTGGCAGGATTTACCGGAAGCCCAACAAACGGAATACCTCCGGAACCGGGCTGCCGCGTGGCAGGAACGCTTGTCGGCGCCAGATCCGGGCGACTATACCGAACACAGCATGGAGTTTAAAATCCCGGCGCTGCCGACGGGTCGTTGGCTCATCCAGGCCTCCGAAACGTCGGAATTTGACCCGAAAACGGGGTATGTGAGCACCTGCCTGGTATCGGTCAGCGGACTATCCGCGATGATGTACAATGAAGAGGACAAAGTAAATATTTGGGTCGTGGATCGCGCGGCGGGTGCGCCCCGCGCAGACGTGCGCGCCGACTTATTTTACCGAGAATGGAACAACCGGGAAGGCCGCAGCCAATGGAAATTCCAAAGCGCCCTGCAAAGCGATCCGGAGGGTCGAATCCGATTAGCCGAATTCGGAGAGAACCGAAATGTCTTCGTCCGCCTGAGCCAGGCCGGCGATACGCTCTGGCTCGACAGAGGCTTTGTAAACTACGATCTGAGGGAATCGTCGCCCCGTAAAGTCGCCCGTTTTTTTACCGATCGAAGCATCTACCGGCCGGGGCAAACGGTATATTTTAAAGCCGTGCTGCTCAACATCAATCCGCAGGGAATTCCTGCCATCGCGCCGAATACGAAAGTCACCCTGGCATTTTATGATGCTAACGGACAGAGAAGGAATACCCTGGATCTGCGCTCCAACGCCTTCGGCACGGTGCAGGGCGCCTTCCAGGCGCCGGTCGGCGGACTGACCGGCGGCATGCATATTCAGGCGGAAGGATGGAACGAAGCCGCGTATTTCCAGGTCGAAGAGTACAAACGCCCGCGATTTGAAGTAACCTTTAAACCTGTGGAAGGCGCTTTTCGGCTCGGAGAGATTATCACAGCCCGCGGCATCGCCAAAAATTACGCCGGCAACCCGGTGGATGGCGCCGAAGTACGCTACCGCGTGGTGCGCAGCGCCCGATTCCCCTATTGGAACTTTTGGTCCCGACGATTTCCCTGGAACGCCTCCGAGATGGAAATCGCCAACGGCGTGGCGACTACGGATGCATCCGGCGCCTTTGCCATTGCATTCCCCGCCCTACCCGATCGCGCGATACCGGAAAAAGATCAGCCGATATTCGACTACACCGTGTATGCCGACGTGACGGATATCAGCGGCGAAACGCGCAGCGGCGAACAGCACTTGTCCGTGGGTTATGCCGCCTTACAGGTGGAACTGCCCAAAGCGAATACGATACACTTGGATTCTTTGGCTAAATTCGAGGTCAAAACCCAAAATATGGCCGGTCAATTCCAAGCCGCATCCGGTAATATCACCCTGCAGCGCCTGGTCAAACCCGCTCGGTGGTACAACGATCGCTACTGGAAAGCGCCGGACCAATGGGTGCTGTCGGAAAGCGATTTCAAGCGCGATTTTCCGGACTATGCCTGGAAAGAAGCCGATCTTCCTATAAATTGGGATCGCGCCGATTTTATCAGCGTCGCCACCTTTAATACCGGACAAAGCGCGCGCGTCAACCTCCAAACCGGCCCAATTCGCCCGGGCTACTACCTGCTCACGCTGGAAACAACCGACCCCTACGGCGTGCCGGTGAAAATGGAAAAAATAATCAGCGTCTGGAATGAGCGCGAGCAGAATTGGCGATTCGACAGCCCCGGGATGCAACTTGACAAAAATAGCTTTGCGCCAGGAGAAACAGCCCGGGTTTGGTTGGGCAGCCCGGCAGCCGGGATGCAGTTTCTTGTCGGAACTGAACGGAAAGGCCGCTTTGAAACGCTGAAATGGCAAAAAATTGACGGAACTGTACCGTATGATGTCCGAATTCAAGAAAGCGACCGCGGCGGTTGCTCCGTACATGCACAGGCAGTCTGGAATAATCGGCTTTATGAGATCCGGCCGCAATATCTCGCCGTGCCCTGGAGCAACAAAGCGCTGCAGGTGCGGTTTGAGTCCTTCCGCGATAAATTGACGCCCGGACAGGAAGAAACCTGGCGCATTAAAATCAGCGGCCCGGATAAAGACAAGGTCGCCGCGGAAATGGTCGCGGCCATGTACGATGCCTCCCTGGATCAATTCCAGTCGCATAACTGGAACGGGATCGCCTTTCCGATGTACTATACCCGGATCGCTTGGGGTAACGTGGGCGGTTTTGGCGTGAAAATCGGCTGGGTGACCTATGAAAAATCTATGCCGGACCAAAGATATATCAATCGCGCGTACCAGGAACTGAACTGGTTCGGTTTCCCTTTCTACGACAACAGGATCGTGCTCTTTAGCGCCGGTGCATATTCTAACGACGCAGGCATGAAAATGCTCGCCGCCCCGCCGATCGCCCGCGCGAATTCGGACGGCCGGGTAGAAGCGCTCGCCGCCCCGGCGCCGACAGCGCCCACCGAAGACGAAGCGGAGGCTGCGCCGCCGCCGCCCTTGCCCTTGCGTACAAACCTGAACGAAACGGTCTTCTTCTTCCCAACGCTGCAAACCGATGCGGAGGGCAATATTTTGCTAAAATTCACCATGAACGAAGCGCTGACGCGCTGGAAATTACTGCTGTTCGCACACAGCCAAAGCCTGCAAACCGCCCTTGAAACCCGCGAGGTCGTCACGCAAAAAGACCTCATGCTCATCGCTAACCCACCCCGCTTTTTGCGCGCGGGCGATGCATTCGAGTTTGCTGCGAAAGTAAGTAACCTGACGGACAATCCGCTGAACGGTACCGCCACGCTCACGCTTCTGGACGCCGTTACCCGCAGGCCGCTGGATGCTGCATTCGGACTCACGGCGCAAAATCGCCAGATTCCGTTTTCGGCTCCGGCAGGCCAGTCAGCCCCCCTGAAATGGAATATCCATATTCCCGCAGATTTCACCGGCGCCGTTGTCTGGCAGGCCTTTGCAGAAACCGCGACCGCCCGCGATGGAGAGGAAAATGCCCTGCCGGTCGTAAGCAACCGCATGCTGGTCACCGAAACCCTACCGATCACCGTTCGCGGAAATCAGACCCGAAATTTCGTGTTCGAGGAAGCCGGTAAAAAAGAAAGCGCAACGCGCAAAAATTACGGCTATACGCTGGAATTCAGCAGCAATCCAGCCTGGTACGCCGTGCAATCGCTGCCTTATCTGATGGAATTTCCGAATGAATGCAACGAACAAGTATTTAACCGCCTGTATGCCAATTCGCTGGCCAGGCACGTTACCCAAAAACAACCGGCGATCCGCCGGGTGTATGAACGCTGGAAAGCAGACGGCGCGCTGAAAAGCAATTTGCAAAAAAACCAGGAACTGAAATCGGCGCTGCTGGAAGAAACGCCCTG
>JAUMBL010000230.1:0-10542 GCA_032115775.1 Saprospiraceae bacterium | reverse complement strand
GCATCGCGGATGGTAGGCTCGGTTTCCTCCAGCGACTGCCGGGATCGACCCAGCCGAAGCGCTTCGAAATGCTGCGCGCGCAAATAATCCAGTACCGCCGAGGGGGTCTGATGCGTCTGGTAGCCAAGAAGCGCAAAATGGAACAATGAGGGGCGCCTCGGCTGGAGAATATCCGCGTAACCATCCCCGACGGCAAGCGACAAATTTTCGCGGATCGTCACCATATTGACTAAGGCCTTGGCTTCCTGGTAAGCGAGGAACTGTGCCCGCGCCGCGTGGTCGCCCCCGCCAATCAGCACCGGAACGATCCCGCCCGACAACAACTCGCCCAGCACGGGCGCTAACATGGAGATTTCCGCCGTTTTCCGCAAATTGCCCAAATCCGCCACCGCGCCCGCAGGAAACAAGTATTCATAGCCGTAAAGCGCAGCGCGCACAGCGTCCGCACCCCGCTCTTCTAAACCAATCAGCGCAATACGCGTTTTCTTCAGATCGGGAACGATTTTGCGATTTAATGATATCTGACGCCCCAAAGCAGCATCCGCACAGGCGGCTGCCCGGCTTAAAATATCGGAAGAAAGCGGCTTTAACCAGTTTTGTAACATAAATCCTAAGGATTGCGGATGGCGGAGACGACGGGTTATTTTTGGGCAAAAATCGAAATTCTTTACAAGAAATCCCCAGCAATCCTAAAAATCTCCAATCCGAATCACCAATTCCCCACTATATTTGTTCTTCAATCCACCGCCCATGTCCCCTGCATCCGAGCACGATAAAGAAATCCTCAAACAGGTATTAAATATCTTTTCCGGTCACCTGGAAAGCCATGGCCTGCGCAAAACACCGGAGCGCTTCGCAATCCTGGAAGAAATTTATAAACGCAGCGACCACTTCGACGCAGAAGCGCTGTACATCCACATGAAAAACCGCAACTACCGCGTCAGCCGAGCCACCGTGTACAATACGCTGGAACTGCTGGTGTCCTGCGATTTGGTAAAAAAACACCAGTTCGGAAAAAATCTCGCCCAATATGAAAAATCCTACGGATATAAACAACACGACCATGTCATCTGCGCCAATTGCGGGAAGGTCGTAGAGTTCTGCGACCCACGCATCCAACAAATCAAAACGATGGTAGGCGAATTACTCAACTTCGAAATTACGCACCACGCACTCAACCTGTACGGCATCTGCGGTACTTGCCGGAAAGAAAAGACCTTGAACACGACGCGGTGACAATTGCGGATTATACCGTACCTTCGCACAATTATTTGGATGCTCGCTGCGTTTTTCTGGTTTTTAAATCATCTGACTTTCCGTTCTTTTTCGGCATGAAGGTTACCGCCGCTCAACTCGCCCATCTATTAAAAGGTTCGCTCGTGGGCAATCCCGAAGCGACGATCCGCCGTCCCGCCCGCATCGAAGAAGCCGTTGAAGGCGAGCTCGCATTCCTGGACAACCCGCGCTACGAATCGTACGCCTATACTACCAACGCCTCGGTCTTGCTCGTGCACGAAACGTTCGAACCCAACCGGCCAATCCAGCCGACTTTGATTAAAGTGGCAGACGTGCGCGCCGCCTTGGCTTTTTTGCTCCAACATTTTCAAGGAGAACAACAAACCGCCGACGCCGGCATTTCGCCGAAAGCGGCAATCCACGAAACGGCAATCGTCGGCGAAGGAACCGCCATCGGCGATTTTACAGTGGTGGAAGCAGGCGCCGTGATCGGCCGCAATTGCCGGATCGCAGCCCAGGTTTTTATCGGTCAAAATGTGCGGATCGGCGACAACTGCGTGCTACACCCCGGCGTCCGCCTGCTCCACGATACCGTCATAGGCAATCACTGCGAATTGCACGCCAACGCCGTGCTGGGCGCCGACGGATTCGGCTACGCCCCAATGCAGGATAAAAGCTGGAAAAAAGTGCCGCAAGTCGGAAATGTCGTCCTCGAAGATGACGTGGAAATCGGCGCCAATACCTGCATAGACCGCGCAGCCCTCGGCAGTACCATCATCCGAACCGGCGCTAAACTCGACAACCTGGTGCATATCGCCCACAATGTCGAAATCGGCAGGCATACCGCCATCGCAGCGCAAGTCGGCATCGCCGGTAGCACAAAAATCGGCGATTTCTGCCAACTCGGCGGCCAAACAGGCGTCGCCGGCCATCTCTCCCTGGCCAACGGCACCCGAACACAAGCGCAAAGCGGGCTCGGTTCCTCCGTCAAAGAACCCGATAAAGCGCTGTTCGGCGCCCCGGCTATTGATTACAATGACTATATCCGCGCGTATGTGGTGTTTAAACAATTGCCGGATTTACAAAAAAAGGTGCGGGAACTGGAAAAACGCCTCCAGGAACTGGAATAACCCAAAATATACATGACTGACGTAAATACGCTCGGCGAATTCGGCCTCATCGAACACCTCACCCAACAATTCCCGCTCCGCCAACCCGGCTCTGTAAAAGGGATCGGCGATGACGCCGCAGTCATTGACAACCAACACTTCCTGACGATCGTCAGTACCGATATGCTGGTAGAAGGGATCCACTTCGACCTCGCCTACACGCCGCTGAAACACCTGGGGTATAAATCCGTCACCGTCAATCTGTCGGATATCTATGCCATGAACGCCTTCCCCAAACAAATCCTCGTCTCCATCGCCATCTCCAGCAAATATACGGTAGAAGCGCTGGACGAACTTTACGAGGGCATCCGAGCAGCCTGCGAACACTATGGCGTGGACCTCGTGGGCGGCGACACAACGTCCTCGCCTAAGGGCATGACCCTCTCCATCACCGCCATCGGCCAGTGCGAACCGGAACTCCTGACATACCGAAACGGCGCGAAACCGGGCGACCTGATCTGCATCACCGGGGATCTGGGCGCCGCATACCTCGGCTTGCAAATCCTCGAACGCGAAAAAAAAATATGGCTGGAACATCCGGGATTGCAACCCAATCTGGAAAATAGCCAATATGTGATCGAACGCCAACTTAAACCCGAAGCCCGCAAAGACGTCATCGAGGTTTTTAGAAAAATTCAACTAAAACCCACCGCAATGATGGATATCTCCGACGGCCTGTCCTCAGATATCTTTCATATCTGCAAACAAAGCGGCACGGGCGCACTCCTGGAGGAAACGGGCGTCCCCATCCGACCCGATGTCCAACTACAAGCCATCGAATTCCGCCTGGATCCCATCACCTGCGCGCTGAGCGGGGGGGAAGACTATGAATTGCTGTTTACCATTGACCCCAAAGACGTGGAAAAAATCAAGTATCTCCCGGATATCTACATCGCCGGAGAAATCTTGAACGCCGCAGACGGCGTGAAACTCCACACAAAGGGCGGCAATCTACACGAACTGAAAGCGCAAGGTTGGCGGCATTTTTAATTCCTATTTCGTAACTACTTAGCCGGTCGCGCCTGAGACAAAAAAGGATCCATTTTTTGCCAGACGAAGCGATTTTTTGCAGGCCTTAGCAGCGCTACGGTCAAAAAAATTGCGAAGTATGGCGGAAAATGGGACTTTTTGGGCCAGACAGCGAGCCGGCTAAGTAGTTACCCTATTTCAATACCTTAAAGCTCAAATCCAACGGCTGAGCCGAATGGGTCAGCGCACCGGCGGATACGAAGTCCACGCCGGTCTGGGCGTATTTCCGGATATTGTATAAGGTGATACCGCCGGAGGCTTCGGTTTCAAAACGTTTATTGACCGTCGCGACAGCCTCCGCCAAAATGGGAATTTCAAAATTATCAAACATGATCCGGTTAATGCCGCCCGTTTCCAGCACTTCATGCACTTCCACCAGGTTGCGCACCTCCACGGTGATGCCCAACTGAAAATTGTTCTCCCGAAGGTACGCATGCACGCGATCGATCGCCGGACGAATGCCGCCGCTGGCGTCCACGTGGTTGTCTTTGATCATGATCCAGTCATACAAACCCCAGCGATAGTTTTGGCAACCGCCGATGTGCACCGCCCATTTTTCCAAAAACCGGATCAGTGGGGTCGTTTTGCGGGTATCGAGCACCCGAACCGGCAAATCGCCTACTTCAAAGGCAAAACGGCCGGCCAAGGTCGCAATGCCGCTCATGCGCTGCATGGCGTTCAGGATCGTCCGTTCGGCCATGAGCAGTGCGCGGGTATTGCCCTCCGCCTCAAAAACGATTTCCCCGTAAAAAATATCGTCGCCGTCTCGCTTCCGAATATCCAGCCGAATGGCAGGGTCTATCTGCCGAAATACCCGCTCGGCCAGTTCTACCCCCGCCAAAATGCCGTAATCTTTCACCTTCAGCCCAAATCGGCTGCGGTGACCTTCCGGAATGCACGCCAGGGAGGTGTGGTCGCCGTCGCGGATATCCTCTTGCAACGCGGCGGAAATAAAGGCGTCTAATTGGCTGTCTGTAATTTGCTCAGGTCGCATAAATCTTCTTTACGTTTAGTTTGTGGCTGGTTTCCATTTAATATTGCACCCGCCGGAAGGGCGCTGCAATGCGTTCACCGGCGTTCCCGCCAGCACGGCATCCAGCGCGGCCCGCAGATCGGCGCCGGTGACCGGCACGGGATTGCGCTTCGGGCGACTGTCGTCCAATTGGCCGCGATAGACCAACCGCAACCGGGCGTCGAAAACGTAAAAATCGGGCGTACAGGCCGCATCGTATTGCTTTGCCACCTCCTGACGCTGGTCGTAAAGATACGGAAAGTTGTAACCCACGGCAGCGGCATGCACGCGCATCTGATCCGGCCCGTCTTCCGGGTACGCCTCGGCGTCGTTGCTGCTGATGGCCACAAATGATACGCCGTGCGCCTGGTATTGCGTGCTGATGCGCACGATTTCTTCGTTGACGTGCAGGACGTATGGACAATGGTTGCACAGAAACATCACGACGGTGGCAACAGGGGAGGCGACGTCCTGCAGGCTGATCATGCGGCCGCTGACGGTATCCGGAAGTTGAAAATCGGGCGCCGGGGCGTCCAGTGGAAGCATGTTGGATTCGGTGTAGGCCATAACGTTTATTTGCAGGCTGGAGAAATGCCCAGCACGTAATGCCGGACGATGCCTATCTTAGACGCCATTTCCGCCCCGGTGAAACCGGTTATTTTATCGTCGGAAATCAGGCGTTCGTATTGTTGTAAAAAAGGTTTGGAAAGCGGGAGATACGACCAGTGCCATTTTTCTTCATTGTAGCCCGCAGGGCGATCGGCGCCCTTGGGCGTGTAGGGCTGGCCGAATCCGTAGCGATGCGCGTTTTTTACAAGCCAGCCATAGGCGCGCGCGTGCGCACCGCCGGCCTCAAAGGCATGGTTTTCCAGGTCGTTGAGGTCTATGTCCGTACCCCAGTGATGCCTGGAGGAGCCGGGCATGGAGGAATATTCGAGGATGCGCCGCGCGCGCGCCGCAGGATCAGGCGTTTCGGCGGCAAATCGCGCCCATTTGCCCTCCCAAATTTCTTTTTGCCGGTAAAAATTGCGCGTCGCGGAAATAATCGTGAGCGTGATGCCTTCCCGGCGGGCGGCTTCGTGCATTTTTTTAAATGCCGCAACCGTCTCTTTCCGGAGGTACATGCCTGAGCGGTCAGCGTACGCTTCGGAAACCGGTTCAAAATCGGCGTGTTGGACAAAATCGAATTTGCCCGTCAAATACGCGACGACCGCGCTATCCGGTTCCGCCGATTTGCCGGGAGCGAAATCCGCGTGCGCCGCCGCAACAGCCGCCGCACCGTCACACGAGCCGCCGCTGCAACGCAGCAACCACACGGCACTCACCGAAACGAGGATAATAAATTGGCGCATACAATATTTTTGGTCACTCCTTGCCGGTTGCGCCCGACACCCTAATGTTATCCGCCCAAACCGGCGTTTTTTGCAAAATTTGCAACTACGTGCAAAGGTAAGCGTTTTTTCGCATGCGCAACATCCCGAAAGGCGCACTGCCGGCGTAACGACGTAGCAGGTCGCGGGGGCATTGCTACCTTCTGAAACATTCTTACCATTTTTGCCACTAAAAATAGGCACGCATGACCCTCTCCAACGCACAAACCGAGGTGGACGCCTGGATCCGCACCATCGGCGTACGCTACTTCTCCGAACTCACCAACACCGCCATCCTCATGGAGGAAGTCGGCGAAGTCGCGCGGCTCATGGCCAGGCTGTACGGCGAACAATCGTTCAAAACGCCCGAACTGGCCGCCACCGCCCGGGAAGAATTACCAGACGAAATGGCGGACGTGCTCTTCGTCCTGATCTGCCTGGCCAATCAAACCGGCGTGGACTTAACCGCCGCCCTGCAACGCAACCTGGAAAAAAAGACAAAGCGCGACGCCGCGCGGCATGCCGGCAATCCTAAATTGCAACCGCCCGCACAATAAACAAAAAGGAACCGCCCGCGTTCTAACGAAAAAGCGCGGTTTACGCTATCTTTGCCCATAATTACCGCTCACTTAAAAACATCCTGTCATGTATCAACTACTCGACACCCTCCACTCCTACAACCGCTACCTGCTGTTCGCCGCCCTCTTGCTGGTGCTTTTCCGCGCCTACAGCGGCTGGATGGGCAAAAAACCCTTCGAAAAACTCGACAACACCGGCTCGCTGGTACTGCTCATCCTCACCCATACGCAATTGCTGATCGGGCTCATCCTGTACGCTTTCCTCAGCCCTTACACCCAGGCGGCTTTCGCCAATATGGGCGCTGCCATGAAAGACAGCACCCTCCGCTATTTCGCCGTCGAACATTTCATCATGATGCTCATCGCAGTGGTACTGATTCAACTCGGCCGGACTTTTTCTAAAAAAGCAACCGACGACGGTCAAAAACACCGCAAGCTCGCCGTCTATACTACTGCCGCCGTCCTGCTCATCCTCGCCTCTCTGGCGCCCAAAGGCTTGCTCTTCGCAAGCTCCAACGCACTCTAATCCGCAAGTATGAAAACGCTGGCTCTCCCTGAAGGCGTCCGTGATTTCGGCCCTGAACAGGTGCGAAAACGAAATTATATCTTCGACACGATCCGCACCGTGTTTGTGAAGTTTGGATTCCAGCCGCTGGAAACGCCGGCAATGGAAAACCTCAGCACACTCACCGGAAAATACGGCGAAGAAGGGGATAAATTGCTGTTTAAAATCCTCAACAACGGCGATTTTCTAAAAGACGCCGCCGCCGAAACGCTGGCGCAACGCGATTCCGCCAACCTGATCCCGGATATCGCCAAACGCGGCCTACGCTACGATCTCACGGTGCCCTTCGCCCGGTATGTGGTCATGAACCGCCATGCGCTGACTTTCCCGTTCAAACGCTACCAAATCCAGCCGGTGTGGCGCGCCGACCGCCCCCAAAAAGGCCGGTATCGCGAGTTCTTTCAGTGCGACGCGGATGTAATCGGCTCGGACAGCCTGCTGTATGAAGCGGAATTGGCCCAAATTTACGACGAGGCCTTCGCGCGCCTGCAACTGCCGGTCACGATTAAAATCAACAACCGCAAGGTGTTGTTCGGCATCGCAGAAGCAGCCGGTATTCCGAATCAGTTCATGGATATGACGGTAGCGATTGATAAACTCGATAAAATCGGCATGGACGGGGTGCGTAAAGAACTGCAAAACCGCGGAATCTCCGAAGCGGCAGTAGCAAAAATAGAAGGCATGCTGGCCGCCGATTCGCCGGAAGCGCTCCGCCCGGCTTTCGCCGATTCGCCTACCGGCCTCCAAGGTATCGAAGAACTCGAACGGGTGTACGCGTACCTCCAGGACGCCCCGCTGCAGAATGAACTGAAATTCGACAGCACCCTGGCACGCGGACTCAGCTATTACACGGGCTGTATCTTCGAAGTAGCCGCAAAAGGCGTGCAAATGGGCAGCATCGGCGGGGGCGGCCGCTATGCGGATCTAACAGGCGTTTTCGGCGTACCCGGACTGTCCGGGGTGGGTATTTCTTTCGGCGCAGACCGGATTTACGACGTGCTGGAATCGCTCAATTTATTTCCGGACTCGCTGGAACAAAACCTGCAGGTGCTGTTTGCCAGCTTCGACGAGGCTGCGCACCGGTATGCTTTCAACTGCCTCAGCCGCCTGCGCGCAGCGGGCATCGCCGGCGAATTGTATCCCGAACCCGGTAAGTTGAAAAAACAATTCGAATACGCCGCCAAACGCCACGCACCGATCGTCGTAATCGTCGGTGAAGAAGAAATAAAAACCGGCCTGCTCACCGTAAAAGACCAACAAAGCGGCGCGCAAACAAAAATGACGATAGAGGAACTGGCGGCGCGCCTGAAATAAGCGCCCGGGGTTGCATTTCAAGTCCGTTAAAGATTCGAAAAAATATGTTTTGTTTGAGCGCCTGTTTTTTTGATTTTTTCTAAAAAAATCAAAAAAACAGGCGCTCAAACATTATTTTTTTTCGCCGCCGGAGGCGGCGAAACACTTTTTATACAGCCTTTGTCTGCAACCGAATCAGTTCCCGGTATTTCCAGTACGTCTCCACCGCAGCGATATAACATATCCGAAATCCGGCCCGGCCGTCCAAAAAACCCAGGCGAAGCAGATAATTTCGGATAAATTTTAAAGCCGGACTCACGAGGAGCCGCCACCTGCCGGCCCGGCGTCCTTTTTTCAACATCGCGGCGGCGGCAATCCGGGCGTATTTTTTCGACCGTTCCCAGTGTTCTGCCTCAGAATAATAGCTGTAGTGCAAGAGATCGCCCGCCAGTCGGCCGGTTTGCGTGCGGGAATCCATCAATACCTTATCGTGCGGATTGACGCCGCCCCAACGGCCCTGTCGGCGGTCGAATAAACGCAACTTTCGATCCGGATACCAGCCGCTGTGGTATATCCACTGGCCGCAATAATTGGTCAGCCGGTTCATTTCATATCCATCCAGGCGTTCTGCCTGGACTTTTACAGCCAAAATAGCCGCCCGCAGCGGACCGGAAAGCGCCTCATCGGCATCCAGCGACAATACCCAGTCGTAGCGCGCCTGCGCCAAGGCGTAATTTTTTTGCTCGATATGCCCTTCAAAAGCGTGTTGTACAAAGCGTACGCCGCGCGCGCGGCAAATCCGCTCGGTATCGTCTGTAGAAAAAGAATCCACGACCACAATCTCGTCGGCCACGCCCGCGAGGGAATCGAGGCAACGCCCGATATTGCGGGCTTCGTTGTAGGTAATGATGACGGCAGAAAGCATGGCACAACGGCGCACACCGCCCGCAGGCGGCGCGAGCGCGCAATTTTAGGTGGCGGAAGTGAACTGCCGCAGGAACCGGACGTCGTTTTCGAACAGCATCCGAATATCCGGGATTTGAAACAAGCGCAACGCCTGGCGCTCGATCCCCATCCCGAAAGCGAATCCGGTGTATTTTTCACTGTCTATTCCGCAGTTTTCCAACACCGCAGGATCCACCATACCGCAACCGAGAATTTCAAGCCATCCGGTGCCTTTGGTCAGGCGGTAATTTTCCTCGGTATCCGTGCCGAGCCAGATGTCCATTTCGGCGCTGGGTTCCGTAAACGGGAAATAAGAAGGGCGCAGGCGAATTTTCGGCGCGCCAAACATCTCCTGGGCAAAATGCAGCAGGGTTTGTTTCATATCGGCGAACGACACCCCCTCGTCCACATAAAGGCCTTCCACCTGGTGAAATTGAGCGTGCGAACGCGCAGAAATCGTTTCGTTCCGATATACTCTGCCCGGTGCAATAATCCGGATCGGCGGTTTGCGAGCGGTCATCACACGCGCCTGCACATTGCTGGTGTGCGTACGGAGGAGCATCCCCGGCGCATCTACAATATAAAAGGTGTCCTGCATATCGCGGGCGGGATGGTCGTCCGGCGTATTCATCGCGGTGAAATTGTGCCAGTCGTCCTCGATTTCAGGCCCGTCGGCGATCGAAAAGCCCATCCGGACAAAAATATCTATAATCCGGCTCATCGTGAGGCTGACCGGATGTCGGGCGCCGAGGAGCAGGGGCTCTCCGGGGGCGGTCAGGTCTAAATCCTGCGCAGCGGCTTCCAGGGCTGCCGCCTCCAGGGCCGTTTTCAGGCTATGGTATTTTTCCTCCGCCTGCTGCTTAAGGGCGTTGACCAACTGGCCGAATTCGCGTTTCCGCTCGTTGGGCACAAGCCGCATTTCTTCCATGAGCGCCTTGACGCGCCCTTTGGACCCGAGGTAATGGATGCGAAAGGTTTCCAGCTCGGCGGCGTTGGTCGGATGCTCGAGGGCAATGGTTTGCAGGGTTTCCTGTACTTGCGAAAAGATGTCTGACATAAAAAAGGGGCGCAGGCGCGTAGGATGTAAGCGGAAATTTGGATTTCGGATTGCAGGCGCCGTGCGCTTCAAAGGCGAAATCCAACCACACGCTAAATTTAAGACTGCAAAGTTCGATAAATTTGGGAATTTTCCCAAAAAGCAAGCGGCCGGAACGCGCGGCCATCCCACTCGCCGAACAGGCGCAAAGGCCGGCCGCCGGCCACGGCGACTAATTTCCAATTTGCGTTCTCAGACAGGCACAGCGAAACCGCTTTGTGCTCGCGATCCAGCGCCTGCAAATTCGGC
>JAUMBL010000229.1:0-58902 GCA_032115775.1 Saprospiraceae bacterium | reverse complement strand
GTTTGCCTTGGGAGTATTCCTGTTCGAATATTTTGCCTTCCCGGTGCACTTCGGCGCGCAGATAGACGGACAGTGCGTTCACGCAGGACACGCCCACACCGTGCAAGCCGCCGGACACCTTATAAGTATTTTTATCGAATTTGCCGCCGGCGTGCAGGACGGTCATTACCACCTCCAGCGCCGATTTTTGCAGCTTGTGGTGCATGCCGGTCGGAATACCCCGGCCATTATCGCGCACCGTAATGCTGTTGTTTGCATGGATTGTCACTTCGATATTCGAGCAATAGCCGGCCAGGTGTTCGTCTATGGAGTTGTCCACGACCTCCCAAACCAGGTGGTGTAAGCCTTTGATATCGGTGCTCCCGATGTACATACCTGGGCGCTTGCGGACGGCCTCCAGACCTTCGAGGGCTGTGATACTGTCGGCGCCGTAATCGGTTCCGTTGGGATTGGCGGTGGGGTGTTGATCTTTATTTTCTTTCATAATACCTGTTTCCTCGGCGCTTTCTGAAAAGGGCGATTGAGGTAATTGCGCTTGTGTTTAAAAAACGTGCAAAATTACAAAAAATCGGGGAAGAAACCAACATGAAACAATTTCTGCTCAACTTCGGATATATCCGGCTAAATCCGGATATTTTTTAACTAAACGGACGGCCTCCGCTTTGGCAATCGGGATCCCGTCGAGGATCGGCGCCACTTTCGCTTCCGGAAAACCGGCCTTCCGAAGTTCGTCCGCGAGGCGCGCAGCCTCTGTATAGTTTTTTTTCCATCCTGCGAGGTAAGTGTATGCGCCGGAACCGGGCACGGATTCGATTTGGACGATATCCAGCAGATCCAGCGCGGGGCTATCCAGAATTTGGCGGGTATCGGCGAAGCGGACGCCGTAGGCGAGGCCGGTCATCCAAGTGTCGAATTCCTGCGCCCGCCCGCTTGTCACGGCCTCGGGCGTCGGGCGTCTTTCCAGCAGCACGCTTCCGGGCAGGGTTTCTCCGGGCGCCACGATGCGCAGCTCGATGCGCCGGTTGTAGGCGTCGCCGGCCGGATAGGGTTCGGCGCCCACCACGGTGCGGGAGGCCGGAAAATACGGCCCGGCGCTGCGCAGGACGATGCGGGCGGCGGGTACGCCGGCTTTGACGAGGGCGTCGGCTAGGATTTCAGATTTTTTAATGCCGTAATAGAGGTCGAAGGCAAGGGGAACGGCGCCATCGGTGTGCACGCTGAGCAAGAGCTTGGCGTTGGGGAAGGTCGTGAGCGCCTGTTGCACCTGCTCGAGTACGGCGCGGTTTTCAGCGCGCAGCAGGTCTTTTTCGTCGGTATAATACAAGGCCGGCAGGACGAACGCGCGCGGCCGATCTCCGCCGTTGCCGGCACGCGCCGGCACATCGGCGAATAAAGGCGGGTTGGAGGGCGTGATCAGGTCGGTTTGGGGCGATAGATAATAAATGGCGTAGAGGTCGCGCTTGCCGTAGCCGTCCAGGCGGTCGGAGGCCAACCAGGCGTATTTGCCCTCTGCGGAGAGTCGGAAGCCCGCATCGTCGGCGGGCGAGTTCACCGGCAGGCCGTAGTTTACCGGCGGCTGCCAGTCCATTCTAGCATCGTCATACACCGTCTGAAAGACGTCGAGGCCGCCGATGCTTTCCAGCCGGTTGCTGCTGAAGAAAAGCGTTCGGCCATCCGGCGCGAGGAAGGGCGCGGTATCGTCGTAGGCAGAGTTCACAACGGGCCCCAAGTTTTGCGGTTCGCTCCAAGCGCCGTTTACGAGCCGTGCGCTCCAGATATCCAGTCCGCCGTAGCCGCCCGGTCGGTTTGCGGCGAAGAGCAACAATTGATCATTAAAAAAAAACAGGCTGGTTTCGCCGTTTTCGCCGCGTACAGGGCCGTCGAACGCAGGCGGTTGCAAGGCGTATTCGTCCTTTTGGGTTGCGGTGTCGGCCAGTATTTCGCCGTCAAACGGCGTAAACCCACGGAAATAGTACAATATCTGCCCGTTTCGGCCGAAATCCAGCGCCATTTCGTGCCTGGCTGAGTTGATGAGGGGACTAAGCGCGCCGCCCTGGGCGTATCCTGTGGGTTTGCGTTCAGCAAAGAATATATCGCTACACCAGCGCCCGTTTGCTTCGTCTTCATACCCTTGGTCGTTTCTTTTGCCACCCTGGCAGCCCGGTCGAGCCGCGGAATAGTACAATCGGCCGGGATGCTGCAGGGAGGGCAGCGGTGCGAATTCATCGCCCGGGGTATTCACGGCGTCCCCCAGGTTTTCAAGGAGAGCGACCGCCTCGTTGGCACGCGCGTTTTCGCCGCTGAGGCAGCGCCGGAGATTGTCGCGTACGTTTGCGCGCAGCGGATGCCCGGGCGGCGCGGCGCGCAGGAATTGTTTGTACACGTTGGCGGCTTTCAAGAACTCCGCGCGGTGGTGCAGGGTGCGGGCGTAGGCGTAGTAGAGTTCCGGCGCACCTTTTTCCGGCGTTCGGTTGAAAACATACCCGAGATATTCTGCTGATTTTTCACCCCGACCAAGTTCAAAATGGCAGATGCCGATCCGGGTGAGCACCTGCAGGTCGCCCGGCTGCGCTTGTTGGAATTGTTCGTAAAGCGGCAGGGCGGCCTCCCAGGATTGGGCCTCGAAGGCTTTATCGGCGGCGCGGCGGAGCGCGGCGGGGCGTTGGGCAGGCAGCGCGTGCGCGCCGAAAAGGAAAAAACTTAGTATAAATAGAGGAATACGCATAAAAAGTAGTTAGAGCATGTTACACCTTGCTCAATTTAGCGCCCGCCTGCTCTAGCAAATCCACGGTTTTGGCGAAGCAAAAACGGATCACCTTGTCGTCCCGACTGTCGGAGTAAAAAGCGGACACCGGGATGGCCGCCACACCGAACTCGCGGGTCAGGCGTTTGCAAAAATCCTGATCCGGCTCGTCGCTGATGCGGGTGTAATCGTACAGTTGAAAATAGGTGCCGGCGCACGGCAAGGGCACAAAGCGGGTAGGTGCCATAAGACCCTGAAACAAATCGCGCTTGCGCTCATAAAAATCCGGCAGTTCAAGATAATGCGATTCCTCGGCCATAAAATCTGCGAACGCGGCCTGTATCGGGTGCACGCTGCTAAATACATTGAACTGGTGCACTTTTCGGAATTCTCGGGTGAGTTCGGGCGGCGCGATGCAATAGCCGGTTTTCCATCCGGTATTGTGGTAGGTTTTACCAAAAGAATAGATGCAGAGGGCGCGCTCGTACAAGTCGGGGTAGCGCAGCGCAGAGGCGTGCCGCTCCCCGTCGTAAATCAGATGCTCGTACACCTCGTCGCTCAGCACCAACACATTGGTGTTTTTGAGCAGCGCTGCCAGTGCGCGCATATCCGTTTCGCGCAGGATCGTGCCGGTCGGGTTGTTTGGTGTATTGATGCAGATCATGCGGGTGCGCGGCGTCAGGAGCCGGGCCACCGCCTCCCAGTGAATGCGGTAGTCGGGCGCTTCGAGGGCATAGATCACCGCCTTCCCACCCACCGTTTCCACCGACGGGCGGTAGGAATCATAGCAGGGTTCGATCAGAATCACCTCGTCGCCCGGATGCACAAAGGCGGCGATTGCGCAAAAAATGGCCTGCGTGCCGCCGGCAGTCACGGTGATTTCCGTGTCCGGGCGCAGCGGCCTGCCGTACAGCCGCTCCATTTTCTCGGCGATCCGTTCCCGCAATTTCATCAGTCCAGGCATCGGCGCATACTGATTGGCGCCGGTGCGGATATGGTCGAAAACGAGTT
Source organism: Saprospiraceae bacterium (assembly GCA_032115775.1). Lineage (GTDB taxonomy): Bacteria > Bacteroidota > Bacteroidia > Chitinophagales > Saprospiraceae > M3007. The sequence goes on along the minus strand of JAUMBL010000229.1, from coordinate 55,148 downwards.
GCTGCAGCCGCTCGTCCGGCTGAAAATTCGGAAATCCCTGCGACAGGTTGATCGCACTGTGTTGGGCGGCGAGCTCAGACATCACGGTGAAGATCGTGGGGCCTACGCGCGGAAGTTTGGATTCAAAGTGCATGCCGTGTTGTTTGGTGCAAAATAAAGAAAAAAACTACGTAGCCGGGCGTTTTGCTTCAAAAAAGGATCCATTTTTCGCCAGACAAAGTGATTTTTACAGGACGTAGCAGCGCTGCGGTCAAAAAAATCGCGACGCATGGCGAAAAATAGGACTTTGGACGCCAGGCGCGAGCCGGTTAAGCGCATATTTGGAATTTTCTCGCCGGGCGCCGTATTTTCCCTATTTTTGCAGTAAATACCGAGCCGGTCACGGCTGCCGAGTTACGAAAAACAAAGCCGTATCACCACCATGAACGTCATACGCCAGGCCGACGGCCGCAAAATCGCTTACGCGCTCTATACGCCGCCCGGGGGGGCGGAGCACCCGCCGCTTGTGCTGTTGCACGGGTTTTGCGCAGATTCGTCTATCTGGGAGGCGGTTCGGGCGTTTTTGCCGGACACCCGGATCTTGACCGTGGATTTGCCGGGTTTCGGCGAATCGGATCTGCCCGCATCGCCCGGTATGGCCGAGTATGCCGAGGCGGTTTGCGCGGTACTCGACGCGCTCGAACTGGAGCGCGTCGTGCTGGTCGGGCATTCGATGGGCGGCTATGTCGCGCTGGAGCTGGCGGACCGGCAGCCGGAGCGGCTCCTCGGGCTTGGCCTAGTGCACGCGCATCCTTTCACCGACGCGCCCGAACGGATCGTACACCGTCGGCGCGCCATCGCCGCGCTGCAGGAAGGAAAAAAAGATTTGTATGTGTCGCAGCTGTACGCCGGCCTGTTTGCGCCGAATTTCATCCAATCGCAGCCCGACGTGGTGGATGGCATGGTGGCTATGGGCAGACGGCAGTCCACGGAAGGCCTCATCGCCGCGGTGCAGGGTATGATAGACCGCAAGGAGCATCTCGATGTGCTCGATCGGCTCCAGGCGCCGATTCTACTCCTGATGGGCAAAGAAGACGCGCTTATTCCGCGTATGTGGGTACAGGACATGATCCAGCGGCCGGCGCTGGCCGATGCGCATCTGCTGCCGGGCATCGGCCATTTGAGTATGGTAGAAACGCCGCGGCACTGCAGCGAGGTGATCCGGTCGTTTTACCAATATTGCCTCGAGCGATAACGCGGTATGTCTGTCTGGCTCTTTCTACTCGCCCTGCTTCCCGGCTTGCTGGTAAGTTATATGATGGTTCGGCTCGACCGCTACGAGCAAGAGCCGATGATTCCCCTTTTAGGAAGTTTCATCGGCGGTGCAGTGGCGATCCTGCCGGCGGTGCAAATCGAAAAAGCGGCTTTTATTTGGATCGGGCGACCCGGGCAATTGCCCCTGACAGAATCCTTACTCCTCGGCTTTGTTTTTATCGCCGCCAATGAGGAGCTGATGAAATTTCTGCTGTTGCGGTTTGGACTGTATCCGCGCGCGTTTTTCAACGAACCGCTGGACGGCATTGTGTACGCCGTATTGATCGCCATGGGTTTTGCCACTGCAGAAAATATCGCCTACGCCGACCGCTTTGGCCCGGCTACGCTCCTATTCCGCACGCTTACCGCCCTGCCGGCCCACCTGATATTTGCCATTATCCAGGGCTATTACGCGGGCCTTGCTAAATTCCGTTCGGCGCAAAGCCGCTCCCTGCTGTGGCGCGGATGGTTGCTTGCGACCTTCCTCCACGGAATGTACGATTTAGTTATTTTGCAGCAGTCGTTCGAGTGGATGTTTCTGCTGGCGCTGACGATGCTGTACCTCGGACTGTATTATTTCTATCATTTTATTCAGGAGCACCAGGAAAATTCTCCGTTTCGCTCGAATGTCGCCCCTCAGGAAGATGAAACAGAAAGCGGACATTGAAATTTTGGGTATCCGGCATCACGGCCCCGGATCGGCGCGCAGCCTGCTGCGCCGGCTGGAGGATTTTGCGCCCGATATCCTGCTGATCGAAGGCCCGGCGGATGCAGAGCACCTGATCGGCTGGGCGCTGCGCGCCGGCATGCAGCCGCCGGTTGCGATGCTGGTTTACCACCCCAAGCAGTTGCAACAAGCCGCGTTTTTCCCCTTTGCCGAATTTTCCCCGGAATGGCAGGCGATTTTGTACAGTCTGCGCCGGGGCATTCCCGCCCGCTTCATGGATTTGCCGATGAGCCGGCAGTTCGGCAGGCAGGAAACCGATTCGCCTGCCGCATTGCGCGAAGATCCGTTCGCGGACATCGCCGCGCTGGCCGGGTACGCCGATCCGGAACGCTGGTGGGAGGCAATGGTCGAATTTAGCGCCGCACAACCGGAGGCTGACAGCAGCGCGCCGTTCCGCGTAGTGCTCGAACTCATGGAGGCGCTGCGCGACGCCCAAAAAACGCCGGAAACCGAAGAAACCGAACTCCGGGAAGCCTGGATGCGCCAAACCCTGCGTTTAACGCAAAAACAGGGCTTCCGCAAAATAGCGGTCGTGTGCGGCGCTTGGCACGCTCCCGCGCTCCGGCTGCCGGACAGTATCAGCGCGGCAGCAGACGACGCCCGATTGAAAGGGCTGAAAAAGATAAAAACGGAGGCCACCTGGATTCCCTGGTCCTTCGAGCGCCTCGCCTCGGGAAGCGGCTACCGGGCAGGCGTCGTGTCGCCGGCCTGGTATCAAATTTTGTGGGACAATTTTCAGCAAAACGCCGCGCCACACACGGAATGGCTCGCCCGCGCCGCCCGGCTGCTGCGACAGGAAGGCCTCGACGCCTCCGCCGCCCAGGTGATCGAAGCGGTGCGCTTGGCCGGCACGCTCGCCGCCCTGCGCGGCACGCTCCTGCCGGGGATTCACGAACTCCGGGAGGCGGCCGTCGCCGTGCTGGGTCAGGGCGGCGCGCGCTTTCTGGAACTGCTCGACCGACAGCTCGCAATCGGCGATCGCTTCGGCGCCGTGCCGGATAACCTGCCCACCGCCCCGCTGAAATCGGATTTTGAACAGCTCGCGCGGTCGCTCCGGCTCCCCAGAAACACCTTTCCGGAAACGCTGCAACTCGACCTGCGCAAAGACGCCCACCTGCAAAAAAGCCGACTCCTGCACCAACTTCGGCTGCTCCATATCCCTTGGGGCGATCCCCTGCCGGCCGAAGAAGGCAAACACGGCGCCTTCCACGAAGGGTGGCGCCTGCAGTGGCAACCCGAATTTGAAATCCGCCTGATCGAGGCCGGCGCCCAGGGTAATACCGTGGAAGAAGCCGCCGGAAACTTGCTGCGCCAACAGATTCATCGCGCCGACGGACTGTCCGAACTCGTACGCCTGCTGGATGCCCTGCTGAAATCGGATCTGCCGGCGCAACTGTCCGAGCTCGTCGCGAAACTCCAATCCGCCGCCGCCCTGGCCGCCGATGCACTGCTGCTCGCCAACGCCTTGTTGCCGATGGTGGAAACCTGGCGCTACGGCAGCGCCCGAAACCTGGATATAGCCGCGCTGGGCGTGCTGATCGAAGAAATAATTCCCAGGGTGTGCATCCGCCTGCCCGATGCCTGCCTGCATATAGAAGAAGAAGCTGCCGCCGAAATCCTGAAAACGATGCTGGCGACCAATCGGGCAATCGGTTTATTGCGCCGGGAAAACTACGACGAGTACTGGGCGCAGGCGCTCCAGAGCATCTGCGAATTGGCAGATGCCGCGCCAATCCTCTCCGGATTCGCTTTCCGACTGCGTTTCGACAAGAAAATACTGCCGCTCGAGGCAGCCGCAGAGGCCCTGCAATTCCATCTTTCCAGGGGCCAATCCCCGCTGTACGGCGCGCGCTGGCTCGACGGTTTTCTGCAGGGAAGCAGCCTGCTGCTTTTATGCCAGCCCGAACTGTGGCGCCTACTGGATGACTGGACCGGCGCGCTGCCGGAGGCAGATTTTCAGGAAACGCTGCCCCTGCTGCGCCGGGCCTTCAGCCGTTTTTCCGGACCCGAAAGAGAAAAAATACTGGCGCAGGCAACCGTCAAAAACACGACCGGTGATCGTCCGACCGCGCCGGAATGGGATCCCGCACGCGCACAAGCGGTAGAGGCGCTGTTGGAAATACTGCTGTCGGCTTAGAAACTGACTCGGTGTCTTCAGGACGTACAGAACCCTTGGCCAAATCCATGTACAACAACCAAATTAAAACAAAAAATGTCCTTTTTTCTAAAAACAACAAATCGTCTTAATTTGAAATAAATTTGCTAATCTTTGATGAAACAACCGATCGAAATGAGTCGTAATTACAACGACTTTCATCCCAAAGCGTTTGCCGAATTTTTCGCGGGTATCGGTTTAATGCGTTTGGGTCTTGAAAGGGCGGGGTGGCAAATTGCGAAGTATGGCGGAAAATGGGACTTTTGGGGCCAGACAGCGAGCCGGCTAAGTAGTTACAAAGTGGTTTAAATCGCTCAAAATTGTTACAGCGGACAACGGACCGGCAAACGGCACAATTGCCGCTACGCTCGTTTTGCTGGAAAGATCAAAGGTTCGACCCGAAACTTTCAACGTGGCAAATTATACACGCTCTTTTTGAAACATCGCACAGCGAAGGAAAGGCCGGGTATGCCGCGAAACACTTGGGCGAGATAAAAAAGGGCAGTTTTGAAGATAAACTTGTATCTATCCTTCTCCCTTAAAAAAACTTGTGTTTCCGACAAAACCACACAAAACGACAACCAAAAACAAAAAGCCCTCGTAAGTTGTACACTTACAAGGGCTAAATCGCTTTTCTGCGTGATCTCGATGGGATTCGAACCCATGACACCTTGATTAAAAGTCAAGTGCTCTACCGGCTGAGCTACGAGATCTACTCTGCTTTCTTGAAAAGCGGGGCAAAGGTACGACTTTCCAATGCAAAAAAACAAGCGCCGGACAAACTTTTCCAAAAAATAATCCGGACGCACCCTCCAGAAACTTTCCGCGCAGGAAGGATGTTTTGTGTAGCTTACCCCCGGAACCATTGTATCTTTGCACGCAAAACTTCGTATTATGGAAAGTATCCGCCAAAAACAAGTCGGCGAACTGATTCGCCGGTACTTCGGAACCCTGCTGATGGAAGAAGGAAGCCTGATCTACGGACGGGACAAACTGGTGACGGTCACGAATGTAAAAATGACGCCCGACCTCCTGGTCGCGAATATCCACATCAGCGTCTATGGCGTCGAAAATAAACAGGAGGTCATCCTCGAACTGGAAGAGAACCACGTACACCTGCGCCGCGCCCTAGCCTCGAAAATTGGCAAACAAATGCGCCGAATGCCCGATATCGCTTTTTTCCTGGATGAAACGGTGGACGAAATGTACCGCGTAGAATCGCTGCTTAACCGCATCAACGACGAGGACAACCACAAGTAAAACAGGCGCAGATTATGAAAATCGGTCTGTTTTTCGGCTCGTTTAACCCGATCCATGTCGGGCACCTGATTATCGCCAACTACATGGCAACGCAAACGGATTTGGAAAAAATCTGGATGGTGCTCAGCCCGCATAACCCGCTTAAACCCAAGAAAACGCTGGCAAACGACTACGACCGCCTGCACCTGCTCCGCCTCGGCATCGGGGATAACCCGGCGATCGAGGCTTCCGCCGTGGAATTCAATTTGCCGAAACCCTCCTATACGATTGATACCCTGGCCTATCTGCGCGAAAAATACCCGCAACACGAATTCGCCCTGATCATGGGCGGCGATAACCTGGCAACGCTCCACCTCTGGAAACACTACGAACTGCTGCTGGCGCAAAACGATATCTATGTGTACGACCGCCCGGACAACGAGGCCGGTCCGTTTGCCACGCATCCGCGCGTCCGCCGATACGCAGCGCCGCTGCTCCAAATCTCCTCTTCGTATATCCGCGATTGTATCCGAGCCGGCAAATCGGTGCGCTACCTGGTGCCCGAAGCAGTGTTCGAATACCTGCAGGGCAGCAGGATATATCGGGACTGACCGAACAGGCAACCGGAACGCCGCTGCAGGCGTCTTAGAGCATGTTTGGAATTTTCTCTCTATGCCAAAAATGCCCCTATTTTTGCCCATGGCAGAAAACCCCGAACAGCGCTCCGTCCGAAACTCTCAGCACCTACATTATGCGCTTTTTCCTCTTTCTTCTCCTGTCGCTGCCCGCCGGCGCACTCTATGCACAACCCGCAACGCCGGATTTTCCGCCGGTGCAAATCGGCGAATGGCGGCAACACCTGCCCTGGCAACGCGGCCGATATGTCTCGCAAAGCGAAGATAAAGTGTATTTCGCCACAGAACTGGCCGTGGTGGAAATTGACAAGGCTGATCGCGCGCCGCGTTTCCTCACTAAGGTAGAAGGGCTTAGCGATGCGGGTATCTCGTTTCTGCGCTTTAGCCGGGAAGCCAAATTGCTGTTTATTAGCTACGCAAACAGCAATATTGATCTGTACGATCCGGAAACCGGCCGGGTAGCAAATTTGCCTTTTATTTTTAAAAATATTAATATAACCGGCGATAAAAGCGTGTACAATCTCTGCTTCGACGGCCGATTCGCTTACCTCGCTACGGGTTTCGGCATCGTCAAACTGGATTTACAGCGCGAAGAAGTCGCGTACACCACGTTCACCGGGATGCCGGTGCAAACGGTGGCGGTGTACGACGGATTTTTATACGCCGGCACGGCGGAAGGCCTCTTCCGAGTTCCCCTCAACGATGCAAGCCCGGAAGATTTTAATCGCTGGCAAGCCCTCGATGCTACCCTCGGATTCCCCACCGGCGAACGCATCAGCGCCATGGCGGTCGCTTTCGGCGAATTGTATTTCGGCGCGGAAAAACGCCTGTTCCGATACAACGGCGCCACGGTGCAACTAACGGATGCCAGCAGCGACCTGAGCGTCATCTATCTCTCGGCAGAAGGCGACGGCCTGGTGATCGGCTGGAAAAAAAACTTCGACGGCCGGGTCATCTACCGCGAAGCCAATGGCGCAATGTATGATATCCATAACACCTGTCAAGCCGGAAAACCACTCTATGCGGTGGAAGAGGGGCGTAAAAAGTTCTGGTTCGCCGACGACAGCGACGATTTTCTGTTCTACAATGCCAATAACGGCCAGTGCGACCGCTTTCGGTACAACTCGCCGTTCAATAATTTTTGCACGGAAATCGTCGTCGCACGCGATAAGGTCTTCGTAACCACCCCCGCCTTCGACGTGAACCTGAACGCGCTCTATGCACCCTGGGGGCTGTATATCCTCGAAGAAGGACAGTGGCGGCGCTTCTATGGCGGAAGTAACCCTGAACTCGTACCCGATAATTGCAATCGCGACCTCTGGCGCGTGGCGCCGCATCCGACCGAAGATAAGTTCTACGCAGGCAGCTTCTGGGGCGGACTGGTGGAGGCTCAAGGCACCACCGCCACCTGCTTTACGCAATACAACTCTACCCTGCAAAACGCCGGCCAGTCGGGCGCTAATCGAACCGCCATCGGCGGACTGGCGTTCGATCAGGACGGAAATCTGTGGATCGCCAACTACGACGCGGCAGCGCCGATCGCCGTGCTGAAAACAGACGGCTCAATCCGCAACTTTTCCGCCGCACCGGTCAATAACTTGCTCCAGGTCGCCGTGGATCGAAACGGCTACAAATGGTTCGTCGTCGGACTGAACAGCGGCGTGCTGGTCTACGACAGCGGCAACGACCTGGATAGCCCCGCCGACGACCGCTACCGCCTGCTCACCACCGCCAATAGCGTGCTGCCAACGAATACAGTAAATTGCCTGGTCGTGGACCTAGACGGCGACGTCTGGATCGGTACCTCGCAGGGAACTATCAGTTTCGAGTGCGGCGCCAATGTGTTCGAAGCCGCCTGCCGCGGCTCCCGACGGATCGCTAGCGTGGACGAGTTCGGCGGTTACCTCCTCGAAACCCAAAACGTGCGCACCATCGCCGTGGATGGCGCCAACCGAAAATGGTTCGGCACCGACAACGGCATCTTCGTCCAATCACCCACCGGCGAAAACCCGGAAGGCCGGTTCACCGCCACCAACAGCCCCCTTTTCGACAACGCCGTGACCGATATCGCCATCAATCCCAAAACCGGCGAGGTGTGGATCGGTACAGAAAAAGGCCTGCAGTCGTTCCGCGGCGAAGCAACGGAAGGCGGGAAGATCAACAGCCGCACACCCTACGCCTACCCGAATCCTGTAAGGCCGGACTACGACGGGCCAATCGCAATTTACGGACTCGCCCGGGACGCCAACGTCAAAATCACGGATGTTGCCGGCAACCTGGTCTTTGAAGGCAAAGCGCTGGGCGGACAAGCGGTTTGGGACGGCCGCGATTATCTCGGCCGCCGGGCCGCTTCCGGCGTCTATCTCATCTTTGCAACCAGCTCGGAGGCCTTCGAAAACCCAGACGCCGTCATAGCCAAAGTGGTGATTTTGAACTAATTGTAGGACATATCCAAGGTTTTTTTCCGGGTGGAAAATAGCGCGTTTTCCGCTGTTTTTCACACAGGGATAAAATCCTGCATCCGCTCTAAGGCGGACAAATGTTAAAGTTTCGACCGGCAAGGCAAATTCGCGGCAGACCAAACAATAAGAAAAGCCCCCTTTCAGTTTTTAAATCATTGCCGGTCGCATCTGCGCCAACACACACACAAACCATCAATTACAAGACGAAGCAGGGCGAAAAACGAGCTTGGAGCGGCCAGACGACAAAACCGGTCAGAAATATGGTAACTACTTAGCCGGTCGCGTCTGAGACAAAAAAGAATCCGTTTTTTGCCAGACGAAGCGATTTTTTTTGACCGTAGCAGCGCTACGGTCAAAAAAAATTGCGAAGTATGGCGGAAAATGGGACTTTTTGGGCCAGACAGCGAGCCGGCTAAGTAGTTACGAAATATGTATCATATCCAACGCAACGCGTCTTATAGCCTATGCAAGAGCAATACACATACAACGCCTTGATACAATTTTTGTATCACGAACTTCCAGCCGCCGAGGCCGTCGAAATGGCGGCTGCGCTGGAAGAGACGCCCGAACTGCGCGCCGAATACGATCTGCTGCGTTCCATCAAAACGCAGCTGCCTAAAGCGCAGTTCCACCCCGCACCGGCAGTTATCTCCAATATCCTGCAATATAGCACAAAAACTACGCTGACCAACGAGGGCGTCGTGTGATCGCGTGCGAAAACACGCGCTCATTCGCCCTCGTTTAAGGTCCGCCAAAGACGGTCTTTCAACTGCTGCAGGTTTTTTCCCGTGATGGAAGAAATGAAAATCGCCGGCAGCCCAGGCGGCAGCGTCTCCCGCAACATGCGCTCCAAATCCGCGTCTATCAAATCCGATTTGGAAATCGCCAGCATGCGCGGCTTATCCAGCAAATCGGGGTTGTATTGCTCCAATTCGTTCATAAGAATATCATATTCCGCTTCGAGCGTCCGGTCTGTATCGGCGGGAATCAAAAACAGCAAGATGCTGTTGCGCTCAATATGCCGCAAAAAACGGTGCCCCAAGCCGCGCCCCTCGTGCGCGCCTTCAATGATGCCGGGAATGTCCGCCATAATGAAGGTTTGGCCTGGACGAGCCTCGACGATCCCCAGTTGGGGAACCAACGTAGTAAACGGATAATCCCCGATTTTGGGCTTTGCCGCGGTCACGGCACTCAAAAGGGTGCTTTTCCCGGCATTCGGAAAGCCGACCAAACCCACATCCGCCAGCACTTTCAATTCCAAAATGATCCACTGCTCGATACCCGACTCCCCGGGCTGAGCAAAACGCGGCGTCTGCATGGTGGAGGACTTGAAAAAATTGTTCCCCTTCCCGCCCCGGCCACCCGGCAGGAGTATTTTTTTCTCGCCCGGCTCGGTGATTTCCAGCAGGACTTCCTCGGTCTCAACGTCTTTGGCAACGGTGCCCAGCGGCACTTTCACGAACACGTCCTTGCCGTCCGAACCGGTTTTTAAGCCGCCGCTGCCCCCGCGGCCATCCTCCGCATAAATGTGCTTGGTGAATTTCAGGCTCAACAGGGTCCATTCCTGCGGATCGGCTACCAAATACACATGCCCGCCCCGTCCGCCGTCCCCGCCATCGGGGCCACCCTTCGGGGTACCCGGCCCGCGATAGAAATGCACGCTCCCGCTGCCGCCCTTTCCGGAGCGAAAAAGAATCTTAACGTAATCTACAAAATTTTGCTCGGCCATCCCCTGTGTGCGCGTTTATCGGAAAAAACTCAAAGATACGAAAAATGCGTGTATGTTTGTCCGGTAAACACAAATGCTATCCGGCTCCATGAAGAAAAGACCGATCATCAATCGAAGCGAACTCGAATTTCTCGAAGGGCCGCGCAGCCGCACCTTCGAACTCGTTCGCGCATTTCGCGTTTTCTGGGAATTTATCCGCGGTTTTCGCGGACTGCACTTTATCGGCCCCTGCGTCACGGTGTTTGGTTCGGCTCGATTTAAAGAAGGCCACCCGTATTATGAGATGGCGCGTCACGTCGGCAGACATATCGCCACGGATTTGGGCTTGGCGGTCATGACCGGCGGCGGGCCGGGGGTCATGGAAGCGGCCAACCGGGGTGCTTTCGAAGCGGGCGGGTATTCCGTGGGCTGCAATATCGTGTTGCCCCATGAACAACACGAAAATCCGTATTTGCACAAATTCGTCTCGATTCGCTACTTTTTCGTCCGCAAAGTGCTATTGGTGAAATACTCCTATGCCTTCGTCATTTTACCCGGCGGATTCGGCACCATGGACGAACTGTTCGAAACGCTGACGCTCGTACAAACCAAAAAAGTGGAGGGCTTCCCAATCGTGGTGATGGGCTCGGAATACTACGAGCCGCTTCGCGAATTTATAGATTTTATGGCCGAAAAAGGCACCATTTCCAAAGAAGATCTCGATTTACTGCTGTTTACCGACAGTCCGCAGGAAGCCATGAAACATATTCGGAAATACATCACCGGCAACTATAAGGTGGTGAAACGCCGGCCGATTCCCTGGCTGTTCGAGCGGAATTAGCCGGGCTGCGCGCCGCCGTAAACAGCCATGTACCGGGCAATATATTTCCCGATAATATCAAACTCCAGGTTGACCCGGTCGCCGGGCTTTAGGTGCTGAAAGTTCGTGTGCGCCCAAGTGTAAGGAATGATCGCCACGGAAAACAGATCAAGCTGCGGCGCTACCACGGTCAGGCTCACGCCGTTCACGCACACGGAGCCTTTGTCCACCAAAATATGCTCGGGAGTCGGTTGGTATCGGAAAGTAACCCGCCAGCTGCCGCCGGTTTCCAACACCCCCACGCACTCGCCGGCGGCGTCCACGTGCCCCTGCACAATGTGCCCATCCAGGCGGCCTTCCATGCGCATCGAGCGCTCCAGATTCACGACGGCGCCCGGCTGCCAATCGCCCAGATTGGAACGCCGCAGGGTTTCTTCAATCGCCGTGACGGTATGCGTGCCTTCACCCAGTGCCACTACCGTGAGGCATACGCCGTTGTGGCTGACGCTTTGGTCAATTTTGAGATCCCGGCTGATAGGCGACGCGATCGTAAAATGCAGATTAGACTGCTCGCGTTCAATTTTTTCCACAATGCCGGTGGATTCGATGATGCCGGTGAACATAGTGAGGGGTTTTAAAGCGGAGGATCCGGTTGCCACAACCGGATCCTCCGCTATGAATTTTATTTCACAGGCGCAGCAGCCGGTTGCACCGGCGTTTGAGAAATTTGCTGCACAGGCTCCCGCTTTAGGGTCGAACCTTGCTCATCCCCTTTAAAATGGCCGCCCAGCATCGGCGCAATGGCCAATCCAACCAGGCAGGTCAGTTTGATCAAAATATTCATAGACGGCCCGGAGGTGTCTTTGAAAGGATCGCCCACCGTATCGCCGGTAACGGCAGATTTGTGCGGGTTGGAACCTTTGTAGAAAATTTCGCCATTGATTTCAACGCCTTTTTCAAAAGATTTCTTGGCGTTGTCCCAGGCACCGCCGGCGTTCGACTGGAAGATGGCCCACAGCACGCCGCTCACGGTCACGCCGGCCATATATCCACCCAGCGCCTCGGCGCCCATGACGAAGCCGACGATAATCGGCGTGACGATGGTGATGAGGCCTGGCAGCATCATTTCGCGCAGGGCGGCGTCTGTGGAAATTTTTACACAGTGTCCGTATTCGGCTTTTCCGTCGCCATCCAACAGTCCCGGGATTTCCCGGAATTGACGGCGTACCTCATTCACCATATCCATTGCTGCGCGGCCCACGGCGCTCATCGCCAGGGCGGAGAACACGACCGGGATCATACCGCCCAAGAAAAGGGCGGCCAGTACTTTGGCTTTGAAAATATTGATACCTTCGATGCCGGTGAAATCTACGTAAGCGGCAAAAAGTCCCAGGGCGGTCAAGGCTGCAGACGCAATGGCAAAGCCTTTGCCAATAGCGGCCGTCGTGTTGCCAACCGAGTCCAGCACGTCGGTGCGCTCGCGCACTTCTTTTGGCAGCTCGCTCATTTCGGCAATACCGCCGGCATTGTCGGCAATCGGCCCAAAAGCATCAATGGCCAGCTGCATAGCAGTAGTAGCCATCATGGCAGAGGCAGCAATCGCCACGCCGTAAAAGCCGGCCAGTGTATAAGCGCCCCAAATAGCACCGGAAAACAATACGATCGGCATCCAGGTGGACATCATGCCCGTGGCCAGACCGGCGATCACGTTCGTGGCATGACCCGTGGCCGACTGCTTCACAATGTCCAGTACGGGCTTTTTACCCAGTCCGGTATAGTATTCGGTGATCGCCGAAATGGCGGCGCCGACAAACAGCCCCACCAACACGGCGCCGAACACGGCCGTATTAGAGACCATGACCGAACCCTGTCCGAAGAAATTCATCGTCATCTGTTCGGGTAGCATCCATTTAATAACCGGGTAGCAAGCGAACAAGGTGAGGAGTATGCTTGCATACACGCCGCGGTTCAGCGCGCCTTGCACCGTGTTGGTATCCAGTTTGGCGTTGGGGCCGACCTTCACCAGCTGCATGCTGATAATCGAGAAAATGATGCCGAGGCCGGCGATCATGATCGGGAGCAGGATGGGACCCATACCGCCGAATGCGTCGTCAATGCCGCCGGAATCGCGAATGACCGAGTTGCCCAGCACCATGGCGGCCAACATCGTCGCAACGTAAGAGCCGAACAGATCAGCGCCCATGCCCGCTACGTCGCCCACGTTGTCGCCTACATTGTCGGCAATAACGGCTGGATTGCGCGGATCGTCCTCCGGAATACCCGCTTCTACCTTACCTACCAGGTCGGCGCCGACATCGGCAGCCTTGGTGTAGATACCGCCGCCCACACGGGCGAACAGCGCGATGGATTCAGCGCCGAGCGAGAAACCGGCCAGGACTTCCAGCACCTTGGACATGGTCTTGTAGCCGCCGCCCTCGTTGTAGGAGCCGTTCATGAAAAAGACGAAAAATATCGCCAGAAGCGCGCTCAGACCCAAAACGGCCAGACCGGCCACGCCGAGTCCCATCACAGAGCCGCCTTTAAAAGAAACGTCCAGGGCGGTTGCCAAGCTGGTACGCGCAGCTTGGGTGGTGCGTACGTTCGCTTTGGTAGCGATCCGCATACCGAAATAGCCGGAAAGTACGGAAAACAGCGCGCCGATGACAAAGGCGGCTACGATCAGCGGATGGCTGGTGGTGACCAGGGTGCTTTGCCAGCCGAGCAGTGCGCCGGCTACGACCACGTAAATGGCCAGTACGCGGTATTCAGCTTTCAGGAAAGCCATGGCGCCGTCGGCAATGTGCGCGGCAATCGTGGCCATTTTGGAATCGCCGGCGTCCTGTTTCGTAACCCAATTTTGTAAAATGAGCATGTACAACAGTCCTACGATGCCGAAAAGCGGGAGCAGGTAAATCAAAGAATCCATTTTATCTCGATGTGAATGTGAATTTTAAACGATTCGACGGCATAGAAATCCCGGAAAATCGTTGTGGAAACGGCCGCAAAAGTAGAAAAAAAATGACACTGCAAGGTTGTCCCAAGGTATGCATAAGAATAAAGGCGTATTTTTTTACTTTTGCCACAAGAAAAAGCCCTTTCCCGATGCGCATCCTCTTGTTTATCCTGCTTTCCACCGCCCTTCCCGCTTCCGCGCAACAAACGCTCATCAAAGGCGCGATCAGCGATACGTTCAACCTGACTTGCGCCGGCTGCACCACGGAGGTCGCGCGCATCGGCCTCTTCAGGGGGACGCCGACCATGCCGTATATGTTGCATAAAACCGAATTACCCAACCTCCTCCATTGGAAGCACTACAATAGCATCCTGGGACAGGAAATGATCACCGATCGGGCTCTGAGCTGGGAAAAATGCACGCAACTGCTGGAGGAGGTCAAGGAAAACGAACTGCTCTCACTGCACCTCAACCTAATCTGGCAGGACAGCCTCGGCAACCGCCACAAAATCAACCTCATGGCCTCGGGATTCCGCAAAGAACACCTGAGCAAACTGCCTTTTTTTGCCGATTTTACCCAGGACGTCGGCGCGCCCGAACGCTTCATGGCCGTGGCACAACTCCAAACTGCCGCCGGACAAACGGAAACGTATGAAATTATAGAAGGCTTTATGGAAATTCAATCCTTCGACCTGAAAACCGCCGCCATAAAAGGCGATTTCGAGTTCAGCGCAAATTGTTACGGCTTGATCAAAACCGGCTTTTTTACCAAAGGGCATTTCGAGTAACGATTTCAGCGGATGTGTTAAAACCGGTTTATAATTCCCGACTGGTAACTACTTAGCCGGTCGCGTCTGAGACAAAAAAGGATCCATTTTTTGCCAGACGAAGCGATTTTTTGCAGGCCGTAGCAGCGCTACGGTCAAAAAAAATTGCGAAGTATGGCGGAAAATGGGACTTTTTGGGCTAGACAGCGCGCCGGCTAAGTAGTTACCCCGACTGTGTTAAATTTTCGCCGAATCGCCTGCAACCTTGCACCGGAAAAATCTGTTGTAATACATTGCCAACAGGCAGAAATACTTTCTGCAGCAAACTGGTCACCCCCCTAAAATACTTTTTCGCCCTTCATTCTGGCTACTTACCGGCATCTTGTACATGCAGCACCACATCCCGGCGGAAGATCCCACCGCCGTATCACGAAAGAAAGACCACATTGATCTGGCGCTTAAAAGCCGGATTGACGCCGCCGAACTGGATGCGCGTTTCTATTACGAACCGCTGTTCACCGCGCACCCGCTTCCGGGATCTCTGCCTACGCTGGATTTTGCCGGAAAAATCCTGCGCGCACCCCTCTGGGTGTCGTCCATGACAGGCGGCACTGCCATCGCCAATACCATCAACCACAATCTGGCTCGGGCCTGCCGGGAATTCGGCATGGGCATGGGTCTCGGCTCCTGCCGACAATTGCTCTACAGCAACGAGATGCTGCCCGATTTTGACGTGCGCGCCGCCATCGGCCCCGACCAACCGCTGTTCGTAAATCTCGGCATCGCACAACTCGAACAGTTGATTGACGCCGGCGAAACCGCCCGGATTGAAGAATTGATCGGCAAATTGCAGGCCGACGGCCTGATTATCCACGTCAATCCCCTCCAGGAAGCCATGCAGCCGGAAGGCGATTTGTTCAAACGCCCACCGCTGGAAACCATCGAAACCGTCCTGCGCATCTACCCGGGCGCCGTGATCGTGAAGGAGGTTGGGCAAGGCTTCGGCCCCGACAGCCTGCGCGCACTCCTCCAACTACCTCTCGCCGCCGTGGAATTCGCTGCCGGCGGCGGCACCAATTTCGCCAAACTGGAACTGCTCCGCAGCGATCCAGCCAAACAAACGGTCTTTGAAAAAATCGCCGCCGTCGGCCACAGCGCCGCCCAAATGACCGATTTTGTCAATGCGGCGGTCGAACAACTCGGCGCCAAACGACAAGTGCAACGCCTCATTATCTCCGGCGGTATCCAGCACTTCCTCGACGGCTATTACCTGATTCAAACATCGGCAATTCCCGCCGTGTACGGACAAGCATCCGCCTTCCTGGAACACGCCCAGGGCGACTATGAAAACCTGCAAACGTTCGTACAGTCCCAAATCCGCGGCCTCGAACTCGCCTACGCTTTCCTCCGACCCGTCCGCTAAATCCGCAATCCGAAATGCTTTCTCCTATCTCGGGCTTTTCCCGACTCTCCAAGCGACAAAAAATTGAGTGGCTGACGCAGCACTGCTTTTCCGATCCGGAAACAGCGGCGGCAGAATTTTTTTCCTGGCAGCACGCCGATGAGCGACAACAGCAGGTGCTGGACGGTTTTACCGAAAACGCGCTGGCGAATTTTCCGCTGCCGTTCAGCGTTGCGCCGAATTTTCTCATCAACGATACGCTGTACGCCGTCCCAATGGTCATCGAAGAAAGCAGCGTGGTGGCCGCCGCCGCCGCCGCCGCTAAGTTTTGGCTGCACCGCGGCGGATTCAAAGCGGAAGTGCTCGGCACCATCAAACTGGGCCAGGTGCATTTCCGCTGGGCAGGCGCGCCAGAGCGCCTACGGGCGCTGATGCCCGAACTCCAACAGCACTTGCTGTCCGATTGCGCGGAACTGACGGCCAATATGCGCAAACGCGGCGGCGGCGTCCTGGATATCGAACTCAAAGATTTTACCGAACTGGAGCCGGCATACTATCAGTTACTGGTGCGATTTGAAACCTGCGATAGCATGGGCGCTAATTTTATCAACTCGGTGCTGGAGCGCTTCGGCGATGCGCTCGAGGCCTTCCTCGAAACCCAATCCGGCCTTTCTGATGCCGAACGCGATGTGGAGGTGATCATGTGTATCCTCTCCAATTTGACGCCGGAATGCCTGGTGCGGGCGTGGGTGGAGTGCCCGGTCGCAGAATTGGAAGACCTCGCCCGCACGGAGGGTATGCCCGGCTCGGCCGCCATTGACCGCTTTTGCACGGCGGTGCGCATCGCGGAAATTGACCCCTACCGCGCCGCTACACATAATAAAGGGATCTTCAACGGCATAGATGCCGTGGTCGTCGCCACCGGCAACGATTTTCGAGCCGTGGAAGCCTGCGGACACGCATACGCCTGCCGCAACGGACAATACCGGTCGCTCAGCCGCGCCTGGGTGGAAAACGGCCTGTTTCGCTTCGAACTGACCATCCCGCTGGCGCTCGGCGCAGTCGGCGGACTCACCGCCCTGCACCCGCTGGCGCGCCGGGCACTCGAAATGCTCGGCAATCCCACCGCCCGCGAATTGATGATGATTGTAGCCGCAGTCGGACTGGCGCAAAATTTCTCCGCCGTGCGATCGCTCGTCACCACCGGCATCCAGCAGGGACACATGAAAATGCACCTCACCAATATCCTCAACCACCTCGGCGCCTCGCAAGAAGCCTGCGCAGCCGCCCAGACATATTTCCAAAATCAAACGGTGAGCTTCAGCGCCGTCCGGAAATTTTTGGAAAAAATGTAACGCGCCTACTTAGCCGGTCGTTTTTATACGTCAAAAAAATCAAGCCTCGTCCGGATTTTTCCCGGACGAGGCATTTTTTTATCCGCATGAATGCTTCAGAATCAACGGGATAAATTTTTTTTAAAAATTTTTTCAAAAAAAAATCTGCGCCGGCGAAAGTTTGGCACGATATTTCCAAATGAAGTCATAACACGTTGTTCATAAAACAATAAATTATCCGAAACCGAAGTTTTAATAATCCTTACCCGCTGACAGCATAAAAAATCTTGCTTTCAGCAAATTAAAAAAAATAAAGTACAATGAAAAGCTTAATCTTTGTAATCGCCCTCTACAGCGCCGGCGCTGCGTTCAATCCCTTCAAAAATGCAGCCGACCTGACCCCCGCACCTGATTTCCGCAGCCGCTTCACCGGCGAGTTCGTGTGCACGACGCAGACTTTCACCTGCACCAACGGCCGCGATACGATCGTGAGCAGCAAGCAGACGGAAACTATCCGGGTCAGCTTCCAACAGAACGATTCGATTCTGATTGATATGCGTCCTTATGCCGACGCAAAGAAATACGCGGCAGTACGCCTGGGCGATAAGCGCATGGTAGCCGTGGATGAAAAAGGCAATTTCATTCTGAATATGCCAAAAGGAATCACAACCGAAAAAGGCCGCTTCGTAGGTTCTAATTCGTTGGAATACCAACACTGGAGCCAACACCACAGTGGCAAGGTAACGGGTACGGTGATCACCGCGCACCGCGTAGGAGCGCGCCCCACGCCGTAATAAATTGTCCGGGATATAGAAAAAGCCCCGCCGGTCGCTTTGTGCAGACCGGCGGGGCTTTTTCTATCCAGGGCGCTGGATTTGCCCGTAAGGGGTCAGGCGCCCGTTAAAGGATCGGAACGCCCGCTCGATACCCGCGTGCATACTGCCCTCGAAATCGAACTGCAGGTTTTTTTGAAAAGCAAACTGAATGGCTTCCCAGTACAAGGCCGGCAGTGCGGCGAAGGGGCGACCGTCAGACGCCGCACCGCTGATCAGCGCCCCGGCTGTCCGATCGTCATATACCACGTACAAAGCCGCCCACGGCGCGCCGCTTGCCCGGCAATAAGCCAGCCACAAAGCGCTGCCGCCGCGCTGCTGCAAAGCGGCGTGCAAACGCTTGAAAACCTGAAACCGCTGCGGCTGCGGCAATCCCTGTCGGCGCCAGGACGCGGCGTTCAACGCCCAAAGTACGTCTGCCGCCGTATCCTCGCGACGGATTTCTACCACCGCTTCCGCTTTGCGCAAATGTCCGCGCAGCGCCGGAGAAAAACCCCGCAACAGGGCTTCCAAACCCGGGCGCGGATCCAGGCGGTAAGAATATCGGGTCGTTTCCCGAAAACCCGCCCAGTGCAATGGCAGCTGCTGTGCAGTGTCCGGGTGCAAATTTTGGCGAAAAAACCAGACTTTCGGCAGCTGCGCGGCTAAGCGCGAAACGATCGGATATTGCGCCGTATATTTGTGCGCGCTTTCGCCGGGCCGACCGAAAATCCACGGGCCGCCGTAACTGGTAAACGGCGGCGGCACGACCACCGGAATACCCAATCGCCGCGTGCAAAACCACGGCCAAACGACCCGAATCGGCTCGTACGACGCGTCGGACAGCGCGGCGCCCCAGCAATCCGCCCCGCAAACGGCGTCCAGCCACCAGGGCTGAAAACACAGCGGGAGATAATTCTGCGCGCTGTATATCCGGTAGCGCGTTTGATTATCCATCTAGGCTCGCCGGTTTGATAGCGAAAAAAAAGGAATAATTTGATCATCGGACTTTTTATACATGACGCTAGGTGATTTTTTTGAGTTTCTGAGCGCGCAGCCTGCGTGGCTGATCGGCTATTTCGTCGCATTGCCCCTCCTGGCGCTCCTGATCGGCTGGATTGCGCAGGACGAAAGCCGTAACGCGCCCTGGCGCTACCTCTATATGCTGCTGCTCTATGGCGCGTGTATCCCGGGGGTGTTCGCCGTCGCCCTGAGCGTGTATCTTTTTCTGTTCGAACGCGGGAGTATCCTGAATATAAACCTGTACACCCAGGCGCTGCCCGTCCTGGCCATGGCGCTCACCCTCGCCCTGATCCGCCGGAACGTGTCCTTCGACGATATTCCGGGTTTTGGCCGTCTCTCCAACCTGATGATGGTGATTGGGGCCGTTTTCGTGCTGATGTATCTCTTGGATCGCACCCACCTCATCGCATTCGTCCGGATTCCGGTAGGGTATCTCGTCCTGATCGTAGTCGGCGCGCTGTTGGCGATCCGCTTCGGATTGCGCCGACTGACGCAGAGCGCGCCGGATAAGCCGTAAAAACACGCGCAAAAGATGTTCAACAGCAAAAATGCGCGCCTTTTTGAATAGTTTCACGAACTTTACATCGGTTGCCTGCCGATTTATGATGCGATATACGTTTTTTTACTGTTTTTTGCCGTTTTTTGCCATCAGCAGCTGCGATTCGCGGTCGCGCGCGGAGGAGGTTTTTACCGAAGCGGATACCAACATGGAGGTCGGCCGAAATGTGGAAATCCTGTATTCGGACAGCGCACTCGTGCGGGTGCGTATCCAGGCGCCCACAATGCGCAATTTCTCCGACCAAGAGGATCCCCGACAGGAGTTTCCGGATGGCGTGCAAGTAGATTTTCTGGACGATCAGCGCCAGGTTTCCAGTACGCTGACCGCCCGAAACGGTGTTCGACGGGTGGATAAAGGCGCCGTCACGGTGCGCGACAGCGTGGAGCTGCGCTCCGCTAAAAAAGAACTGTTGGAAACGGAAGAACTGATCTGGGAAGAACGAACCGGCCGGGTGCACACGGATAAGTTTGTTAAAATTACCAAACCCGGCGAAATTATGTACGGATACGGACTGGAAGCCCGCGACGATTTTTCTTACTGGAAAATCCTTGTCCCCAAAGGCCGCATCAAAACAGAACAAATAAACGACGCCCTCGAAGAATAAATCCCAATTCTGCATTCCAACACTATTTTCTTATTTCCATGGAAGAAGACCCTCGACATCGTTTTTTTGCCTGGACCGAAGCGCTGCGCCCCGGCAGCCATCGGTTCCCGGCAACGCTCCTGCTCAGCGTATTGGCCGCCATCACCACGTTGTGGCTGACGCCTCCCTTGGCTTTCGCTTTCGGCAGCGGCTGGGCGCCCCCCCTGTTCGCCGCATTGCTCCTGTTCGGACTGCTGTCGCTGTTTCGCAAAATAATTTTTAAAAACCTGTATCCCGATCCCGCCGGCGATGTGGACGCCGCACTGGTGGAGTACATGATGCACCAGCACCCCGCGCACTCCCGTGAGGAGGAGGAAGCCACGGCCGACCTGCTCGAAAATGCGCTGCACCTGAAAGACGTGCGCGCCTATAATTGCATGGCGCCCCGACCGGAAATCGTGCATATGGATGTGAAAAGTCCGGTGGAATCGCTCAAACAACTGTTTACCGAAAGTAAATTATCGCGTATCCTGATAAGCGACGGCGACCTCGACCAGGTGCTCGGCTACGTGCACGTGCAGCAAATGTTCAGTCGGCCCACAACGATCCGACAAGTCATGCTGCCTATCGACTTCGTACCCGAAACGATCGCGGTCAGCGAACTACTCAATAAATTTATCCGAAACCGCAGCAGCATCGCCTGCGTCGTGGATGAATACGGCAGCGTGGCGGGTCTGATCACCCTGGAAGACGCCCTGGAACAACTTTTTGGAGAAATTGACGACGAACACGATCAGGAGGAGTTCATAGACGCACGCATTAACCCGCGGGAATATCTGTTCTCGGGCAGACTGGAAATTGACTATCTAAATAAAAAATATCCCGAACTGGAACTGCCGCAAGGCGACTACGCCACGCTTTCAGGCTATCTCGTCACGGTAGCGCAAAATATTCCAGCCCAGGGCGCCCGCCTCGAACTGGACGGCAAGGTGTTCCAACTGGAAATGGTCAGCAACCGAAAAATAGAAACGGTACGGGTGTTCTTGCGCTAAGTGCCGGCTCGCCGGCTGTTTTCAGACGCTTTCTAACGCACTATCCGCCCTTTCCAGACGTATCGGCCCGCCCGCAACCCAATGGCGCCCACCGCCACGATATACACAACGTGGAGCAGGGCGGCAGGAAAGAACGACCGCAGCAAATCTTCGCGACCAAAAAAGCGCACCGTATCGCGCAAATGCAACCAATCTGCCGCCATTTTTACGCTCAGTAAACCCAGCGCCAAGGGCAGCATGCGCGTCGGATGCAACAATACGAGCACGGCGGCAGCGACCATGCTGCAGCAAAACACCCAGACGAGCGCCAGCGAAAGGCGGATAGGCCACTCGCGCAAAGTAACGTTTTTGGAAGCCCACCGAATACGCTGTCGCAAAAATCCGCCCATCCCCGCCGGCGCCCAGGTACGCACGGCAGCCTCGGAATTTTTTAGAAAAAAAATACCGTCCGGGTACCGCACTGCAATTTTTTGCATCAAAAATAAATCGTCGCCGGAAGCGCGATCGGCATTCCCGGCGTACCCTTGCACCGCCGCAAACGCCCCGGGGCGGAAGGCCATATTGGCGCCGTTTCCCATGCGCTGAAAACCAAGATAAATCCCCGCACCCGTGATACCCATCAGCCCGATCAGGTCGAGCGACTGGAAACGCTGCAACAAGCCGCGCTCCCGGTGCAGGAGCACCGGCGCAGTTACAAACTGCGTATCCGGCCGGGCTTCAAATACCGAGGCCAGCAGCCGGAGCCAGCCGGCCGGCGCAAGGCAATCCGCGTCGGTCGTGACAATGACCGCGCCGCCGGCCTGTGCAACGGCAATTTCCAGCGCTTTCTTTTTGTAGGCGACAATCGAGCAAGCCGGATCGAGGTGATCCGACAGCCGGATCAGTCGAATGCGCGCGTCGCGCGCACGGATATTTTCAACCACCTCCGCCGTGCCATCCTCCGAATGATCGTCTATTACGATGATTTCCAGCAGCCCGGGCGGGTAGTCCTGGGCGCTGATGGCAGCCAGGCAGCCGGTGATTTGCGCCGCTTCATTCCGGGCCGGCACAAGCACGGAAAGCGCAAGTTTCGGGCGGTAATCGGGCGGAGGCGACCACAAAGGCAGGCGGCGCCAGCCGATTCGGTACAGCGACATCAACGCAGCGTAAAAAAAAGCGAGGGAAAGGGAAAACAGTGTGAAGAGGGTCATGTAGGCGCTAATATTCAAAATCTATCGTTTCCTTAATATACCCTGCGCAAGATCGCGTATTTTTGCTACAAATTACACGCACACAACAACCTGCTGCTATGGAACCGCGAAGCCTCCTCTCCGTTAAAGCCCGCGTTCAGAAAAAACGCATGCCGCTGTACCGTAAACTGGTACGGGCATTTTGGGTCGTTGTATTGGGAAGCATGACCCTGGCAGCCCTCACAATCGGCGTGATCAGCGTAGTGGCTATTCCGTCTTTCCGCGAGTTAGAAGACCCCAAAAGCGCGCTGGCCAGCGAAGTGCTGGCCGAAAATGGCGCCGTACTCGGTCGCTACTTTATCGAAAACAGGGTGCCGGTAAAGTACGAACAACTCAACCCGCAAATCGTCAACGCCCTGATTGCTACGGAGGACGAGCGCTTTCGCAACCACTGCGGCGTGGACTACCGCGCGGTCGCGCGGGTGGTTATCCGCACCCTGCTGCTGCGCGATCAAAGCGCAGGCGGCGGCTCGACGATCACCCAGCAGCTGGCAAAAAATTTGTATTCCGACCGCAAATTTGAAGGCATGTCGGCAGTTGAAAAAACCTTCGCACTGGTGTACCGCAAATTGCGCGAGTGGATCACCGCCGTTAAACTGGAACGCAGCTACACCAAAGAAGAAATCCTGGCAATGTATCTCAATCAGGTTGATTTTGTAAATAACGCCTACGGAATCCAATCGGCCGCCGAGGTTTACTTCGGCAAAAGCCAGGAAAAATTAAAGACCGAAGAGGCCGCCACCCTGATCGGTATGCTCCAAAACCCCTCGCGCTACAATCCCGCACGCTTTCCGGATCGCTGCACCCAGCGACGGATGGTCGTACTGTACCAAATGCGCAACAACGATTTTATTACCGATGCACAATACGACAGCCTGAAAACCCTGCCGCTCGATATGCGCCGGTTCAAACGGGTGAGCTTCACCGACGATAAAGCCCCTTATCTCTGCGCCGAATTGAAAAAAGACGTGCAAAAAATACTGGACACCCCGGAAGCCCGAAAACCCGACGGAACAAAATACAATATTTACAGAGAAGGCCTCCGGGTTTATACCACCATCAACCCCGTCTATCAGGCGCATGCCGAAGCAGCCATGCAAGAACAAATGCGCGCGCTTCAAAGACGCTTTTTTCAGGTCTGGAAAGGCCGCGACCCCTGGTCCTACCGCGGCCGCGAAACTACCGACGAGGAACTGGCCATCCGGCGAGGAAGCCTGACAACCCTGATGCGCGACGGCGACCGATACCAGACTATCCGACCACAATACATGGATGAAATCAGTGCGCGCGTAGAGGAAAAATTCGATATCGAACTGCGTGACCTGGATATTCTCCGCATGCTGGAAGCAGAACGCGACAAGGGCGCCATCAGCAGGCTGATCGGTAAAAAATACATCACGGCCGATATGGCGACAACTTATCGAGATTTGATGAAAAGCGCGGAATGGCCGGTCGTCAAGAAACAATGGTCGGAACTCCAAGCGGCAATTAAAGCGGCCTACCGTAAAAAAGTGAAAATGCGGGTGTTTAGCTGGGACGCGCCGGGTTTTGAAAAAGATACGGTCATGAGCCCGATGGACAGCCTCAAATACCACCGCATGTTTCTGCAAACCGGTATCCTGGCCGTTGATCCGCTGAACAGCGAAATCAAAGCCTGGGTGGGCGGTATTCATTTCAAGTACTTCCAATTCGACCACGTGCGCACCCGCCGCCAGGTCGGCTCCACGTTCAAACCCTTCGTGTATGCCACCGCCATTGCACAGCAAAGCATCAGCCCCTGCTACCGGGTTTACGATAATGCCGTGACCATCCCAGCGCATTACGGCAATTTTAATACGCTCTCCGACTGGACGCCGAGCAATTCCACGGGCAACTATTCCGGCGAAATGATGACGCTGAAAGACGCGCTTAAACACTCCGTGAATTCAATTAGCGCCTATCTAATGAAACAAATGGGCGATACGCGCCCAGTGCGCGGACTGGTGCACAATATGGGCATAGACTCTAGCAGGATCCCCGACGCACCCTCGATTTGCCTGGGCGCTTCCGATCTGATGGTGTATGAAATGACCGGCGCGTATGCCACTTTTGCCAACAATGGGCTCTACGGCAGGCCTTTTGTCATTCGGAAAATCACGGATAAAAACGGCAAGATCATCTATGAAAATATGCCGGAAGAACGGCGCGCACTGCCCGCTAATGCCAATTACGTGATGTCGCAAATGCTGCGGTACAATGTCGCCGGCGCACCAGGTATCAATACCCTGAAAAGCGATGTAGGCGGCAAAACCGGCACTACAAACGAGTACTCCGACGGCTGGTTCATGGGCGTCACGCCCCGCCTGGTCGTCGGTACCTGGGTAGGCGGCGAAGACCGCTGGATCCGATTCCTCAGCTTGTCCGACGGACAAGGATCGCGGATGGCTCGTCCCATTTTCGCCGGATTTTTGCAGCGCCTGGAAAAGGATCCCAAATCGGGCTACGATGCCGCGCCGCGGTTCGAACCACCGCCCGGTGACCTCGGTATCGAAACAGACTGCGCCGCATACGAAAATGCAGGCCCAGCCTCCGACGAAGAATATTTCGGCCCCGATCTATACAACGACCAGATGCCGCCAGGCGGCAAACTGCCGCAACAAAAACCGAAAACGCCGCCGATACGCCGGCCGGATGATGCGTTTGGCGATGACTTTGGAAATTGAACACCCGCGCTTGCAAAAAAAATCAACAGCGACCGGAATCAGCGAAGAAAATCAAACCGGAGCCAATCAATCGCCGCAATCTGCTCCGACGGCGCTTTTTCGTTCCGCAAGACAAAATAGGCGTCCACAAATCCCTGTTGCCCTGCCGGCGGACGGTAGTTGGCCGGCAGGGCAACAGGCATCCGGACTTCCCGGAATTGCATTTTTTCCGACTCAGGCGTCGGTTCCAGCACGACTGACCCGGCCGGCGGGCCGTCAGGCCGTTCAAGGCGCAATTCAATGCGCCCCCCGCCGAAACGGTGGCGCTTGTCGCTCGAACCCACACCGAAAGCTACCGTATGCACGTTGTGCAAATCAGCCCGGCGGATCAGAAAATGGCTGCCGTCTTTCAGATCTTTCAACACGGCGGTATCCGATTGGGAAGGCCAGTACGTGGTGACGCCGGACGAGAAGCCGTCGGCAGCCTCGGCCTGCAGGAAAGCCGGACGGAGGGCCAACGTTTGCGCGCCCGTGCGCGCGGCGGCGCGACCTGCGCCGTTATCCGTATAGGACGCCTGAAAAATAAAAACGCCGGGCCATTTTTTGCCGGATTTTTCGGTCGTCTCCGGCGGCGTCAGGTGGCGGACGCCCTGCCAAGCCACCTGCTGTACAGGTTGCTCCGGCGCGTTCAACGAGAGTATCCAGCGCACCATGTCGCCCGCGTCCGCTTCGCTCAACTGCGGGTGGGCGCTCATCACCGTCTGTCCCCAATTGCCGCCGCCGCCTTTGATGATTTTTAAGGAAAGGTTGCGCACGGCAAAATCATCATTTTTATACCGTGCCGCAATAGCCCGATACGCAGGGCCGTTGATCTGGCGGTCGGTAGCGTGGCAACTGCCGCAATCGGCGCCTTCGATCAATGTTTTCCCCCGGGCAAACTCAGCAGTTTTTTGAGCCGTCTGGTGGCCTTGGGCAATGGCCGTAATGTCAAAACCGGTCTCGAGGTAATCGCAGCGCACGGCCACGCGCGTAGGCGAAA
The DNA here is from genome assembly GCA_032115775.1 of Saprospiraceae bacterium. GTDB lineage: Bacteria > Bacteroidota > Bacteroidia > Chitinophagales > Saprospiraceae > M3007. The sequence goes on along the minus strand of JAUMBL010000229.1, from coordinate 28,675 downwards.
TGCCGCCTTCGGACAGGCTGCCGTCTTCGCGGTCTTCCACTGCTACGCGGTAGCGCAAGGTATCGCCGGGCTGGTAAAAGGCGCGATTGTGGCCGCCAAAATCCCAAAATACAATGGGCGGCTCGTTGCCGATTTCCACACGGACGCGCGCACGTGCCGACAAGCCCCGGGTATCCGTGAGGGTCAATACGGCTTCGTACCGGCCGGGCTTCGCGTACGTGTGCGCGAGGCTGTCGAGCGCCGGTCGCGGCGTTTTCCGGTGCACGCCGGCCTGCAGGGTTCGTATTTTTTCGTGGCTCAGAAAATACGGCGGCGTGCCGTCGCCGAAATCCAGTTTGTAATCCAGGCGGTCGCCATCATAATCGCAGGCGCCGGCGGCGGAAAACACGACCGTACAAGGTGCGGCGCCAGCCAGGCGATCGGCCCGCAAAACAGGCGTCGGCGGCCGATTGCCGCGCACATAATCTATCCGACTCAGTCGGGCGTCGGGGTTTTGGGCAAACCACTGCACGCCGTATTCCAGTACCCACAGGCTGCCGTTCCGGTCAATAAACATATCCATCGGGCGCGACAGACTGATCGAGTCGCCGAAACGCTCCATGCGACTGAAATTACCCAGGCTATCGAGGGTGACGGCCATCATCCAGCCGCGCATCCAGTCGTAGGTGATAAGCTTGCCGTGGTAGTAATTGGGAAACCGCGTTTCGGCGGGGTATTCGTCGCAGTAATATACCGGGCCGGCCATCGCGTTCCGGCCGCCGGTTCCGGAGAGCGGAAAATCCGGCGAATTGCCGTAAGGATACCAGATAAAGGCGGGTTGGGCGGGCGGGAGCGCGCGGCGACCGCGGTTGTTGGGCGAATCGTTGAAAGGCTGGGCGGGGTTGAAGGGTGCGCCGGGCGACTGCCGGGCGAAGTTGTAGTCGCGGTACGCGTAATTGGCGCCCACAAAATACGGCCAGCCGAAAAATCCGGCGCTGCGGGCGCGGTTTACTTCATCGTAGCCCTGCGGTCCGCGCGTACTGTCGGGTTCCCCGGCATCGGGGCCAACCTCGCCCCAGAACAAGAGTTTGCGCCGCTTGTCGAGCGAAATGCGGAAGGGGTTACGGCAGCCCATCACGTAAATTTCCGGTCGCGCGCCGTTCACCGACACCCCCTGCGGCGCCTCGGCGCGGCTGGTGCGAAGGTCTTTTTCCGTAAAAAGATTGCCCCCCGGGCACATATACGAGCCGTCGGGCAGCGGTCGAATGCGGAGGATTTTGCCGCGCAAGTCCATGGCATTCGCCGACGATTTTTGCGCATCCCAGGCGCTGCGACCCGGGCGTTCATCTATCGGAGCGTATCCGTCCGAGGCAAAGGGATTGGTATTGTCGCCGGTGGAAAGGAAAAGATGGCCCTCGGCGTCAAATTCGATGCTGCCGCCGGCGTGGCAGCACTCGTCCCGCTGGACGGCCACTTCAAGGATCACTTTTTCGGAGGCAACGTCCAGAGAATCCCCTTGAAAAACGAAACGGGAAAGGTAATTGACGGCTTTATTTACCGGCGGGGAGTAGTACAGATAAATCCAGCGGTTTTTTTCAAAATTCGGATCGAGTGCCAGGCCCATGAGGCCGTCTTCATGCTCGTCGTGCACGGGCAGTTTATAGACGGTGTTGGTGAGGCCGGTGGCGGGTTCGAAGAGTTTGATGGCGCCCCGCCGTTCTACGATCAGCACGTTGCCATTGGGCAAGAGATCAAACTCCATGGGTTCGTTTAGTTCGGTGGCCAGCACGGTTTTGACAAAGCGGGTGGGGTCGGGCACGCGTTCGGTGCGGCACTCGGCATAGCGAAGCCGGCGGTTTTTGCCGATGGCGTACAGGAGTCCGCCCAATAGGTGTTGCCGGAACAGCGGCTCGGCATAGGAGGTCTCGGTATGCCCCATCGCCGTATAAAAGGCACGCCCCCCGTCGTATTCGTGGTACCAAGCGAGGGGATGGTCGCCGTTCATCGTGCCGCCCTGGTAGGATGATTCGTCCAGTTTCAGCAGGATATTCAGGTTGGGATTGACGTTTTTGAAATTGTACCATTCGTCCGATCGAACCCATAGGCTGTCGGGCAGGTGCTTTGTCGCGCGATGATCGTGATCGCACACTTGCACGCGCGCCTCTTGTACAGCGGGATGGCTGTCGAAGTACGCGCCGGCAAGTCCGCCGTACCAGCCCCAGCCATACTCCGTATCGGTGGCGGCATGAATACCTACGTATCCGCCCCCAGCCTGGATATAGCGCTCGAAATCGGTTTCCTGGGCAGGGTTGAGCACATCGCCGGTGGTATTCAGGAACACGACGGCGGCGTAGCGGCGCAGGTTTCCTTCCGTGAAGGCCGCCGCGTCTTCGGTCGTATCCATCACTATGCCGTTTTCCCGGCAGATTTGGCGCAGGGTGGCGATGCCGACGGGGATACACGCGTGGCGGTAACCGGCGGTTTTGGAAAACACAAGGATGCGGGGCGGATGGTCGCTTTGGGCACAACGGGAAAACAGGAAGAGGAAAAACAGGGCGAAAATCGAAAAACGGCGGGCAGGCATCATACGGACAGAACAAGTTGAACGCGTGAAATGGCTGGCGTTTTGCGGGCGGTGCGCTTTCGTGCGAAGGTAAAGAAAAAGAAGGTAACTACTCAGCGGGCTAAGTAGGTATAAAAAATGAGCCATCCCGCTTTTGCAGGATGGCCCATTGCGAACCGCCGAATAAGATACGGCGGAGCGTGTAAGTAAACGCTTACTGGGCGTCCCAGAATACGCGTTCGTCCATATTCGCCTTCTGTCCCGGCGCATTCGGATTCAGATCAATTTCCGATTGCGGGTAGAAGAACGAGCGCGGCGTGTTCGGGAAGAGCGAATTGCTCGGCGCAGTAATTACGGGGAATCCCGTACGACGCCAGTCGTTCCACGGCTCCACAGCCACACCGAAGTTCGCTACAAACTTCTCTTCGATGATTTGACGCACTTGGTCAGATTCCGATCCCGTGAGGGTACCGCTTGCTGCGATGTAGGCGTCAATCTGCGCCGTAGCAACGCCGGCAGCCTGCATCGAGGCGCGGATACCCGCCTGGAAGAAGGTTTGTGCGTCGCCGGGAGCGCCATAGAGCGCCGCTTCTGCGCGGATAAAGTTGTACTCAGCGAACGTCAGCATACGCACCGGCGCCGTGCCGTTGTAGCTGTAGGCCGTTGCGGTGATCGAGCCGTCGGCTTGGGGCGCCACCGGCGTAGCATTCGTGGTATCGCCGCGCAGGTAAATGTGGATGCGGGAGTACTTGAATGAGGGCGCATCGCCGCCGCGCGCGCCGGCATAGTTACCCGAACCGAAGGGGAACTGCGTGAAGTAGCGCGCACGACGCGGATCCGACTTGGTGTTCATCAGATCCACCAGCGTAGCGTTGGGGAAAAACTGATTGGCACGGTCGAGTTCGAACTGGTGGTACGGGTTTTGTGCGCGCGGAGCGTTTACAAACGACATCTGTAAGTTGTCGCTGTTGCTTTCCATAAATAGTGCGCCGGAATTCACCAGCGAGGTGATGGCTGCTACCGTACCGGCGCGATCCTTTTTGCTCTGGTGGATCAGCAGGCGCAGTTTGAGGGTATTGGCCAGTCTTTCCCAACGTGGCTTGGAGGCCGACCAGGTACCGGGAAAAATCGTCGAGTTGCTGCCCGGCGATTTCACGGAACTCGTGCTGTTGATATCCGTAATGGCTTCGTTCAGCATCGTTTCGATACCGCGGTACATCACATCGCTACCGTCGAACGCCGGAGATACATTTCCGACGAATTGCAGCGCCTGGCTGAACGGCGCGCTGCCCCAGCAGTCGGCAATCTGCATGTACGTATAGGCCTTCAGGATTTTCGCAGCGCCGGCATAGTGCGGGCTGTTTTCCGTGGCGGCCTTCTGAATCACCAGTTCCAGGTCGCTCAGCGTCGTTGCGTACATCAGGTTCCACACGTTGTTGAGGTCGGAACCCTGGATGTTGTAGCGCTCATACTCCTGCGTTTGCGTGGTAGCGCCCTGGCCTTGACCCGAACACTGCTGGGCGACCAGCGACGTAAAGCGGTGCAGATCGGAACCGCTGGAAAAACCGACCGTCGTCGTTGCCGACGTGAAAATCTGTTCGATCGGTGCGTCAAGCACCGAGTTCGGGCTGACGTTGATATCGAGGAAATCTTTGCAGGAAGAAAGCAAAGCCAATCCGCCGATTACAAAAGAGTATTTAAAAATACGTTGTAATTTCATGATTTGTTAAATTTACATGGTAAAAATGGTTTCAAAAAAATCCTTTTCTCCATCATACATTAAAGCGTCGCGCGGAAATTGACGCCGAAGCTACGCTGTTGGGGCAGGGCGTTGAATTCGAGACCTTGCGCGTTGTTGATACCCAGTACGTTTTGCTCCGGATCCAGGTGCGGATAGTTCGGTGCATGCAGGAACAGGTTGCGGCCGAAAACGCCCAGCTCGAGTGCGCCGAAAGGCGTTTTGTCAAGCCATTTTTTCGGGAACGTGTAGGACAGCGCCGCTTCACGCACGCGGAACCAAGAGATGTCGTAGATAAAGCCTTCCGCTGCGATGTACTTACCAGAGTTGCCCCAGTATTGTTCAGCCGTTACTTTTTTCTCGACATCACCGGCATTTTCTTTTCCGGCATTTGCGCCGGAAGCGAATACGCCTTCGAACTTATACGGCGTAGCCACCGTACCGTCGCTGTTGAAGCGGTCAAATTCAGCCGTCTCCGACGCAACGCCGTTGCGCTGCAAGTCGGCGATGTTACGAGAGTAGATATCGCCGCCCTGACGAATGTCCAGCAGGACGTTCAGGTTCAGGCCGCGGTAGCTGATGTTGTTGTTTACGCCGAGCGTCCAGTCCGGATTCGGGTTACCGATTTTCACCACATTGGCGGTGGGCAGCGGCAGGCCGTTTGCGTTCAGCAGCAGGCGACCCAGGGAGTCGCGCTGGTATGCGTTGCCGTAGAGCTGGCCGTATTCTTCGCCGGCTACGAGGCGCACGTTCGGCGTTACGAAACCGCCGAGGAAGATGTTGGCTACGCCCGGGGCGAGTTCGTCCACGATGGAGTTGAACTGCGTGAAGTTGAAAGCGGTGGACCAGAAACCTTTGCTGGTTTTGATCGGAGTCACCGTCAGGCCGACTTCCCAGCCGTTGGTCGTGAGGCTACCGGCGTTCAGCACCACAGCAGAGATACCGGCGGCGGAGGAGTTCGGTACGCTCAGGATGATACCGGTGGATTTCTGCTGGTAGCGGGTCAGTTCGATGCTAACGCGGTCTTTCACCAGTGATGCGTCAATACCGATTTCGGCGGTGCTGGTGAATTCCGGCTCCAGGTTCGGGTTGCCGGCCGTGTTCGAGTAGGTAAAGCCCGGGAGGTTGTTGTACGGGAACTGAATGTTCGGGCCGAAACCGTCGGCCGGGTTGGCAGTACCGTAGTAGGTATCCGTGGCATAGCGCAGCGCGGCGCGGCCTACGCGGCCGTAGTTGGCGCGCAGTTTCAGGAGGCTGACCCAATCGGATTTCAGCGCGGGGATCATCTCCGTGAAGTTCAAGGTACCGGCGGCCGAGTAGTACAGATAAGAATTGTTGCCGTCGGGCAGGGTAGAGTTCCAGTCATTCCGTACGGACAGGTCAATCGTAGCGAAGTTGCGGTACGCCGTCGTAACGTTTCCGAACAAGCCCACCAGGCGGCCTTCGCTGATCGAGAAGCTGGGCACGTAGGTGGTGGTGTTGGAGTTCAGGTTGTAGAAATCGCGCACGGTAACACCGCGACCGATTACCTGGCTGGAGGTGGCTTTATCCACCACTGTTTCCTGACCCAACACGAAGGTAAGGTCGAAATCGTTACCCAGTTCGCGGGTACCCGTCAGGGTGAAGTACGAGTTCATGATACGCGATACGTCGCGGCCTTCGAGGATACCGCCGGCGCCGTTGGCAGCGGTGTTGGCGCCGCCGCGCGCGCCGATTTGGTCGTAGGCGCTGCGTTCGAACGCGTAAGCATCCACACCGAGGCGGTATTCCGCGCTCAACCAGTCGAGCAGTTGGTAGCGCAGGTTGAAGTTACCGAAGAAGCGGGTATTTTCGTCGCTGTACAGGTTGTTTTCGATAGACCAGTAGGGGTTATCCACCACCGGATCGTAGTGACGCTGGCCGCCGGTAGCGGTGCGGTAGGGCAGACCGGAAAGATCCCAGCTGCGGGGCGTGAAGTAAGAGCGGAACAGCGGGTTAGACAGTTGGTTGCCCTGCTGCGTACGATCCGACTTGTTGTAGATGAAATTGGCGCTGATACCGGCCGTCAGTTTGCTGGTGATGGCCGTGGAGGCGTTCGTGCTGAAGTTGTAGCGCTGCAGGCGGTTGTTGGCGATGATACCCTCGTCGTCGAGATAGCCGACGGACAGGCGGTACGCGGTATTTTCTTTGCCGCCCTGGAAGCTCAGGTTGTGCTGCATGTTGCCTGCGCGCTGGAAGATATCTGACACGTTGTTCGGGAAAGCTGTGAGCGCAACCGAGTCGTTTGCAGAGATCAGGCCGCCGCGGTAGTCCGGGGGCAGGATCACATTCTGGCCGCCGATCCGCGGTCCCCAGGAGGAGATAGCCGTCGGGTTGAAAGCGCCGGCAGCGCCCTGGCCGTATTCATTCTGGAGTTCCGGCAGGCGGTTCACTTCCTGGAATGCGTAGTTCGCGGTGTACGTGATCGAACTTTTCTGATTGGCACGGCCTTTTTTGGTCGTCACCAAGATCACACCGGATGCGGCGCGGGATCCGTAAAGAGCCGTCGCGGCAGCGCCTTTCAGGACGCTGATGCTCTCGATGTCGTCCTGATTCAGGTCAATGGCGCGGTTAGAGGTCGTCGGACCGCTTTGCAGGGCGTTGCCGCCGCCGCTGTTGTCAATCGGAATACCGTCCACCACCCAAAGCGGCTGGTTGCTGCCGGTGAAGGTCGTGTAACCGCGGATAATGATGCTCGAACCGGAGAACGAACCGCCGGAACCCTGGGTGCGCACACCCGGCACCTTGGCGTTCAACGCGTTCGTTACGTTGGTAACGCGTGCCACGGTGAGATCCTGGCTGTTAATTTCCGACACGGCATAGCCGAGGTTGCTTTTGTCGCGTTTCACGCCAAAAGCCGTCACCACAGCTTCCTGAAGGATGAGTCCTTCCTGCATGACGACGTCCACCACATTGGACGCGCCGAGCGCGACCTCCACGGTTTGGTAGCCAGAGTAAGAAACCGTAAGGGACTTTGCACCTTCCGATACGTTCAGGCGATAATTGCCGTTTACGTCGGAGGAGGTACCGGAGGTCGTCCCTTTCACCACGATCGTGGCGCCGATCAGGGACTCGCCCTGCGCGTCTGTAACCTTACCGGTAATCGTACGTTGCCCCAAGACAACGCCCGCGCTGCCTAAGAGCAGCGCTAAACCAAGTAGTAACTGCTTCATACTAAATGTTTGATTGGTTAAGTAAATATTAAAAAAGTATTATTGCAAAGTAAAATAGTATAACCATTAGACTGTTTACTTTTTTTAAAAAAAATTTTAGAAAAAGCAAAAAAAGGCATATTTATTAGCCTAAAAAGCACTTTTTAAGGCTCGGCGACTATCCCTTGCCCACGCCCGCAACGGCTGTTTTCTCCAAAAAACACCCTTATTTTTGCCCTCGAAAAAAACGCCGACCAATTTGCAAGCGAAAACGCAGGGCTTTTTGCCGGGATTTACTTGGCAAAATTACATTTAATTTTTAGTTTCACAAGTTTCCGACCTATCCTGTTTTTACGCCATGAAAAAAACCGTCATAAATTGGGGCATCATCGGGCTCGGTAAAATAGCCCGCAAATTCGCCGAAGACCTGCAGCGCCTGCCCGACGCCCGCCTGCACGCCGTTGCCTCTACCTCGCCGGAACGAGCCCGCGATTTTGCCAAAGTGTTCGGCGCCCCCCACGCCTTCGGCGCCTACGAGGAGATCGCAACTTGCCCCGGATTAGATGCGCTGTACATTGCTACGCCGCATGCGCTCCATGCCGCAGGCGCGCAAATAGCCCTGGAGGCGGGTATCCCCGCCCTGGTGGAAAAACCGTTCGCCCTGCACGCGGAAGAAGCCGCGCAAATGGTCGCTTCTGCACGGAAAAACCAAACGCTGCTCATGGAAGCCCTGTGGACGCGCTTTATCCCGGCCACCAACCAGGCACTGCGCCTGATCCAGGAAGGGGCTATCGGCGCTGTGCATACCGTAAAGGCAGATTTTGGATTCAATACGCCCCACGACCCGCAATCCCGCCTCTTCAATCCCGCGCTCGGCGGCGGCGCCCTGCTCGATATCGGGATCTATCCGGCATTCCTCGCACAACTGATCTTCGGCGCGCCGCCCGTTGAAGGCGTCCAATCCGCCGCGATATTTACCCCGGAAGGGGTGGACGCCGCCTGCGCGTTTACGTTTCGATACCCGGATAATCGCCTCGCAACCGGCTATGCCGCGCTCAATGCGCACACGCCCGTGGAAGCCTGGATCTTCGGCACGGAAGGCCACCTCTATCTCCACCCGCGCTGGCACCATACCCAACAACTGACGGTCGCACGCTACGAAGGCAAACAACAAACGCTGCAAACGCTCGAATGCCCCTACGAAGGCTGGGGATATCATTTCGAAGCAGCGCATTTTATGGAATGTCTGCGCGCCGGACTACAGGAAAGCCCGCTCTTACCGCTGGATTTTACACTGGCGCTCGCCCGGACGTTGGACGCCGTCAAACAGGAATTCACAAGGCGCTCCAATCCCTTCTAACTGAAAATGGTGAAAAATGGATCCTCGGAGGAACTCAGCCGCGACCGGCGGAGTAGTTACGCCGTTTTTTACCCGGCGAGATCATACTGCGCCTGCACTAAACGCGCCCGCAACAAGCGAATCTGGTGCGCAATCGGCGCCGGATCCTGATGCCCAAGCCAATCGGCGACGCGCTCGCCCCGACTATTCAGCAGCACCAGACAGGGCGTTCCCGGCAAAAAATTGAGCGCAAACGTATGGGCAACCATCGGAAATTGCCGGTAAAAAAACTGCGCCTGCCGATTGATGTTCTTGATGTCCTCCATCGTCAACAATGGATAATTCGGATTCAGGCTGTAAAACCACTGCAAGGTGTCGCCGTTCAAAAATTCCTCGGGCGGCGTAACGCGGTCTATGGCAATCGGAAATTTGGGCGGCGGCGGCCGGTGCGCAATCCCCTCCCGCTCAAACACATCGGCGACGGCAGGATGCAGGGCGCCTGTTTTTAAATAGCGCCGCAGAAAACTGTCGATATCGGTGTCGAAATGCGCAAATGCAGTACACAAACCGGCAACTTGCAATTCCGCCGGATCAAAAAACGCGCCGATCGCAGCCGCTTCGCCCAAGCCGTACAGAAAACAAGCGGAACAGTCGAGACGAAAAACAAACAACAACGTGAGCGGCGCATCGGGCCATTCGCCCTGCACCACGCGATCGGCCTGCAGATTGAAACGCTCCAAAGGTTCCGCAGGCAACAGGAGTAGCGCGGCGGAATTGATGCAGTAGCGCAAACCCGTCGGGGGTGGCCCATCGGGAAAAACGTGCCCGAGATGGGCGTCGCATCGGTTGCAGCGCACCTCTACGCGGTCGGCATCCGGACGGTAATACACCGAATCGGGATCTGCCGGCGCATAAAACCCAGGCCAGCCGGTGTTGGAATCGAATTTTTGTCGCGCGTCGAACAGCACGCCGCCGCAACCGGCGCAGCCATACAAACCGGGTGGATGCTGCGTGCAGTACGCGCCGGAAAAAGGGCGTTCCGTACCGCCCTGCCGGGTGATACGGAACGTCTCCGCGGTCAGCAACTGCCGCCAATCGTCATCGCTGCGTTGATGAGAAAATTCGGAAATCGCCCGGTCGGCTTGACTAAGCGCCTGGACGGACTGCCAGTCGAGTTGCATCTCCGGAATCAAGCGTTTACCAATTTGCGTTTTTGTGGACGGACGCCGTTCTGGCGGTTCGGCTCGGTGTGGAGCGCGAAGCGAATCACGTCCTCCATATTGTCCACGTACCGGAATTCAAGTCCTTTGATGTACTCCGCCTCGATTTCCCGCACGTGTTTTTCGTTCTCTTTGCACAACAATACTTCCTTGATGCCCGCGCGCTTCGCGGCCAATATTTTTTCTTTGATGCCGCCCACTGGCAACACTTTACCGCGCAGGGTGATCTCGCCCGTCATCGCCAGGAAGGATTTGACGGGTTTTTTCATAAACGCGGAGCTCAAGGCCGTGAGCATGGTGACGCCTGCGGAGGGGCCGTCCTTGGGGATCGCGCCTTCCGGGACGTGGATATGCACGTCCATTTTGTCAAACAGCTCCGGATCGATGCCCAAGGCTTCCGTGTGCGCTTTGATATAGCTGAGCGCGGTACTGGCGCTTTCTTTCATCACATCGCCGAGGTTGCCGGTGAGTTGGAGGCGTCCGGCGCCCTTGTTGAGGCTGACTTCGATGAACAGGATTTCGCCGCCCACGGCCGTCCAGGCCAGTCCGATCGCCACGCCCGGCGCCTGCTGCTCCCGGTACACGTCGCTGTCAAACTTCGTCGGACCCAGGATATCCTGCAATTGCTCGGGTTTCACGTTCATTTCCGACAGTTCGCCCATAGCGATGCGCTTGGCGGCATGGCGCATCACGGAGCCGATTTCGCGGCTGAGGTTGCGCACGCCGCTTTCGGCGGTATAGTCATGGACGATCCGGGTCAGTGTTTTGTCGCCGATTTTTACTTGCGCGGGCTGGAGGCCGTGTTCTTTGCGCTGCTCCGGCACGAGGTGGCGTTTGGCGATTTCGACTTTTTCCTCCTGAGAGTATCCGGCAATCTCGATGATTTCCATACGATCGAGCAGCGCCGGTTGTATGGTCGAGAGCGAATTGGCCGTGGCGATAAAGAGTACCTTCGAGAGGTCGTACTCGATTTCGAGGTAGTTGTCGTAAAACGTGGTGTTCTGTTCCGGATCAAGCACCTCCAGCAGGGCGGAAGAGGGGTCGCCGCGGAAATCCTTGCCGACCTTGTCTATCTCGTCGAGAATGAATACCGGGTTGCCGGATTTCGCTTTTTTAAGCGACTGGATAATCCGACCCGGCATGGCGCCGATGTAGGTTTTGCGGTGGCCGCGGATTTCCGCTTCATCGTGCAGGCCGCCGAGGCTCATGCGCACATATTTGCGCTTGAGAGCCTTGGCGATGCTCTGTCCGAGGGAGGTTTTGCCCACGCCCGGCGGGCCGACCAGGCAGAGGATCGGCGCTTTCATATCGCCTTTCAGTTTCAGGACGGCGAGGTGTTCGAGGATGCGTTCCTTGACCTTCGAGAGGCCGTAGTGGTCTTTATCCAACACCTGCTGCACCCGTTTCAGGTCGAAATTGTCTTTGGTAAAGTCCCCCCAGGGGAGCTCCAGGAGCGTTTCCAGGTAATTCAGTCCGATCGAATACTCGGCGATCTGCGGATTGATCCGGCGAATTTTGTTGATTTCCCGGTTGAACACATCCTGAGCGGCTTTCGGCCATTTTTTCTTTACCGCGCGCAGTACCAGGGCGTTGATTTCATCCTCCTGCGGGTTTTGGCCCAATTCTTCCTGGATGGTTTTGAGCTGTTGGCTCAGGAAGTAATCGCGCTGTTGTTTTTCAATATCCGTGCGGACTTTATTCTCGATCTGGTCTTTCAGTTCGAGGAGTTGCAGCTCGGAATCCATGTGCTGCAGGATTTGGCTGGCTTTGTCGCGCAGGTCGTCCAACTCGAGAATATGCTGCTTATCGGGCACGCTGATTCCGAGGTTCGAAGCGATGAAATTGAGCAGGAAATTTTCATTGTTGATATTGCGCAACATGACGACCGCCTCGGAGGGGATTTGGGGCGACAGTTCAATGATCTGCTTGGCGGCGTCGCGGATGCTGCTGATAAGGGCGCGAAACTCCAGTTTGTTTTTCGCCGGCCGGTATTCCAGCGTGCGAATGTTGCCCAGCATATACGGGTCTTCGCTGACCATACTCTCCAGATGGAAACGCTTGCGCCCCTGCAGGATAGCCGTCGTGGAGCCGTCCGGCATCTTGAGCAACTTTAATATCCGCGCCACCGTGCCGGTCTGGTACAGATCGCGGGCGGAGGGACTTTCGATTTTAACGTCTTTTTGAGACAGCACGCCGATCAGGCGGTTGTCTTCGTAGGCTTTTTGCACCGCCCGAATACTTTTGTCGCGCCCGATCGTAATCGGCGTAACAATACCCGGAAACAATACCGTATTTTTCAGAGGCAAAATAGGCAGCGAATCCGGAAATATTTCATCCTCTTTCGGCTCATCTTCTTCTTCCAGCGAAAAAAGCGGCACGAAATCCGGTTCGTCGTCGGACTGCGGGGCGGTCAACCAATGTTCAAACATACTCATAACAGATAGCATTCTTTGCGCGTACAGACAAATCGCGCGGATGGATTTGAGAGGAAGTGGAAAAATTGCGCAAACAAACGTTTGACACACTTTTAAAAACCATTAAACCGGTTTAATGGCTGCAATTTATGCCATTTTGTGCATAAAAAAGAAAAAACATCGCATTTTGCGTCATACTGACAGTAATTCTCCGGTTTTTTAAGATGAAAAATAAAAGTCAAATTATTTGCCAATCTATCCAAATCGCGTTTTTTGGCAGTCTTCGGCAAAATAACGGACAAAACGGCAGTAAAAGTTTCCGCGACGCTGACTTTGTGAGCGTATTTTTGCAAAAAGTTGTAACCTTGTACCTTCTTAGAAACCGGCTGCCCGGTTTCAAAAATTGCAGAAATAATGGCTGAACTGACAAGCGTTGCGAATCTGCGGCGCGCCTACGCGCTCAAACAATTATCCGCCGAAGAGGCTCTGGCGCACCCGATGGATCAGTTTCGGGTGTGGTTCGACGAGGCGCTGCAAAGCGAATCGCTGGAAGCCAATGCGATGGCGCTGGCTACGGCGGATGCCGAAGGCAGACCCGCCGCGCGGATTGTGCTGTTAAAAGGGTTCGATGAAAGCGGATTTGTGTTTTTCACCAACTATGAAAGCCGAAAAGGGCGGGAACTCGAGCAAAACGCGCGGGTTTCGCTGCTTTTTTTCTGGGCGGAACTGGAGCGGCAGGTGCGCATCGAAGGCGTGGCCGAAAAGGTCTCCAGGGACTATTCGCAGGAATATTTTCAAAGTCGCCCCAAAGACAGCCAGATCGGTGCCTGGGCCAGTCCGCAAAGTCGGGTCATCGAAAGCCGGGACGTGCTGGAGGAAAAGGTGCGGGATCTGACGGAATCCTTCAAACACGAGGAAGCGCTCCCCCTGCCCGATCACTGGGGCGGATACCTAGTGCGCCCGTATGAAATAGAATTTTGGCAAGGCCGGTTGAGCCGACTGCACGACCGGATTCGGTACCGGCACGCAGAAGGCGCCTGGCAAATCGAAAGATTGGCGCCCTGAAAAAAATCCGGGGGTTTTCCGTCGGGTCTGACCCGACGGAAAACCCCCGAAAAACCATCGTTAAAACGAATACTCCTTGCCGTAGCGGAGCATTTGTTTTACAAAATCTGTTTCTACCTCCACCTTGACGTCGGTGATGTTGCCCTTGGCGTCCAGCACGGGCGTCAACTTCGGCTGCACGAAGCCGCTATAGGCTTTCGTCGGCAGGCCGGCATAGCGCGCGCGCACCTGCTCGACCATTTTCGGATCTACCTGCACGCCGAAGCCCTCGACGAGTTCGCGGGCCGACTGGTAGTCGCCTTCCGACTTGATGCGCTGGATGTCGCGCAGGAGCTGTCCGAAGAGTTCGCGCAGGGCGGCATAGTCCTGGATATCGTAGTAGGTTTTTCCGTTGCGCTCCACTTTGGCGATCACCTTATTGGCTTTGCCTTTTTCAAAAGCCCAGGCGGCTACGAGTTGGCGGTTGCGCATGTGGTCCTCCTCGAGGTCGTCCCCGGGCTGTATTCTGCGGTATTGTTGCAGGATGCCGTTGCGGATATACTGGTCGTATTCTGCTTTGTAGGCCTCGGCGTCGGGCATTACGCCCCATTCCACGAGTTTCGGATCGGGCATAAAATAAAGCGCCACCAGGTCGGCCCGCGCCTCTTCGAGGGTGCTGGCGTACTGTTTGAGGGTCACGTTGGGTTCGGGCACGCCCGGATTGAGTTGGCCGCTGGCATGGCCGATGACCTCATGGAGGGCGGTGTGCATTTTTCCGCAGGCCTCGGCGTATTTTTTTGCGTATTCGATTTCCTGCGCATCATGGGCGAATTCGGCGGTTGCCAGGGCGCCGCCGGCCTTTCCGTAGGCGTCTTCGATGTTGTTCAGGCTGACCGATTTCGAGCCGTACTGCTCGCGAATCCAGTTGGAGTTGGGCAGGTTGATCCCGATGGGCGTGGAGGGCGCGCAATCGCCGCCTTCCATGGCGACGTTGATGACCCGGTAGGACACGCCTTTGACGGACTTTTTCTTGTGCTCCGGCAGGATGCTGCTATTATCCTCAAAATACTGCGCGTTTTTGCTGATGATGGCCATTTTTCGGGTCGCATCCGGGTCATTATACTGCACGCAGGCCTCCCAGTCGGCCTTGTATCCTTTCGGGTCGTGATATACTTCGATAAAGCCGTTGATAAAATCCACCGTGCCGGCGGTATCCTGCACCCAGGCGATGTTGTACTCGTCGAATTTGCGCAAATCGCCGGTACGATAGTATTCGATCAGCAGTTGGATGGCCTTTTTCTGCTGGTCGTTTTCGGCGAACGGGATGGCTTTTTCGAGGTTTTCCACCACTTTCCGCAAGGGCGCGGAATAGATATTTTTGACGCCGGTACTCCAGACGTACTCCACGAAATTGCCGTTTTCTTTCACCAATTTGGAGTTCAGACCCACCATCGGCGGGTTTTTCCCGTAGGCTTGGCGTTTATCGGCGTAGTATTTGTCCACTTCCTCCGAAGAGACGTTGAAGTAGAAATTCACGGCCGATTCCTTGACCACGTCCACGTTTTTGTCCTTGTTGGTGCGTTTTGCCAGCACTTCCGGATCGAAGATGACCGGAATGAGGCGCGCCAGAAGGAAGGTGGCGTCTTGGTTGGCGGTCAGCGGCAAAGCAGCCCGATCGCTGTTTTCCACCAGTTGGCGGAAATATTCTTTGGAAAAACCAGGCTGGAGCTTGGTTTCGTTGTAGTGGTGGTGGATGCCGTTGCTAAACCACACCCGTTTGCTGTACAGTTCGAACGCCTGCCAGTCGGCCGTGTTGCGGTCGCCTTTATAGGTCTGGTGGATGGCCTCGATGGTTTTGCGGATGGGCACATTGAACTGACAGTGCTGGTCGTAGATGATATCCCGCCCGCAGAGCGTCGCCTCGGAGAGGTAATAGATGAGGGTTTTTTGGCGCAGGCTGAGCTCGTCCCAGCCCGGCAATTCATAGCGCAGGATTTGCAGGTCGGCGAAGGTGTCGAGCACCACCTCGCGGTTCAGCGCGGGCGCAACGGCGGTATCGGCTTCCTGTTTGGGCTGGTTGCAGGCGATGAGCAGGGCAAGCAGGGCGGGCGCGAGGGCGTACAGTGTTTTTTTCATAGACAAATGCTTTTTACTGTCGAATAATCGTGTGGTGGATACTCCCGCAGACAAAAAATGGCGCGTTTTGCGCCATTTTCTGTCCGGCGGAAAATCCCCCGATATCTGTTATTTCAAGCCCATTTCCTGGCGAATTTTATTCAAGGCGCTGCCGGCGCGTACCCAGTCAATTTGCTGTTCGTTATAGGAATGCGCCACCTCAAACGTTTCCGAACTGCCATCGGCGTGATCGAGGCGGATTTTCAGCGGTTTGCCGGGCGCGAACTGCTCGAATCCGAGGATGCTCACTTTATCATCCTGGCGCACCTTGTCGTAGTCGGCCGGATTGACAAACGTGAGGGCCAGCATCCCCTGTTTTTTCAGGTTGGTCTGGTGGATACGGGCGAACGATTTCACCACCACGGCCTTGACGCCGAGGAAGCGGGGTTCCATGGCGGCATGTTCGCGGCTGGAGCCTTCGCCGAGGTTTTCTTCGCCGAAGATGATCGTTCCGATGCCTTTTTTCTGGTAATGGCGCGCCGAAGCGGGCACTTCCATGTACTCGCCTTTTTCCACGTTATACACTTTGTTGCGCTCGTCGTTGAAAAAGTTGGTCGCGCCGATATAGCAGTTATTGGAGATATTTTCGAGGTGGCCGCGGTATTTTAGCCAGGGGCCGGCCATCGAAATATGGTCGGTGGTACACTTGCCTTTGGCCTTGATCAGCACCCGCATATCCTGCAGTTCGGTGTTGGTGATCGGCGAAAACGGCTTGAGCAGCTGGAGGCGATCCGATTTTTTATCCACGGATATTTTCACGCCGCCTTTAGCTGGGGCGACATAGCCGGCGTCTTCCACCGCAAAGCCGGCCTTCGGCAGTTCGATTCCTTTCGGTGGGTCGAGTTTCACCGTTTCGCCTTTTTTATTGACCAGCGTGCCTTTTTTCGGGTTGAAGCGCAGGTCGCCGGCAATCGCGAAAGCCGTTACGATTTCCGGAGAGGCCACGAAGGCGTGCGTATTCGGGTTGCCGTCGTTCCGACCGGTGAAGTTGCGGTTGAACGAGGTCATAATCGAGTTGGGGCGCTTCAAATCGTCCATGTGCCGGCTCCACTGGCCGATGCAGGGGCCGCAGGCGTTGGCGAGCACCAGGCCGCCGATTTCGGAGAAATCGCGGAGGATGCCGTCGCGCTCGGCGGTAAAGCGGATTTGCTCGGAACCAGGCGTGATGGTGAACTCCGACTGTACATCCAGATTCTTTTCTTTCGCCTGGCGGGCGATGGAAGCCGCGCGGGTGAGATCTTCATACGACGAATTGGTGCAGGAACCGATGAGGCCGACCTCCAATTTGGCGGGGTAGTTGTATTTTTTGACGGCTGCGGCGAATTTCGAGAGCGGCCAGGCGAGATCCGGCGTGAACGGGCCGTTGATATGCGGCTCCAGTTTGGACAGATCAATTTCGATCACCTGGTCGAAGTATTTTTCCGGGTTGGCGTAGCATTCCGGGTCGCCGTTGAGGTAAGGCGCCACCTTGTTGCACATCAGGGCCACCTTATTGCGGCCGGTGGCCTTGAGGTAGCGGAACATACTTTTGTCGTACCCGAACGTAGAGGTCGTGGCGCCGATTTCCGCGCCCATGTTGCAGATCGTACCTTTTCCCGTGGCGCTGATGCTTTGGGCGCCAGGGCCGAAATATTCGACAATCGCGCCGGTGCCGCCTTTCACGGTGAGGATGCCGGCCACGGCGAGGATCACGTCTTTGGGAGAAGACCAGCCGCGCAGTTTGCCGGTGAGCTTCACGCCGATCAGTTTGGGCATTTGAAGTTCCCAGCCCATGCCACTCATCGCATCCACCGCATCGGCGCCGCCAACGCCGATCGCCACCATGCCGAGGCCGCCGGCGTTCACCGTGTGGGAGTCCGTGCCGATCATCATACCGCCCGGGAAGCCGTAGTTCTCGAGCACAATTTGGTGGATAATGCCGGCGCCCGGCTTCCAGAATCCGATGCCATATTTTTGGCTGACCGTCGAGAGGAAGTCGAACACCTCTTTATTTTTATCGAGCGCGACCGTCATGTCCTTCGCAGCGCCGACGTCGGCGGTGATCAGGTGGTCGCAGTGCACTGTGGAGGGTACGGCGACCTTTTTGCGGCCGCAGGTCATAAACTGCAACAGCGCCATCTGGGCTGTTGCGTCCTGCATGGCCACGCGATCTACCTGGAAGAACACATAATCGCCGCCGCGCTTGTATTCCTGCAGCGGGCTGTCCGGGTGCAGGTGCGCGTACAATATTTTTTCGGAGAGCGTAAGCGGGCGCTTGAGTTTGGCTTTTGCCGCATCTACTTTCTCGGGATAGTTTTTGTAAAACTCCCGGATCATTTTCAGGTCAAATATCATAAACTGGGTATGAAGAGATGAAAAATAGTTAAAAATTCGGCGCAAAATTAGGGAACTTGCGGCGATTATCGCATTGTAAAACACTTTTTGCAGCGTTTTGGCCAATTATTCCGGTTTGGCGCGATAATTTTTCCTTTCGATCGGGATATACCGCAAAAAACGCTGTTTCTTTCGGGTTGTTTGAAGGCATTATGGCAAAAAAGGAAAATAAACAGGAGAAAAGCGACAAGTACGCGCCCGACGCGGCCTTCCGGGCGATGTACAACACGCACCTGAGCCTGCTGCAAATCGCGGATCGCAAGGCGCATTTCCTGATCGCGCTCAACCTGGGGTTGCTGTCGCTGATCGCTTCGCGAAAAGAAGTCGGCCTGCTGGCGGCCGACCGCCATTTTCTACTTGCGAATAGCTGCCTGGCCGTTTTTTGCCTGACCGGCATCACGCTGGCCGTCCTATCCACCCGACCAAAATTGGCCGGTATTCCCGATCCCGACAAACCGGGGTTCAACTGGCTGTTTTTCGGACATTACGCCGGCGTGCCAGTCGAACGTTTCCAACAAAGCATCGGCGAATTATCGGCCGACAAAAAAGCCCTGCACGCCATGATGGCCGGCGATATTTATTGGATGGGGGTGGTGCTGAAAAGAAAATACCGGTATCTGACGATTTGTTACTGGTTGTTCGGCATCGGTTTGCCATTTTTGATCGTTCTATATGCCTATTGTTGGGCAAGTACGTAACGCCTTTTTCCAAACATGCCATTATCCGACCTCTGCGCTGTTCTGCGCCGCGCTGCGGCGAACCGCGCGCGCAGCGCCGGTGCGCGCCTGATGTGCCTACTGCTTGGTTTGCTGCTCGGAGGCTGCTCCTTGAGCGCCCAGTCCTGGCGACTCGCCGTGGATTCGGCGGCAGCAGCGGTGGCGGATGCGGCGATGCGCGCGGAAAAATGGAAGGCCGCCTGGCCGGCGCCCGACACCCTGGCAATACCCGATTCCATCGCGCCCCGCCTGCTGCAATCCCTGCGCGCCGGCAGCTACCTGATCGCTTCGATTGACTCCCTCGGCGCCGTCGGTTCGGAGCGAATTGGCCGCTTGCACCTCGGACCGGCTATGTACTGGCTGCGCCTCCGACCCGACAGCGCGGCGGCAGAATGGTCGGCTCAGTACGGTTTCCGCGAGCAATTATTCACCGGCAAGCCCCTGCGCTACGAGCTCTTGCTGCGCAAACAAAAAGCCCTGCTGGCGCAGGCGGAAAATGCCGGCTACCCGTTTGCCCTCGTTGCGCTCGACAGCGTGGAAATCGGCGCGGACGGCGGCGTGTCTGCCCGCCTCGTCCTGGATCGCGGCCGGTTTGTCACCTTCAAAGGCATCCGAACAACCGGCGACCTTCGCCTCCCGGCAGCGTATCTGCCGGCCTATCTGGGCATTCGTCCGGGCATGCCGTACAACGGCGCCAAAGTGCAGCGCGTGCGGGATCGCATCCGGGAACTGCCTTTCGCCGAACTGCAGGGCGCACCCGCCCTGACGTTTTCCGGCAACGAGGCCACCCTGAATCTTTTTTTACAAAAGAAAAAAGCCGGTCGCTTCGACTTCGTGGTCGGCATCCTGCCCCAAACCAACCTCAACGACGGCCGTCTGCTGCTCACCGGCTCGCTGAACGCAGCCTTCCAAAACGCCCTGAACCTGGGCGAACATTTTTCGATAGACTTGGAGCGGCTTCGCCCCGAAACCCAGGAACTCGAAGCAGCCGCAGGCATTCCTTACCTTTTCGGACTGCCCGTCGGACTGGAGTCGCGGGTGCACGTATTCCGACGCGACAGCAGCTGGGTGGATGCGAATACCGAACTGGGCGTGCAGTACCAGTTCGAGGGCGGCGCCTTTTTAAAACTCCTCTGGGAAACCCGCAATTCCAGCCTGCTCACGATTGATACCCAAAGCATCCTGACGAACCGGCGGTTGCCGGCCGTACTCGACCTGCGGCAGCGCGGGTTTGGCGTCGAAACCGCCTTTACGCGCCTGGACTACCGCTTCAATCCGCGGCGCGGTTGGTCCGTGCAGTTCAAAGGCGTAGCCGGCTTCACCAACGTCCTGCGCAACCCCCAAATCGAGCGCCTGCGCGATCCCGCCGACCCGGAATACGCCTTCTCCGCCCTCTACGATACCCTGGGTCAGCAGCGGATTCGCTGGCGCGGCGAGTTGCGCGCCGAGGCCTACCTGCCGATTTTTACGCGCAGCACCCTCAAATTCAGCGCGCGCAGCCACGTTATTTTTTCTGAAAACCCTGTTTTCAACAACGAGCAGTTTCGGCTTGGCGGAAACCGGCTCTTGCGCGGTTTCAACGAAGAAAGCCTCTTCGCCACCAGGTTCCTGGTCGGCGCCCTCGAGTACCGCCTGCTGGTGGGCGATAACTCCTTTTTTTCCCTGTTCACGGATTATGGTTACCTGGAAAATACCACCAACCGCATCCGACTTTTTCAGCGACCCTGGGGTCTCGGCGCCGGGATGAATTTCGAGACCAAGGCAGGCGTGTTCGGCATCAGCCTGGCCACCGGACGCTACGACAGCGACCAGCCGTTTGATTGGCGAGCCGCAAAGTTTCATATCGGGTATGTGAGTTTGTTTTAAAAACAGGGCTGGGATTTTATTTTTCTTAGCGCAACCACTCATAAAGTATTATGAAAAAACAGTAACTACTTAGCCGGTCGCGTCTGAGACAAAAAAGGATCCATTTTTTGCCAGACGAAGCGATTTTTTGCAGGCCGTAGCAGCGCTACGGTCAAAAAAAATTGCGAAGTATGGCGGAAAATGGGACTTTTTGGGCCAGACAGCGAGCCGGCTAAGTAGTTACAAAAAACACAAACCAAAACCCGCCGGCATGCAGGATAAAACAGCTGCTGAACCGATCGCGTTCCCCGCCGTAACTGCCCGGCCACGAATCTCCACCACGCCGAAAAAAATCGTAACTTTGTCTCCAATCACCCGATTTTATGAAAAAATTACCGATCGGCATACAAACGTTCAGCAAAATCCGCACAGAAGGTTATTTGTATGTGGACAAAACGGAACAAATACACCGTCTCGTCACCTCCGGCGCATATTACTTCCTCTCCCGCCCCCGGCGCTTCGGCAAATCGCTGACGCTCTCCACGATCCGGGAACTCTTCGAGGGAAACCGGACGCTGTTTGCCGGACTGTGGATCGAAGACCAATGGGACTGGAGCCGGACGCGTCCGGTGGTGCATATTCAGTTTAATGAAATAGGATACAATACGGGCGGACTGGAATCCGCGCTCCACAGAACGCTCGAAGAGCAGGCGGCCATACATGGCATTAACCTGACAGCGCGCGAATACGATCAAAAATTTCGGGAGTTGATACGGGAATTATCCGTCCAAAAAGGCAAGGTCGTGCTGCTGATTGACGAGTACGACAAACCGCTGATTGATTACCTGGAAAAAGAACAACTGCCGACGGCGTTCGAACACCAGCGCATCCTCAAAAATTTTTACAGCATCCTCAAAAGCGCCGATCCGTACCTGGAACTTTTGCTGATCACCGGGGTGTCGAAATTCAGTAAGGTGAGCGTGTTCAGTGATTTGAACAACCTGGATGACATTACGCTGGATCCCAATTACAGCGACCTGACAGGCTATACACAGCCGGAACTGGAACAGTATTTTTCGCCCTGGATAGACCGCTATCTTGCAAAGCACAAGACCCAAACCCGGGAGGCGCTGCTCGCCGAGATTAAACGCTGGTACGATGGATACACCTGGGACGGCGAGGTATATGTCTATAATCCTTTTTCCATTCTCAATTTTTTTTCAAAAGGCGTCTTCCAGGACTACTGGTTCAAAACCGGCACGCCGTCTTTCCTGATACACAAAATCAAAACGGCCGGCTATTTCAACCTGAACCAACTCAAAGTCAGCGAACAATTATTCGAAAGCTACACGCTCGACAACCTGGAAATCCGCTCGCTGCTGTTTCAGACCGGCTACCTGACGATCAAAAAAATAGACTGGCAGGTTGGGCTTTTCGAACTGGATTACCCCAACCGGGAGGTGGAGCAGGCCATGACCAGCCACCTGATCGGGGCGTTGCTCGACCAGCCTGCGGTGGACAGCCTGCAGCCCGTGTTGCAACTCCGGGAAGCATTTCAACACAATGACCTCGCCCGGGTAGTCGAAATCATCCATTCGATGCTCAAAGACGTCCCCAGCCACCTGCTCGACGGCAAAGGGGAACATTTTTACCATGCGCTGGTGCACCTGCATTTCCGGTATCTGGGCCTGTTTATGGACAGCGAAGTCCACACCTCGAATGGTCGAATGGACGCAGTGGTGCGCACGCCCGCGCACATCTATCTGCTGGAATTCAAAATTGACCAGCCCGCCGAGGCGGCGCTGGCGCAAATCCGGGACAAAGGATACGCCGATAAGTTCCGGCTCGAAAACAAGCCGATTATCGGCGTGGGAATCTGTTTCGATTCGCAGAAGAAAGGGGTGCGCGAGTGGGTGTCGGGGGAGGTGTAGCGTTGTCTGGGCGCTGGATCTTCCCCCGTAGAGCGGACAGATCCCTACGAGATGACAAGGCACCACGCAAAACCCGGGGGCGGACAATCGGAACAAAAATCGCTCCCGGCGCCCCCGGGTACACGCCATACGTTTTCGTCCCCTGGGGGGCGCCGCGATCGTTGCTTACCGAAATCGGCCGCCCCCCAGGGTTCTATAGCCCCCCTTTGTCATCCCGTAGGGACCCGTCCGCTCTACAAGGGCTCGGGTTTATTGCAGGAATCGGCCGTGATACACCAACCCTTGTCATCCACTTCCAATCTACGGGGCTCTCGTAGAGCGGACGCGTTTATTGCAGGAATCGGCCGTGATACACCAAGCCTTGTCATCCACTTCCAATCTACGGGGCTCTCGTAGAGCGGACGGGTCCCTACGGGATGACAAGGGAATGCGCAAAACCCGGGGGCGAACGATCGGAACAAGAATCGCTCCTGGCGCCCCCGGGGCACGCCCGGGATACAAGCGGAAATCGCAATGACCCCAATTCATATTCCACTTGCCTCCAAATCCCCCTTTTTCAAAAAAATTTCGGCGCTTCGCGCCGGGAAAAGAAAAAGGGTAAAAGGGTTATTTAAAGTGCCGAGCGGGGCGGAACCCGAAGTTGAAGTACCAATCGTCAGTGTAAATCCTGAACCGGTACGCCGAACGGCAGAAGTAACCATTGTCGTTGTAACTACCCCCGCGCAACACACGCCTTTCGCCACCAGGCGGCCCGGAGTAATTATCGGCTGCCGCCGGGTAATAGCCGTACCAGTCCCAGCACCACTCCCACACATTCCCGCTCATATCATACAAGCCGAAGGGATTCGGTTTTTTTAGGCCGACGCCGCGGATTCGGCCGCCGCTGTTTTCATCGTACCAGGCGTAATCGCCGAGTTCTTCGGCCGTATTGCAGCCGGCGAACTTCCAGTCGGTTCCGCCGCGGGACGCGTATTCCCATTCCGCCTCGGTCGGCAGGCGATAACCGTCGGTCGAAAGCGGTCGAACCGTCCATTTCAGGTCGTCCCATTCGCTTGTATTGAGCGTATCCTGCAGGGATTTGTCTATTGCATAGTATTCCGCCAACGCTTGCTGCCGGCTTAGCCAGTTGGCGTATTCCACGGCATCGTACCAACTGACCCCCGCCACCGGGTTATCGCCGGAATTCGGCCAATTTTTTCTAAACTCCCGCCCGGTGGCAGCGCAGAAGAGTGCAAACTGCCAGACGGTGATTTCCGTCCGGGCCAGTTGGAAATTCTGAACGCGCACGACAAAAGGCGGATAAGAAATGGTGTCGCCATAAGCAATAAAGGTATCGGCGCCGATGGTAGCGCTGCCCCCCGGAATATCCACCATCACCGGGTAATAACGTTCCCGCAAGCGCGCGTACCGGCCGCCATCTATTTTTTGGATCACTGCTTGCAAGCGGCGGACGGCGGCCACGGTGTCGGACGGCAAGTTTCGGAGCAGTGGTCGGACGACGGCAAGTCCGGCGCCGGCAGTCAGGGTATCGAGTATGCTGGCTGCGCGTTGGGTATTGCCGGATTCCGTGTACCAGAAGGCAAGCTCCAAGTACAGGTTTTTGATCGTGTCCAGGGGTATTTTCTTCAACACCTCGGAATCTTGGAGGAATTTGACGGCCACGTCGTATTCCAGGTTTGGTATATAGTTTTCTGCTGCTCGAGTGTATAGTTTACTAATTCTGTCACCAGAAAGCGGGTACTTTTCATTAATAAATTTCACCATATCTACCGCCACACCGGTTTTGCCCTTTTCTATGGCACTTTCGTATATTCTAAGATGACTCGTACGAATATCCTCTAAAGACGCCGTATTAAGCACCGCGGCAGCCTCCACGCTTTTTTTCGCAAGTTCGTATGCAGCGGAATCGGGCTCCAGCAGGCAACTGTCGGCATTGGCGAGGTAGGCTTTGCAGACCTCTGATTTGAGTACGTTCAGCTCGCCGGCGGTCTGAATTTTATCATAGGCATCGTCCATCCGGCCGTCCTCCATGTCTTTCCGGGCATTTTCGAGGAAGCGCCGGACAAAATCTTCGTTGGCTTTGTTCAGATTATCCAGGGTTTCCTGGGCAATCGTCTTTTGTTTTTCAGCCTCCTCTCTGGCTCTTTTAGCCTTTTCCAAATTACCCTCTGCTATACGCCGCTGTTCCTCCGTAGCCGCCTTTTCCTGTTCCACCTGCGCCAAGGCCGCTTTCGCTCGCGCCTCTTCAGCCTGGGCTTTTTTCAGGTTATCGTCTGCCAGTTGCAGATTTGATTCCGCTTCTCGGGTTTTTGTTTCGGCGATGCTGCGTTGCGCTTCCGTGGCGGCTTTTTCCTGTTCCGCACGCATATAACTCCACCCTGCGAATACCGCCAGCGCCACGGCCACCAGGGAGATCAGCAGGGCGAGTCGGGTGCGCGCCTGCGCCCGCGCTTCGCTTTCCTGCGCGATAGCGCGCTGTTTTTCCGCTTCTTTCTGCAGTTGTTCTGCCGCTTCCGCCCGCCGCCGTTCTTCGGCGGCTTTTTCCTCTGCTTCCCGGGCGCGGCGTTCGGCTTCGATGCGTTCCTGCTCCCGGCGTTTTTCGGCTTCTTCCGCTTCGTATTCCTGTTTCATGGCCAGAATGCCTTCCACCAGCCGGTCGTGGCTCACTTCGTAGCTGAAATCGCCGGTGGTATTCGGTTCGGAGCGCAGGAGGAATACGTCGGTCAGGCGTTTGAGCAGGGCTTCGTCCACGCCGGGCAGGGCGCGCAGGGCGCGTCCGTCGGCGCTGATGCGGTAGGCGATGCCGCTGCCGGGGTCTGTTTTCACCAGATGATCTTCCATCATCCGGCGGGCGGCTGCGCGTTGCGTGTCATCGGGCAAGGCGGCAATTTTGTTGCGGTAATACTGCTCGAACAGTTCTTCAAACACCGGCAAGTCGCGTTCGGCCACTTCGATATCGCCGGCGCCGGCGCCGGCTCGTTCGATTACGCCGCGTTCGATCTCCTCGCAGCAGATTTGCAGGAGAAAGGATTCGATGGTCGTGTCCTGCTCGTCTTTTTTCAATCCGCGCTTGATGGCCGACAGCGCGCCCGCCGTGTAGCGGAAGGGCGGACTTTCGTAGCGGTCGCCCTGGGGCAGGCCGGCGGGTTGGAGGATGGCCTCCTGGGCATGGGCGTCGTCGAGGCCTTTGAGGTGGTAGCGTTTGTGCAGGATGGCGGGCAGCTTGTCGGCCAGTCCGTCGAGTACGCTGAGGCGGTCTTCGCGCAGGGCAAACAGCGCTTTCACCTCGTTGGGTCGGGCGAGGATGGCCTGCTGCGCATCGGGCAAATCGTCGGCTGCATCGCGCACGGCCTGCGGGATACGGGTGTAAAGCAGTTCGGCCAGTTGTTTTTTGAATTCTTCGCGTTGGTCGGCCGGGTAGGTTTGGAACTCTTCGAACTGGTCGAACAGCAACAGCACCGTGCGTTTTTCCGGGTCTTGTTTTCGGCGGAAGCGGCGCCAGAGCGTATCGGCGCTGATTTGCTCCAGAAACGCCGTTTCCGGCGTGTCCTCAGGCAGGACGGCGTCCAGTTGGGCGCGGGTACGCGCCAAGGGCGTCGGGCTTTGTCCGGACTGGTAGGCGCCGAGCTGCACCACGATGGGCAGCCAGTCGGGCGGCAACCGGGGGATCAGACCCGCCCGCAGCAGCGAGGATTTGCCGTAGCCCGATTTGCCGAACAAGGCCACAATTTTTTCGGTGAGCGCCAAGGCCAGCAGCGCCGCTTCTTCTTCTTCGCGCCCGAAAAACTGCGCTTTTTGTTCCGTCGTAAAATAGTGAAGGCCGGGATACCGGCGGATGCGTTGCCGGTTCATGGTTCAATTTTTTTAGCGAGTTGAATAATCTGGTAGGCGATTTTATTCCATTGCACCCAGTAGTCGCGGCTGTCCATCCGGGATTTTTCGGCTTCGATGCCGCTGAGTTGGGCCTTGAGCATCGTGGCCGCGTTGAGATCATCCGCCTGCGTAAGGTGCTGGAGGAGTTCGTCGAGCGCCGTGGCGAGTTTGCCGGCATACACTTGGCGCATCAGGGCGACTTGTCTGCCGGAGAACTGATTATTCAGGCTGCGCAGGATGCCATGCGCTTCGCTGTGGCGGCACAGGCTGTCGAGGAAATTTTCCTCCGGTTGTTCGCCTTTCTCGAAACGCAGTTTGAAGCCGCTCACCAGAAAGGTGCTGGTATCCGCCGTCGCGGGTTTGTCGCCTTCGATGGCGATTTTAGAAATACCCGGGCGCTGGCTGAGAAAACGCAGGAGCAATTGCGTGTGCCATTTTTCGAAATCGAAACCCATGAAAACAAAGGAGGTCGCATTATAGAGGCGTTCTGCGAGTTTGGACGGGAGGCCGGTCGTGAAGCACTCCTTCATCAGGCTGAACACATCTTCGTAATCGAGCACCAGCGACTCGTCGTCGCCGATCACGCCGAGCAGGTTGTAGAGGAGAGGCCTGGATCTTTCCGGTTTGGGCAGCGCGTCGAACGGTTCCGTGGAGCGGAAGTAGTGAAAAATGGGCGTCACGCCGCAGCGCTCCAGCGTATCGCGCAAGTGGGTATCGGGCGTGAGCGAGATGATGATGTGAAACGGCAGCGCGGCGATCTTCTGCAGCAGCGCCTCGTCGGGCGGCAGTTGTTTGTACAGGCGCTTGATTTTCTTTTGGGCGGTCACCTTGGCGGTGTCGTCACGAAACAGGAAGATGCCGTCGCGCAGGTAATGGTGCAAGACATCGTCCGGGTTTTCGCGGCAGAGTTGCTCGCGCACCTGCAAGCCGAGCGATTTGCCGTCGAGCTGCATGAGTTCGGGCCCCAGAAAAAGGATGGCTTTTTCTTCTTTAATATCGTCCAGAAGGTCGTCCCAGTTCATCAAATGGCGGGTATTTATGGATTCAAAATTGATTTTTACACCTGCGAGGTATTGGCCACAACAGGTGTGGCCCAAAATAATACCTCGGTTGAAATAGTTTTTAAATTTATGCACTGGCTGGATTACGGGATGAAGGCCAAGCGGAAGCCAACACTGAAAGTGCGATAGTCGGGTCCGCGGAAATCGCGATTTGCTACCCTGCAGATGTCAGGATTACCGTTCCAACTTCCGCCACGGACAACACGCCCTTCTGCACCGCCTTGTGGGCCTGTGGGGTCTT
The DNA here is from genome assembly GCA_032115775.1 of Saprospiraceae bacterium. Classification (GTDB taxonomy): domain Bacteria; phylum Bacteroidota; class Bacteroidia; order Chitinophagales; family Saprospiraceae; genus M3007. The sequence goes on along the minus strand of JAUMBL010000229.1, from coordinate 993 downwards.
GCACGATACCATGCTTTGAACATTCATCGTAGTATCGTTCTCCATACCAATCCCAGCACCACTCATACACATTACCGCTCATATCGTAAATTCCTATTTCGTTGGCCTTTTTTCCTTTTACTGGGCGCGTTCTTCCGTTGTTATCAAGGATGCGATTGGTGTCCCAGTTTCCGGAAAGCGGTTTGTCGCCTGAATTTTCCCAATACCATCCTACTATTTCAAGTGAATCACTTCCGGCGTATAGCATTTTAGGGGCGCCTATGCCGGCACGCGCTGCTAATTCCCATTGTGCTTCGGTAGGTAGGACACAGCCTTTGAAATTGCTATCCGGGGAAATCTTCCATTTGAGGTAATCGTTTCTTACTTGGTTGTCAGGATCACTTTTCGGCTCCTTTTTTATCTGGTAGGTGGCGGACCAGCCTTTGTGTATATTCAGCCAGTTGGCATATTCTATTGCTTGGTACCAGTTTACATTTACAATTGGATGATCGCCAAAGCGTCCCCAATACGGAGTACGGCTTGCCATACTTAGGTCATTTGCTTCGCTAAAAAGGGCAAATTGGTAAAAAGTAACAGGTGTCGTGGCGATTTGGTAAGCTGATAGTTTGACTTGATGCTTTTGCTCATCAGAAAAGCGCTTCCATTCTGTAGTATCACTACCCATTTCAAATGTACTGTCAGCTCCAAGTGGAACAGGAATGAATTCAGGATAATATCTTGCTTGGAATTTTTGAAAAGAAGGAAGTTTTTCCAGTAATGGAGCAAACTGCTTTCTCGTGGTCCAGTTTTCCTGTAAACTTCGCTTCAACATAGGGACTAATTCCTGATTAGGTTCAAGTTTCAGCAATAGTTCCGCTGCCGTTCTTGCCAACTCCGGCCTGCGGCCGCTTTCAGCAAAGAAATATAAAAGTTCACAAAGGGGTTCTGTTAATTGCTTCCGTTTCAAATCGGTCTCCACTTCGATATCTACAGCCGCCTTCATTTTCTCTAAGG
>JAUMBL010000228.1:0-1835 GCA_032115775.1 Saprospiraceae bacterium | reverse complement strand
GAAAGAAAATATCGCCGCTTGCCGCCGCTGCGCCGAGGTTTCGGCCGATCGCGATATTCTGTTTTTTTTCGCTTTGAACCAAACGGACGCGCGCTGCGCCCCAGGCAGCGGCGTACTGCTGCACCACGGCGGCGGTATCGTCCTTGCTGTTGGCGTCGGAGACGATAATTTCCAGGTTGTACTTGTCCAGATAATCGCGAAACTGCTCGATCGTCGGACCAATGTACTTCCCCTCGTTTTTGGTGGGAATGATGATACTGATTTTCGTTTGCGACATAAGACCGGTTTTAGCGCACGGACGTTTTTTGCCTCCGGCGGCAGGCAATGCCCGCAGATTTAAACTGCAAAAGTAACTACTTAGCCGGCTCGCCGTCTGGCCTAAAAAGTCCCATTTTCCGCCATACTTCGCAATTTTTTTTGACCGTGGCGCTGCTACGGCCTGCAAAAAATCGCTTCGTCTGGCAAAAAATGCATCCTTTTTTGTCTCAGACGCGACCGGCTAAGTAGTGACCTGCAAAAATAAACAGAACCCGGCGATTCGCCATTTTAAATTATTGTTACCTGCGGTAGGCGGCAGGCGCCTATTCCATCATCACATCCACGATTTCCTTCCGAAAATCGAAAAATACCGGGCGCAGGTCGCTCTTGGCATCGGTGCCGTAGTTAATCAGGTAGGTCATGGTATAGTCCTGATTTGGGAACCAGAACATATCGGCGGTGTAGCCCAGGTCGCGGCCGCGGTGGCCGTAGGCAAACTGTCCGGCGGGGCGTTCGAGGAAATCCCGGAAGATCCCGAGTCCGTTTTCGCGGTTATAGCCCTCGTCGGGGACGAAACTGAACATCTTATCGAGCGTTTCGGGCTTGAGCACGCGTTTTTCGCGCACCAGGGCTTCGATGAACGTTTGCAGGTCGAACACGGTAGAATACATGCCGCCGTATCCGTTGCCGCTGCCGGTATTGTAATTGGTGAGGTTGAGGATCGTCCCGTTGTTGTACAGGTCGAAATAGCCTTGCGCTGTTTCGGCGGGCAGGTTGTCGTGCGGGTAGTACCAGGTATCCGAGAGTCCGAGCGGTTCCAGTACCCGGGCGCGCAGCGCCGCGCCGTGGTCGCCGCCCGTGACCTTATTGAGGATCATGGCCAGGAGGAGAAAGTTGGTGTTGGAGTATTCGACGTCCGTACCGACGGGGAACAGCGGATCGTCGTGATAGACGAATTTGATCAGTTCCTCCGGTTTCCATTTGCGGGGCGGGTCGTTGAGTACGGCCAGATAAAAATCATTGTCTTCGATCACGTCGGCGATGCCGGTGGTATGATCGAGCAAGCGCCGGATCGTGCTTCCGCGGACGTTTTTCACCTTTTCGACGACTTCCTCAGGCAGCCATTTTTCGATAGGATCATTCAGGCTGATCTTCCCCTCTTCTTCCAGGAGCAGGGTCAATACGGCCACGAAAGTTTTAGTCGTGCTGGCGCCTTTGGATACGGTGCAAGGGCGCATGGGGATGCGCGCGTCCAGATCGGCCCAGCCAGAGACGCCTACCCAGATGCCCTGTTCGTCGCGGATCAGCGCCGAAATGCCCGGCAGGCCTTTGGCGGTATATTTGTCCAGTACCGCCTGGAAAGCGGCCGCTTTCGGGTGTGCGGCCGGCGGTGTGAAACTGCAATCGCTGCTGGCGCCGATTTCTACTTTGCCGCAGCTTTGGGGGAGGAAAAGGGCGGTAGCCAAGACCAAGCCCCATAGGATATTGCGCATGATTTATTTTTTAGTACGGTTAAAAAACGGGAACGCCACGCCTGCGTGCAGGGCGGTATTGGGCAGCAGGGGCACATAGCTTTT
>JAUMBL010000227.1:0-1858 GCA_032115775.1 Saprospiraceae bacterium | reverse complement strand
TCGTCCTGGTATTCATCCTGGCTATCATGCCACATATTGGCGCACACTTTACTGGCAGTGTATCCGCCGAGATCCTGAAGCATCATTTTTTTCCCATAGGTCACCTCCCAGTTGCCAGGCAGCATCAGATCGTATCCAATCTGATTCATCATCGGCACGAGGGCGCGGCCTTCGGTCAGCGCAGCCAGTCCGCCACCCTGAAAACAATCCCCTCCGTCAATCAACAGGGTTTGGTACGGATTGTCGCTGCGGAGTTTGTGGATCATGGTTTTGAGCACCGCCAGCCCGCCCCGTTTTTTATAAACTGCCTGGCCGTTTTCCCAGAAAAACTCGTCATGCGGGTGCAACTGCGCATGGATATCGGAGGTATGCAGAATCGTGATCCGTTGGGCTTTACCGTCTGCTACCGTTCTGCTTTTTTCCAAGGCTTCCTGCCGACCGGGTTCATCCAGAATCAGGCTGCTGACGGTCGGCGACACGCCAAGCCCTGCTCCCAACACCGAACCCAGTTTGAGAAAATCGCGGCGATCCATACCGCTTTGTTCATCGTGCTGCCCGCATGTGCAGCCGGGAGGATGTGTATTCATCATTTAAATCTGATTTTGCAGGCGGTTCCACGGGCCGCCGTTATACGCTTCCAGGCCGGCTTTTTTCAGCATCCCTACGGCCGCGCCACTCCGTGCACCGGAGCGACAAACGGTGATGATCGCCTTTCCTTTTTTGCGCAAATCAGCGATTTTTCCGGGCAAGGTCTGCAGCGGAATATTCATCGAGCCGTCAATGTGCCCTTGTTTGTACTCCTCCAGGGTGCGCACGTCCACAATCAGGGCGCCCTGCGCAACCAGCGCTTTGTAGTCGGCCGAGGGACCCAGCAATTTTTTTAGAAAACTAAACATATTTTATTTTGTAAAAACCTGATATAATTATTAAAATAAATATTGTCGCAAATAAACAATATTTTATTCTGTTTAAAACCGGCGTCTTTACTTAACCACCTTTTTACCGGCGGCGGACCAGGCGCGGAAGCCGCCTTCCAGATCCAGGATATTTTTGAAACCCATTTGTTTCAGTTGTGCGGCGGCGGAACCGCTACGGCCGCCGACGGCGCAATAGACCAGCACCGGTTTATTTTTATCCAGCGTGGCGAGTTTCTTGGCAAAATCCGGGGCGTAATAATCAAAATTTCGAGCGTTTTCCAAGTGTCCGGAAGCGAATTCCTCGGGCGTGCGCACATCAATCAACTGCGCAGATTTATCCGTTTTCAACGTTTGCTCGAAAGTGTCCGGCTTGGTTTTCGTCTGTCCGCTTGCGTTTTGAGTACAGGCGATACCTGATATCAAGAGTAAAAACAAAACAAAATTTTTCATAATATTAAATATTTTTTAATGAATTAGCAGATACAAAAGTGCTCAAAGTTACACGGTATCTCAAAAAAACAGCTCTTTCACAATAATATATACGCCCATAACGAGCACAAACCAGCCGAATGCCGGTTTTAGTTTGGCGTCGTCTATACGTTTCGAGAGCAGGCTGCCGATCAGGATGCCTGCGGTTGCAATCGATGAAAACACGAGCAGAAATTGCCAGTCGATGGTGGTATCTACACCTAGATCGCCCAGAAAGCCGATCAGCGATTTCGCTGCGATGAGGACGAGCGAGGTGCCGACCGCCTGTTTCATGGGTATATTTGCCAGCAATACCAGCGCCGGAATAATCAAAAAACCACCCCCGGCGCCTACCAGTCCGGTCACTACGCCCACCACTAAGCCTTCTGCTAAAATAAGCGGATAGTTAAACCGCAGCGCCCCGGACACCGCGCGCGGTTTGGCCTTCCGAATCATGCTGATCGAAGCGGCCA
>JAUMBL010000226.1:0-19989 GCA_032115775.1 Saprospiraceae bacterium | reverse complement strand
TGGGGAGACAAATTTTGTCTTCATCAAGGCGCGAGAAGGGCGCAATACGGGATATTGTAACCGCCGAGCAACGCAGAAGAAGGAAAAATTGGGCCGCCATATTCATGCGCTATTTGCTGGACGCGGCGCCGGGATTTTTAGGTATGGGTACTTCCTCGCACGATTTAGTACCGGAAATATCCCGTACCATACGCCGTGCGGGCACACGGGTCTGTCACCCGATTTCCTATATATACCCTATATATACGAAAAATGGAAAGGCACTATCGCGAGATGCGGTTTTCAACGCATACGCGCACTATATATGCGCAGGCCTGCGGCCGCATATATACGCGCCGCACCTGACACAAAAAAAAGGCTCCGGTTGTCCGGAGCCTGAAGTTCTTGCAGCGAAAAGGTAAAAAGGTAAAAAGCCTAAAAGCTAAGGGGTCCTGGCAAGGCGGAAGCCGAGAACGCTGTTGCGGTAGTCCGGCGCGAGGATGAAGCGAAACGCCACCCGGCAGTAGGCGGGGACGTTGTTCCACGACCCGCCGCGACGCACCCGGTAGGAGCCCGAAGACGGACCAGTGGGGTTAGATGCCGGGCTATTGATGTAGTAATTCGAAGCGTACCAGTCAAAACACCATTCCCATACATTGCCGCTCATATCGTACAACTTGTAGTTGGGGGTGCCGTTAGCCGGCTTTTGCTTTACCGGTTGGGTTTGGTTACCACTGTTTTGGCCGTACCAGGCCACTGCGTTGATGTCATTCCCGCCGGAATGGGCTTGGTTGCTCACCCCGTCGCGCGCGGCGCGCTCCCACTCCGCCTCGGTGGGCAGGCGGTAACCCTTGGCGCTCGTTTTCCAAAATACCGTTCCGCTGTTGGGCAAAGTCCAGGTACTGCCGCTTTTACCGTACACGGACGTGAAACCGGAATTTGAATAATAACAAGGCTCCAGCCCCTGCGACTCCGACAGCCTATTACAATACACCACGGCATTGTACCAACTCACCTGCTCCACCGGGCATTGAGGGCAGTTTGAAAAATAACTGGGATTACTCCCCATCAGGGCTTGCCACTGGGCCTGGGTGACCTCCGTTTCACTGATCTGATAAGTGCTCAAGGTGACGCTATGGGTAGGCAGTTCGTCTGAATTACAGTTGGGGTCAACACTCGAATTACACCCCATGGTGAAAGTGCCGGCAGGGATGGATTTCATTACCGGCGCATTACTCGATCCGGTAATATTGATCGTTTGAGTTGTCGTGCTGTTTGCACCACTCATGCTGGTGGCCGTTAACTGGACGGTGTAAGTGCCGGCCGTGTTGTATGTTTTATTAGGATTAGAGGCTGTACTTGTGGTACCGTCTCCAAAGTTCCATTGATACGATGAAGCGTTTGTAGAACAATTGGTAAAAGAAACCGTACAGGGCGCCTGACAGTTATTGTTATTGACTGTAAAACAAGCTTGTGGGCCTGTTATCGTCAGCGTCCTGTTATCCGACCAATCCTCTCCACAAGGATTGCTGATCTTGATCTCGACGGTGTAAGTGCCTGCCTGCGGATAGGCATAAGTAGGGTTTTTCAGGTTGGAAGTTTGGCCATTCCCGAAATCCCAGAAATATGTTGTAGCCCCATCGCTCGCGTTCAGGGTGGAATTACTGCTATTGAAGGCAATATTTGCATTCACATTAAAGCTGGTTCCATTATTGGGAGTGGTGAATACTGCTACAGGCGTATCGCAAATTTCAATCGTTTTGGTTTCCGGATCCGAGCCTTTGGAGTTGGAAGCCGTCAGCGTCACGCTGCGGGCGCCGGTGGCTGGAAAGGAGCGCACGGGGTCTTTTTCTGTGGACGCTTGCACGCCGCTGCCGAAATCCCACTGGTAGGCCGTAGCAAACAGGGAGTTGTTCGTAAAACTCACCTGTTCATTTCTGCGGGCAAAAGCAGGCATGGAGAATTGGGCAAGCACATCCGGCGGAGGGCCGACGGACAAATTGATTCTCTTGGTATCTGAAGCACCGGCGCCGTTGGTGACGGTCAGGGAAACGGTATAGCCGCCCTCCGAAGGATAAGTTTGGGCGGGCGGCGTTTTACTGTTGGAGGTATTCCCGTTGCCGAAGTTCCAGTCCCAGGTCTTGGCGCCTACCGAGGCATCGGTAAAGGTAACCGGCGCCAGCGCCTGCGCGCTGCCGCCCTGCACGTTAAAATCGGCGTACAGGGGTTCTACTTCTTCGTATCGGCACTGCCAGATACCGGCCAGGAGCAGTAAAAGAAGGGTGGACTTTAAATAGAATAAGTTTTTCATCGCGCTTATTACTTTGAAAGGTTAAAAGTCATTTTAAAACCGAGTGGAGAACCGGCCCAGCCGGCCGGGAACAAAGAGGATTGCTCCAGTACGGAAGGCTCCAGCGACCAGCTTTTAATGGTCTGCCACTGGCGTTGCCGTTTTTTATAACCCAGGTATGAAATAAAACCGCTCAACACCACCACGCCGCCGGCCGCGGCGGCTATCTGAGCCGTGCGCAGCTTGTTGTTTGCTTGTTCGAAGTGGTCGTTGCGGCTCGTTTCGCTGAACACAGACGATCGCGGATTGAGATTCGATTGGTAGGTGTCATACAATTGTTTGGATTGGCTGTACGGTACCAGCCCGTACAAACCGATGCCCAGGCCGATACCCATGGTGACCAAGGGGCCGGTGACGCGACCCGGGGCGGCCAGTTTGTCGCCGTTTTGGGCATATTTGCCCGGCAGGGAAATGAACTCGAATTTAAAATCGAGGTCGGTTGTGTCCTGAAGATTATCCTGAAAAGCGTCCCATACGATTGTCTTTTGACCTCCGGGTTTGATACCCTTGCCGATATCGCCGGTGGCGGTTTTTACCGGGATAGCGCGCCCATGGCTTACGGCAGTCAATTTCAGGACAATGAAGTCGCCGGGATCTGCATCTTGCAGAACGTAGCGGATGGTCACCGTACCGACGTCCTGGTTGAGCAGTTTTTCTGACACGTAAGCCGTTTGAGAAAATGCGCGGTGGGTGCAAATGGACAACAAGGCGAGTAGTAGAAAATGCTTCATGTGAATTTTTTGTATGATAAAAAATGGTGAAATCAATATTTCGGCGTCATAGCCAGCCGGAATCCGGTCGCGTTGGCCGGTGAGAAGTTGAACCGGCGCCCGGGCTGCATTGCTCGGGTGCGGCTTTGTAGCTGCCGCCCTTGCATACTGCTTTGGCGCCGGTGGCGCTGCAATACTCCATGGCATTGCCCCGCCTGTCGTGCAGGTCGAGGGCGTTGGCGGTTTTCAGACCGATCTCCTTGACGCTGCCGCTGCTGTTGTCTTTATGCCATCCGACGGAGGTATTCGCACTGCGCTGCATCTGGTTGCCGCCTCTGGCGGCGTACTCCCATTCGATTTCCGTAGGCAGGCGGTACTGGTATCCGCTGCTTTCGCTCAACCAGCGACAAAAAGCCTGGGCGCCCTGATAGCTGACCATCAGCACGGGTTTGTTTTCCATGCCGGGCGTGACGGAGAAGTGTCCGCCCGATTGTTTGCCGCCGTCGTACACGATACCGTCCACAAAACCGGGGCAGCCGCCTTTCGCCTCGCCGCAGAATAAACTGTACATCTTTTCTCCCTTGTAGAGTACCGCATCTCCTTTATCATCCAGGCGGATATCCGCGGCGATAGAGTCGAGGAAGCGTGCAAATTCGCGGTTGGTCACTTCATACTTGCCGAGGTAGAAATCTGCGACTACCGCATTGATCGGTTTGGTATCGGAGTCCAGGCATCCTTCGTCTTTGCCGGATTGGCATCCGAAAGTGAAAGCGCCGCCGGAAATCTGGACCATATTTTTCTTGATGTCATTCATATAGCCATCAAACTGCTGGGCGCGCACCAGCGAATCGCCCATTTGTATTTCCTTATCGTACAAGGGGCGGTTTTTGGCTTCTGTGATTTGTTTTCGCACTTTTTCTTTATCGGGCGCCCATTCCAGCACAGACTCATAGGCGGATACCGCCTGGGCATACCGGCTTTTTTGGAGATAGTCGTCGCCCTGATCCATGGCCGCGCGGTACCAGGCATTGCACACGTTTTTGAGTTGTTCCATGGCGCTGTAGTCGTTAGGTTTTGTTTCCAGCGCCCGCTGAGCGGCTGCCTGAGCGGCTTCGTAGTTGCCGGCCGATTGCAGTTCGCGGCTTTCATTGAGTACGGAGTAGTAGTCGTTGTCCGCTTGTTCTTTGGCTTCCCGTTGCTGCCGGTCGTAGCGGATGCTTTGCAGGTCAACTTCCAAAAACTTTTGCGTATTCAACTCTTCTCTTCTGACCTCGCGGTATATTTCAGAATAATCCAGACCGTCTTCGCTGACAAACCTGAGCATAAACTCGCCGAAGGGGAGCGGCAGTTTTTTAAACTCTCCGACTTTGGCTTACCTTTTTCCTCGCCGTCCACAAAGATGGTACAGTCCATATTGGCGTCGATTTTCAGCACCAACATATTGGCTTCCGGGTTGACGGCTGGGCTTCCGGGTTGACGGCTGGGCGGCTGGGCTCAACGGCCTGTGGTTTTAGGCGGGCAGGCGCCGGCTTTGGCGTTTCCGCCGGTTTCTTTTTTTGCTGGGCCTGCAACGGCAGGGCGCCTGCCAATAATAAAATCGTAATCAGTAGAATACGAGTATGCATAAATTGGTTTTTTTGGGCAAATGTAAAAAAGTGTTTTGAGATTTCGCTACCGAATATTTTTTCTCAAAAAATTTCAAAGTGTACACATTTTTATCGGTAGCCGGCAAATCTTGCGTGACCCATTCAAAATGACCTCGGAGAGGTCGCATGTTGGTAGAACACAGGGAATGAATACGATTTACGACCTCGGAGAGGTCGCATGTTGGTAGGTCGCATGTTGATTGGTCGCATGTTGATTGGTCGCATGTTGATTGGTGATCCGTACCAACATTCGACCGCTCCGAGGTCTTTTTTTCCGTTTGTTACAGCAGCGCTGTTTTTTGAAAAAATGTGTACACTTTGAAAGATTTTTTCTAAAAAACGTAGCTACTTAGCCGGCTCGCTGTCCGGCCCCAAAAGTCCCATTTTTTGTCTCAGACGCAACCGGCTAAGTGGTTACGCCTTTTTTATTTTATGCTACCGTTGAATCAAGCGGCTTTAAAATCATTACGAACCATTGACTGATTAGAAGTCGTTTTAAAAATACCGCTTGGGCAGAAAGGAACTCAAAAAAGATAATACTTCGTTATTTTTTTCGCCAGAGGATGCCGCTCTGACTCAAAAAAACTGCCTTGGTTTCCCATTTCAGACAATCATTTCATCACCGCCAGTATTTTTGGGAAGGCCTTCTAGATTATAAAGTGGATAGCAAGCGCAAACTTCACATTAACTGGACGGCCGATTCAACCAAGGCGCGCCAAGTCGAAACGGAACTTACCTAAACGGTAGCGATAAACGTATCAAAACCAATGACATCCGCTTGCTTAAAGATGGCGATACGATTCAGGTGGGCAGTACCAAATTAGTACTTCGGATCAATACTGCCTCTAAATCTATCAGCGGCTTGGTAAAAGAAGTCGAAAAAACGCAATTCGTACGAACAGTAGTAATTGATCTCTAAAAACCCGCCTGAAAACCGCCACCCCCGGCAGTTTTCAGACGGATTGTTCAAGATTTTGGCTCTACGCCTAAAAAACCGTTTCCCTACTGCTTGATCAACTTCCGCACCGTCGCTTCCCCGTTTTCCGATTGCAATCGCAACAACCACAGGCCGGCGGGCAGGTCGGCGATGTGCAGGGTGAGTACCCGTTCGTATAGATCCGCCTGGAATGCACTGAAAATTTGACCGCGCAGGTCGGTAATTTGACAATACAGGCTTCTGGCCGGCGCCGTCGGGAAAATTAGCTGCACGCGATCCGTGGCCGGATTGGGCGCCAACACGAGCCCGTTGGCCCAAAGCGGCTCCTGCACGCCGATGATATCGTCCAGGTAAATGGAATCGCGGAAGAACCCACAGCCGTTGGCGTCCGTGACGGCTACCTTATAGTATCCTTTCTTCAGACCCGTCGGATCCTCGCTGGTACTGATCGGCGTACCGGATCTTGTCCAGAGGTAGCCGTAAGGCGGCGTGCCGCCGCTGACGGTAATCTGGATAGCGCCGATCCCGGCGCCGCCTGCATCCTTTGCGATGGAATCCACAAATACAAAAATCGGGTCGGGCTGCGAAACCAGGAAGGTGCGCACGGTCTGGCATCCGTCGGCGTCCGTGATCGTGATCGTGGCCGGTCCTGCGCAAATCCCGCTCACAGAAGCGGTGGTTTGGCCGGTATTCCAGAGAAAACTCAGGGGCGTATTGCCGCCGCTGATCGTCAGATTCACGGCGCCGTCGCAGCCGCCGAAGCAGGTGACGGGTTGAATGCCGGGCGTGAGGGTCGGCGCACCGGATACGGTCACGGTAAAGGCGCAGGTATTTTGATTGGTGGAGGCATCCGTGGCTTGAAAGACCTGCACCGTGGTGCCCACGGGAAATACGGAGCCGGAGGCCAGGCCGCTGATGAGCGCCAGATTCGTCGGCGCGGCGGAGCAGTTGTCGGCAAAGGTGGGCGGGTTGAACGTCACCACATTGTCGCAAGCGCCCACAATCAGGCTGGGCGGGCAGGTGAGATCGGGCGGGCGGTTGTCTGCAATAACGACTTGCACCGTTTTACTGGACGTGTTCCCGCCGTCGTCTGTGGCGGTCACGGTAACCGTCTGCGTACCGATTTGGCTGCAATTGAAGGTGTTGGGCGAGACCGCCCAGGAGGCGATACCGCAATTATCCGAGCTGCCGTTGTTAAAAATCAGGGGATCTACCTGCACCTGGCCGTTTGCATCCAGAAAAGCGGCGGCGGTTTGCAGTTGAAGGATCGGAAATTCATCGTCCACCGCGGCGACGGTGAGCGAATAGACGGTTTTGCAGTCTGCGCCGTCTGTAATCGTATATCCGTACACGCCGGGGCATAAATTGGACAGGTTGAAGTCGGTTGCCCCGTTGCTCCATTTCACGGTGTAAGGTTGCGCATCCCCGGAAATATTCAGGCCGGCCTGTCCGTCGCAGTCATTGAAACAGGCGGCCGACGCCACCGTCTCTACAACGGCCGGCAGACCCAATACCGTAAACACAAAATTGCATTGGCCGACGTTGCCTGCATTGTCCGTGTAAGTAAACGTCTGGAGCGTGGCGCCGATCGGAAAAAGCGTGCCGGAGGGCAGTCCGGCGGCACGGACGATCAGATTTTGGTCAACCGGGCAGTTGTCTGTTACCGTGGGTTGAGGATAGGTAATAAAGGCGTCGCAGAGGCCGACCGTCAGATTGGGCGGACAATTCAGAATGGGAAAGGCATTGTCCACAATCACCAGATCGGCGGGTTTGATCGTCACGTTGCCGTTGAGATCCGTCGCGATGATATTGACGATATGCGCACCGACGTCGCCGCATCCGAAGGTAGCGGGCTCGACCACCATACTGGCGATTTCGCATTCGATATCCAGGGCGGCCACTACAAAAAATTCCGGTTCAAGATGCACTTCGCCATTTTCATCGAGCGAGATCAGGAAGTCAGTCACAAATACCACCGGCGGCAGGGTGTCGGTAGAAGCGATGGAGCCGCTCAGTATTTGCGAGCAGCCCCGACCGTCCACCACCGTCACTGTGTAATTCCCAACCGCCAGATTCTCTGCGACTGACTGGGTAGTGCCATTGGACCAAGTATAGCTATAAGGTTGCGTTCCACCCGATGCGGCGGCGGCCAGCAGGCCTTCGGCGTCGTCGGCACACACTACATTTTCTTTCGCGACGATATTTGCGACGAGTGCCAGGGGGGTATTAATCGTGACGGTGCGGACGATTGAACAACTGTTGGCGTCCGTGATGGTGACGCTGTAAATTCCGGCCGGGACGTTCTGTATGGCGTTTTGCATTCCGCCGTTCGACCAGTTGAAACTGACCGGCGCAGCAGCATTATTCACCGTGAGGGTGGCCGAGCCGTTATTAGCGCCGGCGCAGGTCAGATCAGATACGGCGACCGTTGTGCTCAAGAAACAGTTGGAAGCGTTTACCGTAACGGATTCCACAACCGTACAGCCATTGGCGTCGGTGATGGTTACCGTATAGGCGCCCGGCGCCAAATTGGTTATCGTGGGCGATGTCGCATTGTTGTTCCAGAGAATATCGTACGGCGCAACGCCGCCGGTCGGCACCGCGGTAGCCGTCCCGTCGTTTTGGCCGCCGAAGGTTTCTGCAGTAGAAGAGACGTTTGCCTGCAGGCGGTCGGGCTGGGTGATGGTCACAAAGGCAGTAGCCGCACAGCCCTCGCTGTCAATGGCGAGTACCGTATAGACCCCGGCTACCAAGCCGGAAACCGTCGAGGATTGCGCGCCGTTGGACCAGCCGAACTGATAGGCGCCCGTCCCGCCGGAGGCGGAGGCGACTGCTACGCCGCCGCCGGAGCCAAAACAGGCCACGTTTTGCAGATTTTGAGCGCTGACGGTCACCGGATCGCGCCGCACAATCACGACCGTATCTGTTGCCGAACAACCGGTCGTTTCATTCAGCACCGTGAGAATATACGTTCCGGGCTGATCCACGCGGGGCGACAAAGACGTCTCGCCGCTGATGAAATTGCCATTGGGCGTCGTCCACTGATACACAATACCGCTGCCCAGGGAAGAGCCGCTGCCGTTTAATTTTAAAATGGACACATTGCAGTTCAGGAAATCGTCGGCGCCGGCATTAGCGGTGGGCAAGACGGCATCGAGCAGGACGTTCCCCGTGGCGACGGCCGTGCAGCCATTCAGTCCGTTTTGGGCGGTGACCGTATAATTGCCGGCTTGACTTACTTGTACCGAGGGCGTGGAAGCTGAAAATCCGTTCGGGCCGCTCCAGGAGAAGCTGAGTTGATCCCCTGTTGCGGAGGCGGTTAATTCAGCCGTGTTGGCAACGCAGGTCAGGGTATCGTTGTTGACGCTGAGTACAGGCGCGACCGTATCGACCGACACCGTGGCGGTAGCGGTGGCTGTGCAGCCGTTGGGTAGCGCGGCGACCAGCGTGTACGCGCCCGGCGTTTGCACGATCGGTTGGAGCACATTGGCGCTGAAGTTATTGGGGCCGTTCCAGCTGAACTGCGCATTGGCAGGCTGTACGACGCCGTTTAGGGGTAGGTTCGTCACCGCGCAAGTCAGCGTGCCGCCCGTGGCAGCCGCCGTGGGCGGGGTTTGATCTGCCGTTACGATGACTTCATCGGCGGCCTGACAGCCTCCTGCCGGATTAAACACTTCGAGGAGATAGGTACCGGGGGCGTTCACCACCGGCGTCAGGGTATTGGCGCCGCTGACGATATTTCCGTTGGCGGTCGTCCAAGTATAGGTGAGTCCCTGAGAGGAAGCGGAGCCATCGAGTGCCACCGCGGGGTTGGCGCAGGTCAGCACCCTATCCGGGCCTGCCTCGGCGATCAGGAAGGTGGGGTCGGCCGTTACCGGGAGAGTGCCGCTTGTAACGCAGCCGTTCACGGTATTGGTTACCGACACGGCGTACAGTCCGGGGATGAAAATCAGTACGCTCCTGGCGATCGTATCAAAGCCTGCCGGTCCGGTCCAGCGGTAAACAAAAGGCGCCTGGTTGTACAGGGTATCGCTGTTGGCGGTGACCGGCAGCACCGGATTTTGGCAGCTGAGTTGATTCGGCCCGGCGGGTAAAATCAGCGGCGGGGCGGTGGTGTCTATGCCCAGGGTTAGGATGGCCCGACCGGTGCACCCGGTCAGGGTGTCCGTGACGGATACGGTGTAGTTACCGGGCAGGGTGACTCGGGGGCTTTTTTCAGTTGAGTTGAACCCGTTGGGACCCGTCCAGCCATCGAGGCGGCGATTGAGCGTATCAAACTGCGCGGTGAGTTGGATGGTATCCCGCACGCAGGAAAAAAACGAAGATTGCACGGAAACCGCCGGCGCGGGCGTGCCACTTGTAATGAGCAGTGTATCCGAGGCGAAGCAGCCGGTTGTATTATTAATACCTGTGAAAACATACAAGCCCGTGCGGGTAGCGGTCGGACTAAAATTCGAGGTTGTATCCCGTTCCTGGCCTTGTACGAGAAATTTGCCGCCATTGAAGGCGCGCCAAAAGCCGGAGACCGGATTTCCGCCGGCATTCACCGTACCGTTCAGCGTGCCGCCGTCGTTGGAACAGAGCCAGTTTTGATCGGGGCCGGCGTTTACGACGGGGGGAATGGAATCGAATCCGACCTGGATATCCGATTGGCGGGTGCAACCGTTTGCGGCAAGGGTGTAGGTAAGCCGGTAATTGCCCGTTTTGTTCACGGTAATCTGGAAAGAATCGGGCGATGAAATGATATTCCCGCCGTTGCTTGCCGTCCAAAAAGGCAGGTAGAGCGGACTGGGGTTAACCGGGGCAATCGCCACCGTAAACACCCCGCAGCTCAGCATGGGAATGGGGCCGAATTGCGGCGTGGGGGGTCGGAAAGCGCCGGCGTCAAATTGTCCGGCGCCCGTGCATCCGTTCGCATCCGTGACCGTAACGGAATAATTCCCGGAGTACCCTACCGGGATATCGTCAATCGCGGCATTTGCCGAACCGTTGCTCCATTCGTATTGGTATGGCGGGGTGCCACCCAGCGCTTTTGCCCGGATATACCCTTTTTGATTGATACAGTCCGGCCTACTCAAAGAATCTGCCTGTACTTGAATGGGCGCCGAGGGTTGCGTAATTTGCACATTGACGACTTCGGTATCGCCGCCGGAGTCGGTCACCGTGCAAGTATATACACCCGGCGCCAAATTCACCAAAGAGGCGCTTGATTCGCCGGTATTCCACTCAAAGAAATAAGGCGGTGTTCCCTGTTCTGCAACCAAAAAAATAGCGCCGTCTGCGCCGCCGAAGCAGCTTACATCGAGTTTTAGATCAATTGTTACTTGGAGCGTTTGGGAAGAGAGCGCAATCGGTGTCAGGATGGCGATAAAAAAACACAGTACACCGGGAAGGGTGTTTTTAAAAAGAACCATAAATGCGGATTTATAAATTTTGCAGATTCGATTTTGCAGAATCGTGTCAAAATGAAGGCGCTTTGTCTCGGCTTTCCGATTTAAAACGCAAAAATAGGCAAACACGTTGGTTTCTTTATTTCTTTTGCATTTGTCTTGAGAGCGCTTCCATGATTTCCAGAGATCGCAAGGGAGACAAGAGGTCTCGGCCGTAAACAGAGGGTTGATCAGGATCCACGTAGGCGGGTTGAATCAAGAAGCGGTTGGGGTCAAAAGGGCGGAAAGCCATTGCCCATTTTTCATAGAGTCGGTAACTGGCCTCGCCTTCGTGCAGCACCTTAAGATTTTGATGACGCGCGTCGAGGCAAATATGGTTGTAGTACAAATCCCGTACAAGGTCGGAATCGCCCTCCAGCAGCTGAATAAAAAAGCCGTACCCGTGCAACAAAATGCCTGAAATACCCTTTTGCGCATTGTTTTTTCGCGCAAATTCCAGCAAGGAAAGCAGGCTGTCGTCCGTCATCGGCGCAGCGGCTGAACTTCGGTAAATGAGTCTGTATAGTGCCATACAGGCTTTAAAACATACGGAGTTGATATCTGGGCGGTGCCCCGAATATTAGGTAAAGGTAGAGTGATTTTATAAATTGATGCTTGAAAAGTTATTCATGGCGCGGCGTTCGAAAGCATGGGATAAAGATACATTTAAAGTATATTATATTTATAAAAAAGTAGCCGGGGTGTCTGATCTGGACAAAAAATTCCTGTGCGCCGGTTTGCACGCGCGTTAAGAGCATGTTTGGAATTTTCTGCCGAAGGCAAAAATAGGGTCGCTTTTTATCAGTTTTTGCCTTTTTGAAGGCGCATAGCCGGGGCTCCGTGACTGAAAAAAGGTGAAAAATAGCGAAAAATGAACCATTTTTGACTCGGCGAGAAAATTCCAACCACGCTCTAAAGATATCCGTTCGGAAAAAAATCGCCGGTAAGTTGGCTCTTTCGGTCAATAGTCGGAACTTCGCCCCGCACGTTTTAACAGCGCCCTTTTATTTTGTTAGCCTTATTCAGGAGCAATCAAATAACCGGGGTAATATGGGTTTTCCTGTATGCAGCCCTTTTGTACCTGCCGGCATTAGCCGGGTGGACTTCCCGGCCGGTTATCGAACCGGTTTCGGGGGGGTATCTGTACGCGCTGCTGCCGGATGTTATAAAAAGTCCGGGGGGATTTGCCGGGATAGCGGCTTTTTTGCTGGCGCTGACGCAAAGTATCTTAGTCTATGATTTGGCGGGGCGCTACCGATTGGTGGAGCCGAGGAACTGGCTACCTTCCCTGGCCTTCATACTGACGGCGGCCTCTTTGCAGGATTTTGGTTATCTCTCTGCCCCCTTATTAGCCGGGAGCCTGTTACCGCTGCTTTTGGGGAAGTTATTTGGGATGTACAAGAAGGCCGACGTGATTGCCACTGTTTATGATATCGGTTTTTTATTGGGTTTGAGCGCATTGATCTATCCGCCGGTACTGCTTTTTACGATTCCGGCGCTGCTGGGGATGCGCTCCCTGCGTTCCCTAAGTATGCACGAGCGCCTGCTGGTTTTCGCCGGGATTGCAACGCCTTGGTTCCTACTCTGGACTTGGGCATTCTGGAACGATCAGACCGCGGAGTTCTGGCGCTATAATTTGGGCACATTTTCCCTTTCAGGTACAATCCGTCCGCCCCAAGATCTGCACGGTTGGATACAACTAGGGTTCACGGCTCTGCTGGCGGTGGTCGTTTTATCGAGTCTGGGCGGTTATTACTTCAAAAAACTCATTCAGACACAGAAGTTTTTTTCCATTTTATTTTGGTTTTTGTTTTCCGGCATCGCGATTCAATTTCTTTTTAATGCTCCCTACTTACCCGCTTTTAATCTCCTGACATTATTTCTGGGCATCCTGATCGGGCACAGCCTGGGGGCCATCCGGAATGTATTTTTAGCAGAATTTTTACACCTGGCCATGTTGGCGACGGTTTTGATATTACAATATTATTCATTCATTTTTTAAATCCCTTTTATGAAATTTGGTGTAATCGTCTTTCCCGGTTCCAATTGCGATGACGATATGGTGCATGTGTTGGGCGATGTGATGGGCTGCGAGGTGGTCAAAATCTGGCACAAAGATTCCGAGTTAAGAGGTTTTAGCAAAAACGACTGTATCGTGCTGCCGGGCGGATTTTCGTACGGAGACTACGTGCGCGCGGGCGCGATCGCGCAATTTTCCCCGGTTATGGGCGCGGTAAAAGCCTTCGCGGCGGCCGGCGGCTACGTTTTCGGGGTTTGCAACGGATTTCAAATCCTGTGCGAATCCCGGCTCTTGCCGGGTGTTTTGCTGCGGAATGCCAACCAGCAGTTTATTTGCAAAAATGTCTGGATCAAACCGATCACGCAGCGCTCGCCGATCACCGCGGATCTGGATTTGGCGCAGCCGCTGAAGATTCCGATCGCCCACGCGGAAGGACGGTATTATGCCGATCCGGCAACGCTCGACGCGCTGGAGGCAAACGATCAGGTGTTATTTCGGTATTGCACCGCAGACGGGCAGGTTGTTCCGGCAGGAAATCCCAACGGCGCGGAACGCCATATTGCAGGAATATGCAACGCCGGGCGCAATGTGTTCGGCATGATGCCGCACCCAGAGCGCGCAAGCGAAGCGGTTTTGGGCAATACGGACGGAAGGGGGCTGTTTGAGTCCTTGTTAAGAAACCATTTTATAAGCGCTTGACGCCCATCAAACAGTTTCTAAGGCACGCGCAATTTGCCATCCCCGGGCATACAGGCACTACAACACATTGGCCAACTGCTCTTTAATCTTTTCCAACTCGTCTTTCATCGCAACGACCAAGCGCTGAATATCGGCGTCATACGCCTTAGCGCCCAGCGTGTTGATTTCGCGACCCATTTCCTGCGAAATGAAGATGAGCGTCCGACCGCCGGAAATCTGCTTGTGGTCAATTTGCTCTAAAAAATGCTTGCAGTGCTGATCCAGGCGCACTTTCTCTTCCGTAATGTCTATCTTTTCAAGATAATACAGGATTTCCTGCTCGTAGCGGTTTTGATCCACATTTTCCTTCCCCACAAATTCCTCCAGGTTGCTGCGCAGGCGCTCCCGCATCCTGGTGACCCGCTCTTTCTCAAAATCACCGATATCACTCAATGCCAGCAAGATATTAGCGACCCGAACCCGCAAATCAGCTTCCAAGGCTTTGCCTTCGTGTCGGCGAAATAACTTCAACTGATCCAGCGCCTGCGTCACCGCCTCGCAAATTGCCTGCCACTCTGCGTCGTTGATCTCCCCGACCGGCATGGCCACGACGTTCGGAATGCGCAAAATAGACTGAAGCACATCGCCCGCCGGAATGCCCGTTTCTTGAACTAAACGACTGATCTCCAGATAATATCCTTTGAAAAGCGCGGCGTTGATATTGACGCTTGTAGCGCCGTCCGCACGCTGGATATCCAAAGTTACATCAATCTTGCCGCGCTCGGCATGATCCACAATCAACTTTCGCAACTCAATCTCCCGCTCTTTGAAATCGCCCGGCAATCGGATCTTTATATCGGTCATTTTGGAATTCAAAGCGCGGATTTCAACCGCGAGGGTCTTGTCGCCTACCACGGTCGCTGCGCGCCCGTAACCTGTCATGGAAAGTAGCATGTCGTACAAAGTATGATTAAAAGGCAAAAGTATAAAAACTCCGCGCTTGAACCTAAATTATCCCGGATTTGTGAACGCCCCCGTCCAAATACCTAAACACAAAGCGTAAAGGCCTTATTTTATCCGGGAAAAGTTTGTGAAACTGAAAAAAAGTTCGATCTTTGCCACTCGATTTTTGCGACAACCAATTTTTTATTCTAATTCGCTCAAAATCAAGGAGATAAATTATGAGAAAGGCTGACTTGGTCAATGCAATTTCCGAAAAAACCGGCGTTGCCAAAGTGGATGTGTTAGTTTCCCTGGAGGCGCTCTTCACGGAAATTAAAACCTCTCTGGAAAATGGAGAAAACGTGTATGTCCGCGGCTTCGGAAGTTTCGTGATAAAAAAACGCGCGAAAAAGGTGGGTCGGCATATTAAGAAAGGCGCTTCGATTGAAATTCCGGAGCATTTTATCCCGGCTTTCAAACCGGCTAAAATTTTCGTGGAACACGTAAAGAGCAAAGTGACCTCGATGCCGGATGATGAAGGCGAAGAATAGTACTCCCGCGCGTAAATAGTGCACTGCAAGATGAATAAATCTCAAATAGCCGTTATTACAGGCGCTGTCGTCCTCTTCGCCGGATTGTATCTCGGCTTTGATACCAAGCCGCGTACCCCCCGGCCCGCCGGCGCCCCGGCGAAAATGGCGACTACCGCTACCAGCGCGGAATCGGTGCGGGAAAAAGCGCGCGGACGCCTGAATCCGGAGCAAACCGCAGCGCTGGCGCAAAAAGAAAGCGCGGTGGAAACTGCAACAGAAAAATCCGCCAAACTGGAAGCCTTAAAAGCGCTGTCCGGGTGGTGGTACGCCGCCGGTGAAATTCCAACCGCCGGCTTAATCGCAGAAGAAGTGGCCGTATTGGATCAGTCAGACGCAGCCTGGTCGGTAACCGGCGCAAGTTTTTTTAACGGACTGCGGCAAACGCAAGACCCTGTCCTACGCCAGTTCTGCGCCGAGCGCGCCGTGCAGGCTTTTGAAAAAGCAGCCTCTATCAACCCCGATCAGGTGGAGCACCGTGTCAATTTGGCGCTGGTATTTGCAGAAAATCCCGCCCCCGAAGACCCCATGAAAGCCGTGATGATGCTGCGCGATCTGGAAAAACGCCATCCGGAAAATCCCGCGGTGTATAATGCCTTGGGGCGATTGGCTATCAAAACCGGACAATGGGCGCGTGCAGTCGAAAGATTGGAAAAATCTTGGTCGCTCGATCCCTCCAATCCCAATACGCCCTGTCTGCTGGCAAAAGCGTACGAGGAACTCGGAGAGCCGGAAAAAGCGGCAGATTTCGCCGAAAAATGCAGATAACAATATCCGGCGGCCTTATGCCATTCGGATGTTTTGAAAGTAACTATAAATTGTTAACTATTTAATTCCTAATTGTATGCCTTGCGGAAAAAAACGCAAACGTCACAAAATTGCCACGCACAAACGGAAAAAACGCCTGCGCAAAAACCGTCATAAGAAAAAGAATCGCTAGTCCGGCGCTTCGCCCCGGCGCTTCGCCGGGGCGAAGTATTCCGACTGCTGCCTAAAATAATAGGCATCGGCTTCGCCCTATAAAGGGGTCGGATGCCGGAAGCAGCACCGGTTCTACCGTCGGTTTGTAGCGGTAACCAACCAGAATTTGAACACAACTGACGATGAAAGCGCAGTAGCGAATTCCGCTACTGCTTTTGTTGTTGAAGCACTGCAACTGCGTGATTACAACCTTTGATCGTTAATTGTCCGAACTCCGACGGAAGTATCCGGATGCCACCGGTAGCGGCGGCGCTTTTACCTTAAGAACTGTTTTACCCACCCCCGGACGAGCCGGCGAATGTCAGATTTTGACTGGCAGATGAAGGAAATTTTTCAAGGGATTGTGACGTTTGTCGCTTGAAAATTTGCTGCATTTCATCGCCAAAAGATGACGTTCTATGGCCGTCAAGAGGTTTTAAAACAGTTTCTTATCAGTATGTCGGTTCATCCCCGCGTACTCAAGGGCATCGCAATACCAGTTCCGATTATCATGGCCGATGCATAAGATACACCAACTTGTTGTGGAAAAAGAACTTATCATCAATGCCGGCACATCCGGGGTGGACATCGCCCTGCTTGAAAACGGCAAACTGGTAGAACTTCACTATCAGAAGACCAATAACAGCTTTGCTGTGGGCGATATCATGGTGGGCAAAATCCGTAAAATGATGCCCGGACTGAATGCAGCTTTTGTGGATATTGACTTCCGCAAAGACGCGTTTTTGCATTACACCGACCTCGGCCCGAACCTCCGCTCCCTGATTAAGTGGACGAACGGCGTTATCAATGGCAGTATCCAAACCGCTAAACTGGATAATTTTAAGTTTGAGGAGGAAATTGTAAAAACCGGAAAGGTGGATCAAGTGCTGAACAAACGATTCCCCGTACTGGTACAAATCCTCAAGGAACCTATTTCAACAAAAGGCCCCCGCCTTTCGTGCGAACTGACGCTCCCGGGTCGCTATGTCGTGCTCGCGCCCTTTAGCAACGAGGTCTCGGTTTCCAAGAAAATTGCCGACAATGAGGAACGAAAACGGCTGCAAATGCTCGCCGAAAGTATCCGGCCAAAAAATTTCAGCCTGATTATTCGAACCGCTGCCGAAGGCAAAAAGGTGCAGGATCTGCACGAAGAAGTCATCCAACTCGTCAGCAAATGGGAAGAAATATTCCGGCAACTCAAAACGGTCACGCCGCCCGCTAAAATCCTCAGCGAACTGGATAAAGCCGCCAGTGTGCTACGCGACCTGCTCAGCGATTCCTTCAGCCGAATCGTGGTTAACGACCAGGAACTGTACGCCGACGTTCGATCCTACCTGCAATCAATCAGCCCCCAACTCGTTCATATCGTCCAACTACACACCGGTAGTAAATCGCTGTTCGACGCACACGGCGTCACCCGCCAAATCAAAGCGTCTTTCGGCAAAACCGCCACCATGAACAGCGGCGCTTACCTCGTGATTGACAAAACGGAGGCGATGCACGTGATTGATGTGAATAGCGGACATAAACTCGCCTCCGCCGACGTCGAACAGTCTATCCTCAGCGTAAACCTCGAAGCAGCAGAAGAAATCGCGCGCCAAATCCGACTCCGGGATATCGGCGGACTGATCGTGATTGATTTCATTGACATGAAAAACACCGAACACAGACGGCAGATTTTCAAGGCAATGGAGGATCACATGCGCAAAGACCGCTCGCAACACACCATCCTGCCGATCTCTAAGTTCGGGCTGATGCAAATCACCCGGGAACGCGCCCGACCGGAAGTCGCCGTGGATACCGCCGAAGTCTGCCCCACCTGCAACGGTACCGGTAAGGTAAACGCCACCATCCTGCTCACCGACGATATCGAACGCGATCTGGAGTTCATCATGCAATCCAGACCCAAATCCAAACTCTTCCTGAAGGTGCACCCCTATCTCGAAGCATATATCCGCCGCGGACTTCCCAGCCTGCAAATGCGCTGGTTGTGGCGTTACCATAAATGGATTCGCGTGCGCGCAAACGCCAATTTCCCGCTGAGCGACTACCGCTTCTTCGACGCCAATGAGGATGAAATTCGCCTGAATTAATATACAAATTTCGCCGTACAATAACCGCCTTTCGTATGAATGTATTCAAATCTGCCATCGCGTCGCTGCTTTTATTGTCGGCATTTTCCGCCGCCGCGCAAGCGCCCCAACACCTGAAAAGCATCAACATCCGCGCAATCGGTCCGGGCGCTATGTCCGGACGAATTACAGCCATCACGACAGATCCGACAGACACGCGCGTTGTCTATGCCGGCGCAGCCTCCGGCGGGGTCTGGCGCAGCAAAAGCGGCGGCACAAACTGGACGCCCATCTTCGACAAGGCGCCCACGCAAAGCGTCGGCGCTATCGCCGTCAATCCGCACAACCCGGATGAAATCTGGGTGGGAACCGGCGAAGGCAACCCGCGCAATTCGCAAAATTTCGGCCTGGGTATCTTTCGCAGCCTCGACGGCGGGGAAACCTGGACCTGCATGGGGCTCGAAAAAACCCGCGCCATCCACCGGATCATCCTCCACCGCGATGATCCCAAAATCATCTGGGTAGCCGCGCTGGGCGCCGCAACCGGACCAAACGAGGATCGCGGCGTGTTCAAAAGCACCGACGGGGGCGCTACCTGGAAAAAAGTGCTCTACACCAACGACCTGAGCGGCTGCGCCGACCTCGTCGCCGACCCGCGCAATCCCGATAAACTCTTCGCCGCAATGTGGGAATACCGCCGCTGGCCCTGGTTCTTCAAATCCGGCGGCGCCGGCTCTGGTTTGTACGTCTCCTACGACGGCGGAGAAAATTGGACTAAACGCACCGACAAAGACGGACTGCCCGAAGGCGAAATCGGCCGCATCGGCCTCGCAGTCGCTCCAAGCAACCCGGACGTCGTCTATGCGCTGGTTGAAGCCAAAGAAAACGCACTGTACAAAAGCACGGACGGCGGCAAAAAATGGCGCAAAATGGCAGATAAAAATCAAGGCGACCGCCCGTTCTATTACCACGAACTCTACGTGGATCCGCTCCACGAAAATACGCTCTACTCCGTCCACTCGCAAATCACCAAAAGTATTGACGGCGGCCGCACATTCGACAGCTGGGTAAACTACTGGCGCATCCACCCGGATCACCACGCCTTCTGGATCAATCCAAATGATCCGAAACATATCATCAACGGCAACGACGGCGGTATCAATATCACCTACGACGGCGGAAACACCTGGCGATACGCAGAAAATATCCCGATCGGCCAGTTCTACCACGTCAATGTGGACAATGAACTCCCCTATAACGTATATGGCGGTTTGCAGGACAACGGCACCTGGGTAGGCCCCTCCGCCGTGTGGAAATCCGGCGGGATGCGCAACAGCGAATGGCAGGAGGTCTATTTCGGCGACGGCTTCGACGCCATGCCGCAAAAAGACAACGCCCGCTACTGCTTCGCCATGTCGCAAGGCGGCGAATTGGGCCATATTGACCGCCTGACCGGCGAAACAAGGTATATCAAACCGTTGCACCCGGATGGATCGGAACTGCGCTGGAACTGGAATGCGGCGCTGGCACAGGATCCGTTCAACGACCAGGGCTTGTACTTCTGCAGCCAGTTCGTACACTACTCCCCGGATCTGGGCCACTCCTGGCGCTTGCTGTCGCCGGACCTCACCACCAACGATACCTCAAAACAACACCAAGATATTTCCGGCGGACTC
>JAUMBL010000225.1:6585-9692 GCA_032115775.1 Saprospiraceae bacterium | reverse complement strand
GGATCCATTTTTTGCCAGACGAAGCGATTTTTTGCAGGCCGTAGCAGCGCTACGGTCAAAAAAAATTGCGAAGTATGGCGGAAAATGGGACTTTTGGGGCCAGACAGCGAGCCGGCTAAGTAGTTACAAAAATACAACGTATGGAATTGATTAACAAACACCGGAAAGCGTTAGAAAAAGCGTGTTCGACCTTTGAGGTGGATGAACTTTATGTATTTGGCTCCATTTTGAGTGATAAATTCAACTCGGAGAGCGATATTGACTTCATCGTTTCGATAATTTCAAATGATCCCATCGAGTATGCGGAGCATTACTTCGAGTTAAAGTTTGAACTGGAAAGGATTTTCAACAAGAAGGTTGATTTGCTCGAACAAAAGGCAATCAAAAACAAGACATTTGAGGCTATGGTTAACAATCAAAAAATACTCGTTTATGCAAGACGAAATCAGGGTTTGGCTTGAGGATATCGAGAAGGCTGTATCTGAAATTTTCAAAGGGTAGATATTTTTGTTCATAGCCGGCAAATCTTGTATAATCCATTAAAAATGACCTCGGAGAGGTCGCATGTTGGTAGCACGCAGGGAACACATACAATCCACGACCTCGGAGAGGTCGCATGTTGGTAGATCCCCCACCCCCACCCCACGCTTTGTTTTTCCAAACCATTCCCGTATTTTTGTCATAGATTGCTTCAAAATGGCAAAAAAGCTGATCCGCTTCGACTGGGCGATGAAAAAAATCCTTCGCCGCGAGGCGAACTTCAACTCGGCCGGATTCGCGAAGATGATTAGGAAGGGTATCCGACTCCATCATGGAACAAATTTTACATTGCTAAAATGTCAATCATGGATTTTCCAACCATAATAGAGCATAATATTGATAAACTGATTGAACTATGTCAACGACATGGCGTAGAAAGGCTTTTCGCTTTTGGCTCCGTCATAACGAATAGATTCGATCCCGAAAGAAGCGATCTGGACTTTGTCGTAGAAATGGAAAAAATGCCGCCCTTGGTTAGAGGAGAAAACCTGATTGCTTTTTGGGAAGCGCTTGAAGACCTATTCGCCCGGAAAGTGGATCTAATAACCGACCAACCGATAAAAAATCCATACTTGAAAGTAAGCATAAACAGATCAAAGCGATTGATATATGACAGAAAAAGCGAAAAAGTACCTAGCTGACATCCTTAATGCGATTGAATTAGTTGAAGATTTTTCTAAAGAAATCACAGATTTTTTTGAGTACCAAAAAGACTTAAAAACCAAAAGTGCAGTTGAAAGACAACTTGGAATAATTGGAGAAGCCGTCAACCAATTCAAAAAGGAAAACAATGTAATTGACTTTAGCCATACCCGCCAGATAGTAGATTTCAGAAATCGCCTGATTCATTCTTACGACAACCTTGACGACTCAATTGTTTGGGCAATTTTGAAAAAGCATATTCCTGTCCTCAAAGAAGAAGTTAAAAAAGAACTAAAAAAATGAATTAGACTATGTTTGGAGTTTGCTAATTTCGGAGTTTTTAATGGATGCACATTTTTATCGGTAGCCGGCAAATCTTACGTGCCCCATTCAAAATGACCTCGTGGATGTCAAATATTGGATGAACAAAGGAAATGCATACAATCCACGACCTCGGAGAGGTCGCATATTGGTAGCACACATGGAGTACATGCGATCCACGACCTCGGAGAGGTCGCATGTTGGTAGATCCCCCACCCCACGCTTTGTTTTTCCAAACCATTCCCGTATTTTTGTCATAAATTGTTTCAAAATGGCGAAAAAGCTGGTCCGCTTCGACTGGGCGATGAAAAAAATCCTTCGCCACAAGGCGAACTTCGACATCCTCGAGGGATTTCTCTCGGAGTTGCTCGGCGAAGAAGTGAAAATTAAACAAGTCCTTGACGGCGAGAGCAATAAAGAAACGGAAGACGACAAGTTCAACCGGGTGGATGTCCTGGTAGCGTTCGCAAGCGGCGAGCTGGTGATCGTCGAAGTCCAAAACAGCAAGGAATATGACTACTTTCATCGGATGCTTTACGGTACCTCGAAAGTCATCACCGAACATATCAAGGAAGGGCAGCCCTACGCAGAAGTCAAAAAAGTGATTTCGGTTACGATCGCCTATTTCGATTTAGGGCAGGGCAAGGATTACGTTTATCACGGCACGACCGTGTTCAAGGGCATTCATAAAGGCGATTTGCTCACCCTCGCAGACAAGCAAATCGAACTCTACAAGCGAAAGGGTGTTCACGATATTTTTCCGGAATATTGGGTAATCAAGGTTGGTAAATTCGGAAATCGAGTAAAAGATAACCTGGACGAGTGGATTTATTTTTTCAAAAATGCCGAGATCAAAAACGACTTTTCAGCAAAGGGCTTGCAAGCGGCAGGAGAGAAATTGGACGCGATGAAACTCAACGAAAAGGAGGCGAAAGAGTACAAAAAGTATCTGAAAGAACTTCGCGACATTGCCAGCAATCAACATACGAAGATGGCGGACGCGCAAGACTTGATCAGAAAAGGAAAAATAGAGGTTGCGCAAAATCTTCGACAAATGGGTCTATCATTACCTGATATCAAAAAGGCAACAGGGCTCTCCGATGAAGAAATAGAAAACCTGTAAGAAGACCCGGGATAAAATTCCAAATATGCACGCAGGATATTAAATTAAAAAAAATGACGCCAAGAATCGAAACAATAAGCGATAAGAAATTGGTCGGTAAAAGACTAACCATGAGTTTAGCCGATTACAAAATTAACGAACTCTGGCGTAGTTTCTCACCGAGACGAAAGGAAGTAACGAATAACCTGACCAATGACCTTATTTCATTGGTCGTTTACAATTCGCATTATTTTGCAGACTTCAAGCCGACGAATGAATTTGAACGATGGGCAGCCGTGGAAGTCGCAGCCTTTAATAACGTGCCGACCGAAATGGAAACCTTCCTTTTACAAGGCGGACTTTATGCCGTGTTTGACTACAAAGGCCCGGACTCAGACAATTCTATTTTGTAACTACTTAGCCGGCTCGCTGTCTGGCCCAAAAAGTCCCATTTTTTGCCAGACGAAGCGATTTTTTGCAGGCCGTAGCAGCGCTACGGTCA
>JAUMBL010000225.1:0-6575 GCA_032115775.1 Saprospiraceae bacterium | reverse complement strand
AAAAAAAATTGCTAAGTATGGCGGAAAATGGGACTTTTGGGGCCAGACAGCGAGCCGGCTAAGTAGTTACCAAAATTTAAGCGTAACCGCCACACTATTCAAAATCCCCCCGACGCATCAAAAATATTCTTTCGATACGGCACCTTCAGGAAGTCCAAGGTGCCGGGCTTGACGGCAATGAAAAATTCGTACGTGCCCCGCACGGGCTGCCAACGCAGGCTGAGTTCCCAGCAGTGAAGATCGCGCGTGAAACCCAAATCAGGATAGATCACCTGTTGCGTTTGGAAATCATAACTGATATTTCCAATATTGATGCGCCACTTCGAAGAAAGGGGGATATCGCCCGAGATACTCAGGTTGTTGGTGCCGACCAGGAAGGTGTCGCGGTCGGTATTGAATACCGGCCGGCGATCGAAGGAGATCCGGTGATTGAGCCGGAACTGG
Organism: Saprospiraceae bacterium; assembly: GCA_032115775.1. Taxonomy (GTDB): domain Bacteria; phylum Bacteroidota; class Bacteroidia; order Chitinophagales; family Saprospiraceae; genus M3007. Next base: position 6,131 of record JAUMBL010000225.1, on the reverse strand, counting down.
TCAAACCAGCCCAAAAATTCGTCCGGCGTGGCGCCTGCAGGCGTCGGCGCAGCATTTTCGTCTTTTTTTGCCAGTAAATCGCGCAACTGCTTGAAAGTGCAGCCGGTATTCAGTTGGACGCTGAAGGAAGACACCCGCAGCAGTTTGCCCTCTTCGCGAATCGCAAAGCGGTTGATGCGCTGCCCCGTCTCGCTGCGGATGTAGGGATCGAAGGTGGCGTTCCAAGTCAGGTTGGTGATGCCTTTAAACAGGCGAAACAACCCGCCGGTGCCGATGGTGCTCCATTTCAGCGTATCGGCGCTGAGGTTGTAGTTGCCGGAAAACACCAGGTTGTCAAAAATCCGCATGCGTTTGACGGTATCGCGCCGGGCGGAGAAATATTTCATTTCCAACACGTTCGCGATGCTGTAATTCAGCACGACATCCTGCCGGCTGTTGTTGGGCCGGCCGAACACCCCTTCGTCAAAAATGCTGTACGATTGCGGCTGGTTGAAGGGGGCGCCCCGCAAATCCGTGTCCACCGTCCGAAAATACCGGTTGTAATCCGGTCCGATCCCCATGGAAACGCCGGGTTTCATGGTGTGCCGGATACCGCGAAACCAGCCTTTGTTTCTTTGTTTGGTAAAAAACAAAGCGGTGTTTGCCGAGAGGCCGACGTCGAATTTCCGCAGGGCGTTGAAGCCCCACTGGCGAAAGGTGGTGTCGAGGCCCCATCTTGTCTGCGCGCTGTCCACCGCAATGTCCAGCACCTGGCCGGTTTCGGCATCGAAGCTCGTGTCATACACGAAGCGGATGGAGTCCAACAGTTGTTTTTCGATTGCGTAGGGATACCAGTTCTCCTCGTAGTTGATCCGCGGCGCAATGTTGATGTATTTGAAAATTTTAAATGTGAAATCAGTGTTTGCCTGGTGTTGAATCCCCATGCGCGCATTGCGCAGGGTTTCGCGGGTAAACAACAAGGTATCCACCGTTTGGAAGCTGTTTTGCAGGCGGGCATTATACACCACGGATACTTTTTCGTACCATTTTTCCTTTCCGGCGGGCAATTTTCTTTTAAAAGGATACACCCGCTGCATGGTAAAAGTCGCGTTGGGAAAACTGATATTCATCAGCCGCGTCTGGGTATTTTGCGAGTGGCTCAGGCTGGCGTTGAAAGCGTAGGGTTTGCCAGGAAAGGTTTTGGAAAAATTGAGGTTGGAGGTCAGCGTATTTTGATACACGCTGTTAAAATCGTTCAGGTTGCGGCGCTGGTCGCGGTTCGTTTCGATGTTCACCGAGCCGCCGAACTTGCGGGTAGGGTGCGCCTTGGGATCCTGGGTATGGCTCCAGCGGATACCGAAGGATTTGGCGGATACCCGCTGGGCCTGTGCGCTTTCGGTCACGCGGTTATTGAAGCGCAGGTTCAGGTTGCCGCTGCTTTTATAGTTGTATTTATATCGGGTGTCGGAGAAAACGCCCCAGGAGCCGCTGACATAGGCGTTGAACTGCAGCGTCAAGTCCATGTGCTCGGAAATCGGCTGATACCAGCCCCACTGCTTGATGCCCAGGCCCTCCTGGTCGGCAAATTCAAAGTCGCGGGGAATAATCAGGCCCGCTTTTCGGGTTTTGGTAATCGGGTAAAATCCGAAGGGCAGCACCAGCGGCGTGGGGATACCGCCCACCTCGAGGTTGGAAAATCCGGTGACGACCAGTTTATCTGGTATCACCTTCAATTTTTTCGTGTGAATGCCGAAGTGCGGATGCGGGTCGTCGCAGGTGGTGAGCAGGGCGTCCTCGTTGTAAATGATATTTTTGGAGGCGCCGGTCGTATCGCCGCCCGCGCCGACGAATTTGGCCTTTTGTCCCAGCACAAACAAATCCTCCTGTTTGGTGCGCGCCTGGTAAATAATCCCTTTTTGCGTATCGAAATTATAGCGGATTTTGCCGGCGGAGAACTGCTGCTGCCCGTCGTTGAAGTCCGGATATTCCACCCATTGCCCGGCGGTATCCTGGATGGGCGCGGCCGTGATTTCATTTTTGGCGTAATCCATCAGGATGTAGCCGGATTTGATATCCAGGGTGGTATATTTTACAAACGCGGCGCCGTACAAATGCAACTGGCGATTCACGACGTCAAACCACATCGAATCGCGCGAACCGTAGGCTACCTCCGATTCCAGCCCTTGGTTGGAAATCCGCACAGTCCGCAAATCCACCGTGGCTGAGTCGGTAAAGACCGGCGGCTGCAGGCTGTCTTGCTGCGCAAAAGCGGCACTGGAAATGAACCAGCCCACAATTTGCAAAAAAATACGATATTTGCGCGGTATTGTAGTCAAAACAAGGGTACAAACAGGCTATGAGACCAAAAATTCTCCTTCAAACGCTTCTGCTTTCGGCAACGTGGCTTTTTTTGCAAAACTTTAACACGGGCAGTCCGAAAAGCGCAACGCCGGAATTCGACGGCAAAAGTAGTTACAAAATCCAGAAGGTGGTACTGGATGCCGGACACGGCGGAAAAGATCCCGGCTGTATCGGCCCGGGGAAAACGCAGGAAAAACACAACGCACTTGCTATTGTGCTCAAAACAGGCCGACTCATCCGGCAGCATTACCCGGATGTGGAGGTGATTTACACGCGCGATAAGGACGTTTTTGTGGAACTGAAAGAGCGCGCCGCCATCGCCAACCGGCAGAACGCAGACCTGTTTATCAGCGTCCACTGCAATGCCGTGGGCGCCGCGCACATAAACGGGGCGGAAACGTACGTCATGGGCCTGCACACCGCCAAGGAAAACCTGGAGGTGGCCAAACGCGAAAACGCGGCGATTTATCTTGAAACGGATTATAAAAAGAATTACGGCGACTACGACCCTTACAGCCCGGAGGCGCATATCTTCGGCAGCATCTGGCAGAGCGCTTACCTGGAACAAAGTATCCTGTTTGCCGCTTTTGTCCAGGAGCAAACGCAAAAATGGGCGGGCCGGGAAGACAAAGGCGTGCGGCAGGCCGGATTTTTAGTCCTCCGCGAAACCGCCATGCCCTCCGTGCTGATTGAAACGGGATACATGACCCACCGCGCCGAAGAGGCGTTTTTGGCCTCCGAAGAAGGCCGCGACCAGATGGCGCGGGCGATATTCGAAGCGTTCCGGCAGTACAAAACGCAAGTGGAAGGCGGTACGCCGGTAGCGCAAACGCCTCAACCGCTGCCGACGAAGACGCCGGTTGCCGTACAAAAAACCCAAACCGCGCCTGTCGCCAAACCCGTCGCCGCCGCGCCCGTGCCGCCGCCACCGACCCAAACCGCCGCGCCTATCGTCCAGGAAGCCCCGCCCAAACCAACCGGATACCGGATCTTGCTCATGTCCTGGCCGAATCGGATGGACTGCAGCAGCGGCAAACTGGCCTTGCTGCAGAACGTTTCGGAGGAAAAGATTGATGGAAATTACCACTATTTTATAGGTACCTTTGCGGCGCGCACCGAGGCAGAGAAAATGCTGGCTGAAGTGCGCAATTTAGGTTTCAGCAACGCCAGTTTGCACACGGTACAATAAATACTGGTATTTCCGACGTTTTCTCACCGCCCCAGCTCCCGAAAACGCTTGCTCATTCACTTGCCCGGCATGTTCAAACTTTCTAACGAAACAAAAATCGGCATCCTCGCCGTGGTCGCCTTGGGCCTCGCTATCTGGGGCTTTCAATTTCTCAAGGGGATCAACGTCCTTAAAACGTCCAAAACATTCTATGTCCGCTATCAAAATGTGGATCAACTCCGTCCCTCCGCGCCGGTGTTTATCAACGGCTTTCAGATCGGCATGGTCAAGGATCTGTATGTAGATTCGGAGGACGACCGCACCATCATCGCCGTGTTGAATATTGACCGCGGCGTAGATTTCCCCCCGGACACCAAGGCGACGATCGTCGGACTCGGGCTGATGGGTGGACGCGCCATCGAACTCAAATTTGATCACCCCTGCGACGGCGACGCCTGCGCGCAGAACGGCACGTTCCTGGAAGGCGCCTCCCAATCGCTCGTGCAAACCCTCCTCGGCGATCCGGCACAGCTGGACGAGTATATGGCGCGGCTTCGCATCGGCCTTACGGCTATTTACGATTCGATCGCCGATCCGAACGACCCGCAGGGATTCGGAAAAACGCTGGTCGCCCTGCAACTTTCCCTCCAAAATATCGCGCAACTCAGCCAGAACCTCAATCGCATGGTGGAGGCCAACAACGCATCGCTGACCGCCACCACCCAAAATCTGGCCGGAATCAGCGCAACCCTCAACGCAAGCAACCAGGATATCGCCCAAACGCTGTCCAACCTGGCCGCCATCAGCACGCAACTTAAATCGGCCCGGCTCGACTCCAGCGCAATGAAAGCCACCGTCGCCCTGGATTCCGTGACGGCCTCGCTCTCCGATCTGCGCACCACCCTGCACGGCGCGCAAAGCGCCCTCGCTAAGGTGGACACCCTGGCGACCCGCCTGACCAGGGGCGAGGGCAGCGCCGGCAAACTCCTGTCGGATGAGGCCTTGTTCGACAACCTCGTGCGCACCAGCCGGCACCTGCAACTGCTTTTACAAGACCTCCGCCTGAACCCCAAGCGGTATAATACCGTTAAAGTGAAAGTATTCGGAAAAAATAAAACGCCCGACTACAACAACCCGCTGGAAGATCCTGCCTACCAATCGCTGATTGACAGCCTGGAACGCGATTACAGCCGGAAATTGAAACAATAATCCAGATGGCTTTTAAAATTTATACCAAAACCGGCGACGCCGGGCAAACCGCCCTGTTCGGGGGGCGCCGCGTATCCAAAAGCGATCTGCGGGTGGACGCCTACGGCTCGGTGGATGAATTGAATGCCTTTATCGGACTTTTGCGCGATTACGTGCAGGAGGAATCGCTCCAAAACGTGCTGTCGGAAATCCAACACCGCCTGTTCTCCATCGGCGCGCACCTGGCTTCCGACCCGGAGAAGTTTCCCATGCAACCTGATCTTCAGGAGACAGACGTCGCCTTGCTGGAAAACGAAATTGACCGGATGGAAGAGAGCCTGCCGCCCTTGCAAAATTTCATCCTGCCGGGCGGGCACCTCGCCGTCTCGCACGCGCACGTGTGCCGAACCGTCTGCCGCCGGGCCGAACGGCTGACCGTCGCGCTGCACCAGGTAGAACCGATTTCCCTGCTGGCAATCCAGTATCTCAACCGGCTTTCTGATTACTTTTTCGTCTTGGCGCGCTTCATCGCACTGCAAAACCAAGCAGGAGAGCATATCTGGCGGCCACGGCAGCATCCTTCTTAATGCCGCGGCACTAGTTTGGGATTGGGATGCGGAGTCAAAATGAGTTGAATATGGCGAACGGCCAGGAAGTGGGACTTTTTAGGGTCGGACTGCGATCCGGCTTCATAGTGCCGCGTCCAGCGAATAGCGCATGAATATGGCGGCCCAATTTTCCCTTCCGCTGCGTTGCTCGGCGGTTACAATATCCCGTATTGCGCCCTTCTCGCGCCTTGATGAAGACAAAATTTGTCTCTCCAATTCATGCGCTATTCACCGGACGCGGCACTAGTTACAAACTCAGATAATGGACGCAACCAATACCCAGCAGGCGCTGCTGCGCACATTACAAACTCGTTTTGAAAAAAATATGCGCCGACACCCGGGGCTCGAATGGATCAAGGTGGCGGAAAAATTGGCAACGCGCCCGGACAAGCGCGAGGTGCTGCAAAAAATGGAAGACAGCGGCGGTGAACCGGACGTCATAGGCTATGACGCCGATTCAGGCGCGTTTCTCTTCGCCGATTGCGCGGCAGAGAGCCCCATCGGCCGCAGGAGCCTGTGTTACGACCACGCGGCCCTGGACGCCAGGAAAGAAAACAAACCGCAGGGCAGCGCCCTGCAAATGGCCGCCGAAATGGGCGTCGAAATCCTAACGGAAGCACAATACCTGCAGTTACAACAACTGGAAGCGTTCGACATCAAAACATCCAGCTGGATACAAACGCCCGACGCCATCCGCAAGCTCGGCGGCGCGCTTTTTTGCGACCGCCGGTACGACCACGTTTTTACCTATCACAACGGCGCCGGTTCGTACTATGCAGCCAGGGGCTTTCGGGGACTCCTCCGGGTGTGAATGTCGAAAGTGGGCA
>JAUMBL010000224.1:0-32838 GCA_032115775.1 Saprospiraceae bacterium | reverse complement strand
GCGAACGCAATTCGGCATTCTCCGCCCGAAGGGCCGTATTCTCGGATTCCAGTGTCTCAACCCTGGCAAGCAAGACTGTGACAAAATCCTTTAATACCGATAGGTCGTTCGATAATTCCATGAATCAGATTATTCCAGTGAAACAACTTTTTATAGATTTGGGTTGTCTGCCTAAGTTTTTACACGAAAACAGCCGATCGTACCTGCTCAAAAAATAACATTTTTTAACGCAGGTATGACCGGCTATTTTATTCATTGTGCCGATTTCCAGCAGTACGCCTACAAACTGCCGAGATCTACACCTTCAGGCTCGACATCCCGCCGTCCACATGCAATACCTGCCCGGTAATCCATCCCGATTTTTCGGATAGGAGAAATTCCGCCATGTTGGCAATGTCCTCCGGCCTTCCAATGCTCCGCATCGGATGCCGCTGGGCATTCGCCTGGCGCTTCTCCTCGCTGCTCAACAGTCCAGCAGCCAATGGCGTATCGGTAATCGAAGGCGCGATGGCGTTTACCCGGATAGCGGGCGCCAATTCGGCCGCCAGCGCACGCGCAAGTCCCTCCAAAGCTCCCTTGGAGGCGGATACCAAGGTGTGAAAATTAAAACCGGTCTGGACGGCTACGGTGGAAAATAACACAATCGAAGCCTGTTCGGCTTTTTTCAACGCCGGGAGGGCTGCCTGCATGCTCTTGATCGCGCCGCCAACCTGCAATCGGTAGTCTTGTACAAAAATAGTTTCCGATATGCGCGCAAAAGGCTTTAATTGGATGCTGCCCGGACAATACGCCAAACCGTGCAATACCTCCGGCAGAAAACTGAAATCCGGCTGCTCTTCCAACACATCCAACGGATGCCACGAAACGCCCGCGCCCGCCTCAAAAGGCTGCTGCTTGTGCCAGGTAGCAAATACCCGATTCCCCTGCGCTGCCAGTGCTTCCGTCAGCCGAGCCCCAATACCCGTCGCCGCACCCACAATTAGGTAGTTTTTCATAATATAAACTGTGAAATTTTAAGTAGTTACAATTTTAAAAGTATAACGACCGGCAGGCTTTTTGGTTGCAGGAACCGCCGCGTGCGCACTGACGAAAATCCCAAGCAAGTACCCTTACTCGAATAGATTCCGCATGGTTATTTCAAAACAATACGCTGTTTTGCTATGTTTTTGCAAAATAATCGAGTATCTTTACGTTCGAAGGCGATTCGTTTTTTAAATAAGCACAAGTAAACTTGTTATGGAAGCACACCAAAACAACTCCATACCCGCAGCGCAAAGGGCAACGCTATCAGAATCTGCAATAAACGCGCGCCACCAAATGCTTTTCCAACGCGGCCTCCGCTGGCTCGCCGCCGGAATTTTTCTGATGGCACTGAGCTTCGGCGTGAACTTTTTATTGGAAGATTCCGAGCAACTGGTCGTAAAAGTAATGTACGTTTCCACTTCCTTGGGCGCGATCTGCATGATGAAAGGCCTCGTGGATATACTGGGTTTTTAAATTCGCTTCGACCCATCGCTCGCCTGATATAAATAGCGCCCTGATGCGAATATTATCCTTATTTTTGCCAGACGGTTACATCATGCTCAAGTAGTTACTTCATTTATTTATCACTTTCATGCGTATCGTCCTTATCGGCGCCGGCCGCATTGCCTGGCATTTGGGTAAACGACTGAAAGGTAAAGGCTTGCCCGTATCTCAGGTGATTAACCGCAGTGGTGCGCGCGCGCAGGCGCTAGCGCAAGCACTGGACGCCGACTGGTCGGATGCATGCGCAGACGCACTGCCGGACGCCGATTGGATTATTCTCGCCGTTCGCGACGATGCAATCGAGTCCGTCGCCGCCGCACTGTCGCTGTATGCCCCCAAAGCACTCGTTACCCACACCTCCGGCGCTACCCCCGGCGCTGTCCTGAAGCCCTATTTTGAACGGCATGGCGTGTTTTATCCCCTGCAATCATTCTCCGTCGAGCGTATGCCAGTGTGGAGTAAAATTCCGTTTTGCGTGGATGCCGCCGCGCCCGAAGATGGCATATTTTTAAAAAAAATAGCCAAAACTATCGGCAATCTAGTGTATCAGGTAAACGATCGCCAACGCGCCGTCCTTCACGTGGCCGCCGTGTTCGCCAATAATTTCGCCAATCATTGTTTCGCCCTGGCTGAAAAAATCCTGGAAGAAGCAGACCTGCCCTTCGAAATGATGCACCCGCTCATGGAGGAAACGCTGGCAAAAGCGCTTCAAGACTCACCGGCCAAAATGCAAACCGGCCCGGCCATGCGCGGCGATGAAGAAACGATCCGGCGCCACCTGTCATTGCTGTCGCAGCACCCGGATTGGCAGGTGCTGTACGCAAATTTAAGTCAAAGCATACAGCGCGATATGGTTGCGTATAAAATAAGTCTGGATGAACCTAAAAGTTGAAGCAACTCAATTCATTGAGGCGTGTTACCGTGAACTGGAAATGGAGTCCGCCATCGAATCGCGTATCCAGCAAATCTGCGCCGAAATAGACGCAACGGGCAGCTATACGCATACGTATGAAGAACTCAAACACGGCGCTTTAATGGCCTGGCGAAACAGCACGCGCTGTATCGGGCGCCTCTTCTGGAAAACCCTGAAGGTGTTCGACGCCCGAACGGTCGTTTCCTCCGCCGATGTATGGAAGGCGCTGGAACACCACCTCGAGTACGCCACCAACGAAGGGAATATCCGCTCGGTAATCACCGTCTTCCCGCCCGGTTATAACGCCTGGCTAATCGAAAATAGCCAACTGATCCGATATGCCGGATACCTCGAACCTGGTGGACAAGTGCTGGGCGATCCCGCCCAAATCCAATTAACCCAACAATGCCTCGATCTGGGCTGGTCGCCCGCTTCCCGCACCCGCTTCGACGTCCTGCCCTGGATTCTCCGCCACCCCGACGGCGAACTCGAACTCCGTGAAATCCCCACACGCCTCGTCAAAGAAGTGCCGCTGGAACACCCACTGTACGACTGGTGGAAAGAAATGAACCTGAAGTGGCACGCCCTCCCGGTTATCAGTAATATGATCCTCGTCATCGGCGGCATCCACTATCCTATGGCGCCGTTTAACGGCTGGTATATGGGAACGGAAATCGGCAGCCGAAATCTCGGCGACGCACAGCGGTACAACCTGCTGCCGGAAATAATCCGCCGAATGGGTCTGGAAAAATCAGGGGACAACCTGCTCGCCACAGACCGTGCTATGGTAGAACTAAATACCTCTGTCCTGTATTCTTTCGAAAAATACGGCGTCAAAATTACAAGCCACCACGAAGCCTCCCGGCATTTTGTCCACTTCGAAAATACCGAACAAAAACAAGGCCGCGAACTGGCAGCGGAATGGTCTTGGATCGTGCCGCCTATGAGCAGCTCCGCAATGGAAGTGTTCCACCGAAATTACGAAAACAAGATCATTGACCCGAATTTTTATTACCGGAATGACCCGAACCTGATCAAACAATCAAAATAACACCCTCAACGGCGAAAACCCAAGCCCCAAAGTTCAACTAACTTTGGCGCAAATCGAACCGCCAGGAGCACCGCAATTGTAACCAACAAGATGAGCATATCCCAAAATTGAAAAAGTAAAAAAAGCAGACAATCCAATATCCTAAATTATAAACCCTACCTTAAAAAGGGTATTCTCTATGAGCCGGCTCAAAGATCAAAATATTTTTTTAAGTAAAATATTTATAGGTAAAATTTTTTTCGATTGTTTATTTCCAATAAATATATCGCATTTTGTCTGCTGCACCGCGAATACTTCTTTTGAAAAAAATCATCCCAATGATGCCGGCTCCGCGGCGAATTTTCGCCCGTGTTTCGCGTTGCAAGCCGATGCGGTAAAAAAATGAAGCCGTTTTTTTGCGCGCGTTTACTACCTTTGCGCAGGAAAACGAAGGAAGTAATACGCGCTCGAACGTTTCTTTCAAAACTGTCCGGCTCAAACTGCAAGCGTATGGTATATAACAACATCCTGGAAACGATCGGCAGAACGCCCTTGGTTCGACTCAACCAAATCGTCGCCCATATCCCCGGTAAAATCTACGCCAAAATGGAGGCGTTTAACCCCGGCATGAGCGCAAAAGACCGGATCGCCATCCACATGGTCGAACGCGCAGAGCGCCTAGGTCTGCTGAAACCCGGCGGTACGATCGTGGACGCTACCAGCGGAAATACCGGATTCAGCCTCGCCATGGTCTGCGCGCTTAAAGGCTATCACTGCGTACTAACGGTTACAGATAAAATCTCGGAAGACAAACTGAATAACCTCAAAGCTATGGGCGCCGAAATTATCCTGTGCCCCAAAGACGCTAAACCTACCGACCCCAAATCCTACTACCGCATGGCCGAACGCCTCGCAAAAGAAATCCCCGGTGCCTACTATATCAACCAAAACTACAACACCGACAATGCCGAAGCGCATTACCTCAGCACCGGTCCGGAAATCTGGGAACAAACGGAAGGCAAAATTACCTGGCTGATCGGCAGTACCAGCACGGGCGGCACGCTCTGCGGCTCCGGCCGATACCTGCGCGAACAAAATCCCGCGCTACATGTCATCGGCGTGGATTCCTACGGGTCGGTACTCAAAAAATACCACGAAACCGGCGTGTACGATGAAAGCGAAATCTACTCCAGCAATATCGAAGGAACCGGAAAAAATATCATCCCGGCCAATATGGACTTTAATCTAATTGACCGATTCGTCAAAGTCACCGACAAGGACAGCGCGCTGAAAGCCCGCGAACTCGCCCGCAAAGAAGGAATCCTCGCCGGTTACTCCAGCGGCGGCTGCCTGCAATGCCTGGAATCAATCAAAGAAGAACTCAAACCCGAGGACGTGATCGTCCTCCTGTTCGCCGACCATGGCAGCAAGTATATCGGCAAAATTTTCAACGACGCCTGGATGATTAAACAAGGATTCCTGGAAATGCCGGCCAATGAGGAAAATACAGTGAAAACCGCCTGAATTTGTAATCTAAACCACGTAAATAAGCGCAATCATGGATTTATTCGAAAGAATCCTCAAACAAGCCGGCCCCCTGGGCCAATACGCCGATATGGCTGAAGGCCGCTATATGTTCCCCAAACTGGAGGGCGCGCTCGGCAATCGCATGATTTTCAACGGCAAGGAAATGGTCTGCTGGAGTATCAATAATTACCTCGGACTCGCAAATCACCCGGAGGTCCGTAAAGCGGACGCCGACTCCGCCGCAAAATGGGGCCTCGCGTATCCCATGGGCGCTCGCATGATGTCGGGCGAAACCAACCAACACCAACAACTGGAAACGGATCTGGCGCATTTCGTCGGCAAAGAAGCCGGATATCTGCTCAATTACGGCTACCAAGGTATCATGTCGGTGATTGACGCGATGCTGACCCGCCACGATGTGGTGGTGTATGACGCGGAAAGCCACGCCTGTATCGTGGACGCCGTGCGCATGCACCTCGGCAAACGCTTCGCTTTCCAACACAATGACGTCGAAAGCCTCAAAAAAAACCTAGACCGAGCCGCAAAATTGGTGTCGGAATCCGGCGGCGGTATCCTGGTCATTACGGAAGGGGTGTTCGGTATGCGCGGCGACCAAGGTAAACTCCGCGAAGTCGTCGAATTGAAAGAAAAATATAACTTCCGACTGCTCATAGACGATGCGCATGGCTTCGGTATGATGGGAAAAACCGGCGCCGGTACGGCAGAAGAACAAGACGTGACGGATCAGGTAGATCTCTACTTCAGCACCTTCGCCAAAAGTATGGCGCTGATCGGCGCTTTTATCGCCGGACCAAAGGATATTATCAAGTTCCTCCGCTATAATATGCGCTCGCAGATTTTTGCAAAATCGCTGCCCATGCCGATCGTTGAAGGCGCGATCAAACGCTTCGAACTGCTAAAAGCCCACCCGGAACTGCGTGAAAAACTCTGGAGCAATGTGCGCATGCTCCAAAACGGCTTGAAGGAACGCGGGTTCGATATCGGCGATACCAATACCTGCGTCACGCCGGTGTACCTCCAAGGCTCGCCGGTAGAGGCCTCGCTGCTCGTGCAGGATATGCGCGATAACTACGGCGTATTCTGCTCGATCGTAGTGTATCCGGTTATTCCCAAAGGTATGATTATTCTGCGACTGATCCCAACCGCCGTCCATACGGAAGAGGATATCCGCATCACGCTGGAAGCCTTCAGCGCCATCGGCAGTAAACTCAAAGCAGGCGGCTACCGGATCGGGGAAGAAGCAGCCGCTACGACGCGCGTAGCAGAAGGGTAGTGCCTTTACCGCGCCCAATATGCAGTTGGCGGAGAAAAACATTCTTTTTTCCGCCAACTGCACATTATTTGTAACTACTTAGCCGGTCGCGTCTGAGACAAAAAAGGATCCATTTTTTGCCAGACGAAGTGATTTTTTGCAGGCCGTAGCAGCGCTACGGTCAAAAAAAATTGCGAAGTATGGCGGAAAATGGGACTTTTGGGGCCAGACAGCGAGCCGGCTAAGTAGTTACCATTATTTATATCAACAGACAACAACTACAAACCCATCGCTCGCATAAAATCCTCGTCGGCAGGTTTCACCTTCGACGCAAAGAAATGGGTGAGTTCGCCCTTTTCATTAATTACGTATTTGCAAAAATTCCAACTCGGCTCCTGGCTGTTCCAGCCATTCTGGGCCGGATCGGTCAGCCAGCGATAAACCGGCGATTTGCCGTCGCCTTTCACCTGGATTTTTTCAAACATCGGAAAGGTAACGCCGTAATTTTTTTGGCAAAATTCCGCAATGTCGGTTGCCGAACCCGGCTCCTGCCCCATGAACTGGTTGCAAGGAAACCCAAGTACCACCACGGATTCTTTATTCGCCTCGTAAAAGGCCTGCCAATCGGCATACTGCGTCGTGTAGCCGCATTTAGAGGCCACATTCAAAATGATGATTTTTTTACCCCGGAATTGCTCCATGGAAACCGGCTGCCCGTCGAGCGAGGTAGCCGTCAGACTGTAAAAGGAGGATTGCATAGCGTTGGATGTTTTTTTTGCAAACGCGCCTTGCGGGCGACTGATAATTTGGCTGGAATCAAAACAGGAAAAAAAACTGAGGCCGATCAAGCCAATCAGTAGGTAATAAAGGCGAAAACGCGGTTTCATAGCATAATTTTTGTGTCAGAAAAAAAGTAGTCGTGCGTGCTCAAACTCTTAATATAATAAAAAACAAAATTTGTAAAACCAAAATCAGCGGCGCTGCCTGGTTCCGCAGTGCCCCGCCAATCCAGTATTGGTAAGCGCCGGACAAAAACAGGGACACAACGTACCAGGCGAGGTAGTTCTGCAGCGGCGGCGTCCCGACTTCCCATTGCCACATGCCGTATTGGATGGCTACCGGCTCGATCAACCAATCAAGCGCAACCGGGATGAGGGCGCCGAGAGCCGTTCGTACCATTAGCGGCCGGTCGCCCAGCCAACGGTTCAATACCTCATTGCCCGTGTACACCACCAGTACCCAGTTGACGCCGATTAGCAGCGGGGCGCCCCAGAGCTTCCAGCCCAACACCTCGCCGTACTGATATACGCCGAATATTGCGCCGGTACCGACCCCGGCCACTTCTATGAAGTATCCGGTCAGGTAAGCCAACAGGATAAACTGCCACAACCCGCGGGTTTTGGGTTCGTGATTCCAAACCAACAAACTGAGCGTCAGCAGAAGGTTGAAAGGCGTCAGGTATAGAAATTCCTGGTAACCCAGTCCTCGAACGGCAATCATGCCGGCCAGGTAGCTCGATATCAGGAAAAAACGCGTTGTATTTTGTTTTGCGGGCGCTACCATATATTACGCATGATTCATGTTTTCACTCATAATTTTTGCCGAAAGCAGGCACAGGGGGATGCCGCCGCCGGGATGCACGCTCCCGCCCACAAAGTACAGGTTTTGGATTTTGCGGGAAAAATTCGGATGCCGCAGAAAGGCCGCCAGCATGTTATTCGAACTATATCCGTACAGCGCGCCGAGGTGCGAAGCAGTCTTGCGCTCGATTTCCCGCGGATCAAGAATGTCTTCTGCTTCTATGAGCGCAGCGACATCAGTTTGCAGGCGACGACTAAGTTTATCCAGTACGTTTTGCCGGATGCGGGCGATCAACACAGGCCAGTCTTGCCCCTGGGCGCATGGCACATTCACCATCACAAACCAGTTTTCGCAGCCCGGCGGCGCGTCGCCAGGGGTGTATTTGGAGGTAATATTGATATAAACCGTGGGATCTTCGGTTACTTCTCCTCGGTTGATCGCCTCAAATTCGGCGCGGTAGTCGTTGGAGAAGAATATATTATGCAAATCGAGTTCCGAAAAGCTGCGCTTAATCCCCCAGTAAAAAATCAAAGCCGAACTGCTTTTGGGCTGCCGAAGGATGCGCTCAGGGTGGCGATGTTGGGGAAGCAATTTTTTATAGGTGTAATAAACATCCATGTTGCTGACCACGCGATCGAACCGAAGCGCCTCGCCGCCGGCGCGCAGGCCGGTGCAACGGCCGTTTTCCGTCAGGATTTCTTCAACCGGCGTGTTGAAATGGTATTGCACACCCTGCCGCAGCGATAATTCGTAAATTGCCTGCGTAATGCGGTGCATGCCGCCTTCCGGATAAAAAGCGCCGATTCCATGCTCAAAATGCGGGATGATGGTCAGCATACCGGATGCCTGAAAGGGATCCGAGCCGTTGTAGGTGGCATAGCGATCGAATAATTGCACCATTTTCGGATTGTCAAACCACCGTGCATGCACCTGGTGCATGCTGCTGAACAGGTCGAAAGCAGGCAAACGAAGCAGGGAGCGGAGCACGCCGGCATTAAGCCAGGTTTTCGCACGATGCAGCGATTTTTCCAGGAAAATGCGGCCCGCGAGATCATACTTATTTTTACTTTTTTCCAAAAAAGCTTCTAAGTCCGACGCCGGCACACCCAACTGCCGCGCGGCTTCCTGCGCAAACCGGCGCCGGTCGGTCCAAGCGTGCAACCAGGCGCCATCGTCCCAAAAATAATGACAAGCCGCTTCCATGGCGCGATATTGAAAGTGCGGCTTCATATCCTCGCCCGCTTCGCGAAATAAATCCTCCACATAGTGCGGCATCGTAAACAGCGAAGGGCCGGCATCAAAACGATAAGCGCCCAGTTCGAACGCCGACAGTTTTCCGCCGGGATAGCTGTTTGCCTCAAATACCGTCACCTGATGCCCTTTGGCCGCCAGGCGCACGGCGGAAGCCAAACCCGCAATGCCCGCCCCGATGATGCCTATTTTTGCCATAGCCCGTTGTTTGTCGGTTAAACAGGGATTTCGGAATTATGTTTTTTGGAAGCCGCAACAAGATTTTAACCTGTTCGAATGGATCCTCGATGTTTTGCGCGTCCGTGGCGAACGCGTAAGTTGGACAAATTCCTTACCTTTGCCCCTTTAAATGTTTTTATGACAGAACAAGAAATCATTCGCCGAGATAATTTGCAGAAACTCCGCGAAATGGGCATCGATCCCTACCCGGCCGAGGGCTTTACCGTTTCCGCCTTCGCCGCTGATATCGCCGCTGGATATCAGGAAGAAATCCTGGACGATGGCACTAAAATCCGCCTGAATTACCAGGAAGTCGCCCTGGCCGGCCGTATCATGGCCACCCGGGAAGCAGGGAAAGCCTTGTTTATGAACCTGCAGGATACGACGGGCCGAATCCAGTTGTATCTGAAACGCGACGATTTTGCACAAGGGGAGGATTTCTCCTTTTTCGATGTGGCGATCAAAAAATTGCTCGATCTCGGCGATTATGTGGGGGTCAGAGGTTTTGCTTTCAAAACAAAAACCGGGGAAGTGTCCGTACATGTGCAGGAATTCCGTTTCCTGTCCAAAAGCCTGCGGCCGCTACCGGTCGTAAAACGCGATGCGGACGGTAATATTTATGACGCTTTTACCGATCCGGAACAACGCTACCGCATGCGGTATGTGGATCTGACGGTCAATCCGGATTTTCGCCAGATATTCATCAAGCGGAGCAAACTGATCCGCACGATGCGCAATTATCTCGATGAACTCGGTATGCTGGAGGTGGAGACGCCGATCCTGCAGCCAATTCACGGCGGCGCCGCCGCCCGGCCGTTCCGAACTCATCACAATACGCTGGATATGCCCTTATACTTGCGTATCGCCAACGAATTGTACCTCAAACGCCTGATTATCGGCGGATTCGACGGCGTATATGAATTCGGCAAAATGTTCCGAAATGAAGGCATGGATCGGACGCATAATCCGGAATTTACCGCGCTGGAATTTTATGTAGCCTATAAAGATTATCACTGGCTCATGCAGGTGACGGAAGAAATGCTCGAGCGTGTAGCTCGCGCCCTGAGCGACGACGGTGGCGCGACCATCCAATATGAAGGCAAGTCCATCCACTTCGCCGGTCCTTACCGCCGGATCTCCATGTACGAGGCAATCGCTCAGTATGCCGGAATAGACGCCGAACAGGCCGATGAGCAGGAACTTCGCCGGTATTGCCGCGACAACCGGATCGAAACCGACCCCTCCATGGGCAAAGCTAAACTCCTGGATGAAATTTTCGGGGAAAAAGTCGAGGAACACCTAATCCAACCCACATTCATTACCGACTACCCCGTGGAAATGTCGCCGCTCACCAAAAAACACCGCGAAAAACCCGGACTGGTGGAGCGCTTCGAACTTTTTATCAATGGCAAGGAGGTCGCAAATGCCTATTCCGAGTTAAACGATCCGATTGATCAGCGCGAGCGTTTCGAAGAGCAACTCCGCCTGGCCGCCCGCGGCGATGAAGAAGCCATGGCCATGGATCACGACTTTTTGCGTGCGCTCGAATACGGAATGCCGCCTACCGGCGGTATCGGCTTCGGGATTGACCGGCTCGCCATGCTGTTCACCGGCCAGCACTCTATCCAGGAAGTGTTGTTTTTTCCGCAGATGCGAGAAGAGTGACGCTACTGAAAATTGCGGATGCTTCCGATTGGGTTGTTTTGATGCGCCAAGGAAGAGGATGGATTGCACTTTTTTAGCGAAACCGCTTCGACAGCGAGTTACCGCCGCCCGTACGTCCGATATCCCGGCTCCGCCGGTGAAATAATCACAAAAAGATCGGCGGTGTCCTGCGATACGATCTGCAGCCGGTCTCCCGGTTCAGAAAGTAGAAAATCTGATATTTTGACCGGTTCCCCATTGATCTGCACAGCGCCTCGCAGCAGATAAACTGAGGCCAACATGCCGGCGCCGGCCTCCAGATCGTATTGGGCGCCCCGTTCGAGTTGAATTTTCTGTACTTGGACGCCAGGCGTATCCATCTGGAAGGGACTTCCCGATCCGACGAGGGTTGTCACGGTCGCCCCGGTCGTTTTTATCTCCGGGAAGTCACCCGCACGGTAATCACTGTAAGTAGCGGGTTTTGACAGTGTTTTCGAAAGATCCGGATCAAACCAGATTTGGAACATTTCCGCGTCTTTACCCAAAAATTCCGAGTGGCTGATGCCGTTGCCGGCGCGGATGATTTGTACGTCCCCGTCTTCGAGTGCCAGCCAGTCGTTCAACTTTGTGTCGAAGTGCCGAACCGGGCCGCGCAGAATGAACGAACAAATTTCAAAACCCTGGTGCGGATGCAGCCCGATGGTGCTGTCCTCTACCCCCCGGGCGTGCGCCCAGTAAAAAAGATTGGAATATGGCCGGATTGGGCCGTGATCCTGCGGAAAACCGATGGGCTTGTTCTCCACGATTTTTCCGCCGTTAAAAGCGCCGTACGCTTGCTGTGATTTAGAAAATATACGCATAACCGAATATTAGTTGTACATACAACAAATATTTGCCTCCGAGGGTTCAAAAAACAACGCATAATGCCTTATCGAAATTCACCGTCCGAATCCGATACCGGCCCGTTGGAACACGCTTAATTTATCTTTATCGAAGGTGAAGGACGCCACATCATCCAGCGTAATCGTATGCACGGCGTCATCGGATTGCACCAGATCTGCGCCTTGCGCGATGCGGAGGTTTTGGTTTTTGATTGCTTCCAGCACCACCTGGCGCACGGTACGGGCGTTTCCGAAATACTTATCGCGGAATTGGTGGAGGAAGTGCATATAGCGTCCGAGGTATTCACGGGCGTCTTCTTCCACGCGGAAATTTTCCTGCTGAAACATTTGGAGCGCGATTTCGAGCAGTTCCTCTGGGCTGTAATCTTCAAAACGAAGTATTTTATCAAAACGGCTGGCCAGTCCCGGGTTCGCTTTCAGGAAGGCGTCCATATTTTCTGGATAGCCGGCGACGAACACGAAGAATTGGCCCCGATGGTCTTCCATGCGTTTAAGTAGGGTTTGGATGGCCTCATCGCCGAAATCGCCGTGCGTACCACGACCGGTAGAGGTAAGCGCGTAGGCTTCGTCTATAAATAGCACGCCGCCCATCGATTCCTCGATGCGTTCGGCGGTTTTGATGGCGGTTTGGCCGACGTAGCCTGCGACCAGCCCCTGCCGGTCGGTTTCCAGCATGTGGCCGCGTTCCAGCACGCCGAGGGCTTTATAGATTTTGGTGAGGATGCGGGCGACGGTCGTTTTGCCTGTCCCCGGGTTTCCGACGAACACCGTATGCAGGAAGAATCTGCCGAGTACATCGCGGCCGATTACGCGGTAATAGCGCACGAGATTGACCAGTTCGCGGATATCTTTTTTGATATTCTGCATGCCGATGAGGCCGTCGAGTTCGTGTAGCGCGGCGGCCAGTAGATTTTCGTCCACTGGAATGTTTGGCAGCGGGCGTTTTTGGAAAATTTCCACTCGCCGCACATCCTCGAGCAGGATAATTTTCAGCGCTTCTGCCGGCAGATTTCGGACTTCCGGGTTGTGCATCAGGCGCAGCCCCAGCTGGAGTTTTGCCTTATCTACGAGGTCGTGGACGAAACGCGCGTTGCCGAAGCTGCGGTCGCGTTTGCGGTATGCTTCTGTGATAAGTTCGTCCACCCGATCTTTAGCGGGTTTATCGAAAAGCACTTCTTTTTCGCGGCAGGCGTATTCGGCGATTGCGCTGAGCTCCTGCGGCAGGTAGTCTGGGAATTCAAACGTGAGTTTGATACGGCTGCGCAGGCCGGGGTTGGAGTCCAGGAATGTTTTCATTTCCTTAGGGTATCCGGCGACGATTACCGCAAGGTCGCCCGGTCCGTTAGAGAGTTCTTTAACCAGGATTTCGATGACCTCCCGGCCGAAATCCTTGGAATCTTCCGAAGAACGCGCCAGGGCGTAGGCTTCGTCAATGAACAGTACGCCACCGCGGGCTGTTTCGATGGCTTCCTTCACTTTGGGGGCTGTTTGGCCGATGTATTCGCCCACCAAGTCGGTGCGATCTACCTCGTGCACATGCCCTTTGCTAAGCAGCCCCATTTTTTTATAAAGTCGCCCCATCATGTTAGCCACGGTGGTTTTGCCGGTGCCCGGATTGCCGATAAACGCAGAGTGGACGTTGATGCCGTCTTTTTCGGAAAATCCTTTTTCCTTGCGCAATTGCAGAAACTGGATATACTGGGCGTGTTCGCGCACTTTTTGCTTGATATCGCCGAGGCCGATCAGGGCGTCGAGGCGCGTTAGCACGTCTTCGAAGCTTTCGATATCCTCCTGGTCGGCCTGTAGGTGCACCTGCTTTCCTTTATCCGGCAACCAAACGCCATTGACGCCCTCTTCCCATTCCGTGCCGACTTCGAAAGGCAGCACGGCGATTAGCTGATCCATGAACACGATTTCGGCCGTATAGCGGTCGCTGCGCCAGGAGCCCTTCACATTACTGCCCCATCCTGCCGTTACTTTAATCAGGTCATCCTGTTTTTCCACACGGTGCAGGCGCACCACCTGACCTTTTAGTTCGCGGGCATCGTTATAAAATTTGATAAACAACTCACACTGCCATTGCTTGGTCAGCAGTTGATTTTGAAGCGTTACCTCCGCATAGATGTAGCGGGTTTCATCGCCCCAAAAACGTTTTAGATAGGTGCGTTCAAATTCCGGCGTGTCGTCATACGGCCCTTCGTACATACGCAGGGAGCTGATCTGGCAGTACGGATTTTCCTGTTTCGACACGGGCTGGCCGGCGTCTTCCACATAAAAATAGCGCGAGGCTACCTTTTCTCCTTCGATGAAGGCTTCCCAATAGTAAGCGCCTTTTTTCCAGAAAATCCCTTCCTGCTTATTCCCCCAGCCCTCACGGATGTAAGAAACCGGGTCGTATTTACTCACTTTGCGTCGGAAATTGAGTGCGCAGACCTCCTTGCGCTGTTTTTTTACCGCATAACAGTGCAAATCCACGTTCACCTCCCAGTCCTCCACATCATAAAACTTGTTGTAAAACGACAGCTCGGCGTAGATATACGTCGTATCATACCGGTCGAACACCTGCCGGTATTTCTTTTTATTGTCCGCCAGCCATTCCGTCGAGGAATAGACTTTAAGCTCGCGGAATTTCCAGCATTTGAATTCCGGATCGTTGAATGGGGGTTGGGATTGAGGTGTGCCTGTGTACATAGGTTTGAATCGCGCGAGCGTCGGCAAGGACTGTTCCGCGCCGCAAAGTAAATCATTTTTTAAATTTCACAAAACAATCGGCATTTCTTTGAAAAAATCCGGCGCATTTTTCAATTTGCGTAGAACCCTTTACCTGATGCTTTGTTTATGTGGCTGTTTTCACACCCTGCGCAGGTATTTTTTCTAAAATGTGCAGGCAACGTATCAAACGAACAATGGCTACAATTAATTTTCTTTTTGAAGATAAATCTATTCCGGGTAAAACGGTGACCGGCAATTTTGCCGACCAATCTATACTCGAAATCACGGAAGACTTCGACGTGCATCTCAACCACAACTGCGGCGGTGTTTGCGCCTGCTCCACCTGCCACGTGTACATTGAACAGGGGGAGCAGTTTTTGGAGGAAATTTCGGATAAGGAAGAGGACTTTATTGACCGCGCCATCAATCCGCGCCTCGAAAGCCGCTTGGGCTGCCAATGCGTCATACTGGACGAAAATGCCGTCATCACCGTGACCATTCCCGACCAGAAAAATATCATCGGACACGAACATTAATCTGCCCGGCTCGTAGGCCGCGTATTTTCTATCGCCAAACTCATCAGTCCTATGCCTTTCTCCGATTTTGACAATATGCCAATCAATTGGGCGGATCACGAAGATATCGCCATGAAACTCTATGAGCGTTTCGGCTCGGAGTTTAACGAAGGAAAAATCTACCGCGTCCGCTTCACCGAATTGCTCGATTATATCCTTGAAATCCCGAATTTTGAAGGGAAAAGAGAAGATTGTAGTGAAAGCCACCTGGAGCAAATTCAGGCAAAATGGGTGTATGAGTGGAGAAATGAACAAAAGTAAAGGTATTTGTAACTACTTAGCCGGCTCGCTGCCTGGCCCAAAAAGTCCCATTTTCCGCCATACTTCGCAATTTTTTTTGACCGTAGCGCTGCTACGGCCTGCAAAAAATCGCTTTGTCTGGCAAAAAATGGATCCTTTTTTGTCTCAGACGCGACCTGCTAAGTAGTTACGGGTATTGCGGGTTTTTGACGGCGGGGTGGCGTAACAAGTGCCGCGACAAAAAAGTATTTTGTTTGGTCGCCTGTTTTTTTGATTTTTCTAAAAAAATCAAAAAAACAGGCGACCAAACATTATTTTATTTCGCCGCCGGAGGCGGCGAAATAAAATAAAATCAGCAATCTATGGAACTCGTTCACGTATTTGACAAATTTAAATCCGTTAAGGCTTTTGTCTTTGACGTGGACGGCGTACTGACCGACAATTCCCTGTTGGTAACCGACCAGGGCGAACTGTTGCGCACCATGCACGTGCGCGACGGTCAAGCCATCAAGTGGGCGGTAAAAGCCGGATTTGAATTTTGCATCATCACCGGCGGTCGGTCTCCGGGCGTAGTCAGCCGCCTGTCGGCGCTGGGCGTTCAGGAAATTTATTCCAATATGCAGGATAAATGGCCCCCGTTCAAGCAGTTTTTGGATCGGACGGGTTTCAGTGTGCAGGATATCTGTTACATGGGCGACGACCTGCCCGATTTACCGGTCATGCGCAAGGTAGGGCTGCCGGTTTGTCCCAACGATGCGGTTCCGGAAGTATTGGATATTGCGGAGTATATCTCGCCCTACAAAGGCGGGCACGGATGTGTGCGGGATGTGTTGGAAAAAGTATTAAAGCTCCAAGGCAAGTGGCCGGTATTTTGAGTGGAGGCGACCAATAAAATTCGCCCGATGTGCGAGCGCCAGGCGAATCAGCGCCTATATTTGCCCAATGAATTACCTCCTGGCTTTTCCGCGATTGTTGCGATTGCCCAATTTGGCGATCCTGCTGCTGGCGCAGTGGATCCCGTATTGGCTGGTACTGCGCCCCGCGATTTTGCAGGCCGGCGGTATTCCGGTACTGGACGAGCGCCGTTTTGGATTGTTGGCGGCGAATACGCTGCTGGCGGCGATGGCCGGGTACGTGATCAACGATTATTTTGATCGGGACATGGATGCGATCAACCGACCCGGCAGGGTGGTGGTCGGGTCGATTATTTCCCCGGGATTTGCGCTGTTCCTCTACTGGTTTTTATTAGCCCTGAGCACGTATTTATCGCTTCGACTTTTCCTTGAATTGCCCGAACCGCGAAGTCATTGGCCTCTGTGGGTTTTTCCGGCCGTTTCTGCCGGCCTATTTTTATATGCCTGGGGTTTGAAGTGCACCCCCGTGTTGGGCAACCTGCTGGTCGCCCTGTTGTGCGGGATCGCACCGGTGCTGCCCTTACTTCCAGAGGATCGGGCATTGTGGCTTTCGTCCTTTTCGTCACCGGGGCGCATCCATGAGGCCGTCAGTTTGGTATGGTTTTATGCCTTATTTGCCTTTGTGGTCAATTTATTTCGGGAGCAGGTCAAGGATTTGGCGGATTTTTCCGGCGACGGCGCTTGCGGGTGCAATACCTTGGCGGTGGTGCGCGGCCCGCGGGCGGCGCGGGTTCATGCTGGTTTCAGCGGATTAGCGGCTGCTGTACTGATGTCCATTTTATTGTATTACTGGTGGGAGACCGGCGCGCCGTATTGGCAATTTGCGGGCGGTTTTGTCTTGCTGTGGCTGCCGACCCTGCTTCTTTCACTCAGTTTGTTTCGCGCCAATACGCGTGAACACTTTACATTTGCCGGCGGCCTGATCAAACTGGTCATGCTTGCGGGCGTACTCTTGTGCGCGCGCGCCTGGCCTGCCGACACACTGGAGGTGCTTGCGGCGATTGCGCGCGCTGTGTTTGCGTAAAATTGTTCAATACGGAGTTTATTACAAAAATCGTTGTTTTATGTTTTCCCGACCAATCGTACTGGCCTCAAAAAGTCCGCGTCGCAGCCAATTGTTACGCGAGGCCGGTTTTGATTTTCGCGTACTTCCCTTGGATGTAAACGAAGATTTTCCGGCTGATATGCCGGTGGAAGAAGTGGCGGAGTATTTGGCTCGCCGGAAAGCGCTGGCTGCCGCGCCCGCGATTCAGTCCGACGAAGTAATTCTTGCTGCGGACAGCGTGGTCATATTGGACGGCGAAATTTTCAACAAACCTGCCGATTACGACGAGGCGTTCCGGATGATCCGCCGTCTTTCCGGGCGGCAACACACAGTGACCACCGGTGTTTGCCTGCTGTCTGCCGAGCAGGAGCGGTCTTTCTCCGGCGTTTCGCAAGTCACCTTTGCGGTCTTAAGCGACGAGGAAATTGACTATTATATCCGCACCTGCCAGCCTTTCGACAAGGCGGGAGCTTACGGCGTACAGGAGTGGATTGGTTTATGCAAGATCACGTATATTGAGGGCACCTATGCCAATGTGATGGGGTTACCGGTGGATAAAGTGTACGCGGCCTTGCAGGAGTTTGGTACAAGGTAGGGTAGCGCGGTTTTGATAACAAAAGATTTTTCCATTTATGGCGCGCATCATACTGACCGTCACCAACGATTTGCACTACGATCGCCGCATGCAACGTATTTCGGCGACCTTGGCGGAGGCTGGGCACGAAGTGGTGTTATTGGGGCGCATCCTGCCCGAGTCTCCGCCGCTTGCGCCGGCCGGGTACGCGCAGGTGCGTTTGCGGTGTTGGTTCAACAAGCGGGCGATTTTTTATGCGGAGTACAATATTCGTTTGTTTTTCCGGCTTTTGGTCGCCCGATTTGACGCCGTTTGCGCTGTTGATCTGGATACCTTGCCGGCCGCTTGTTTGGCTGCGTTGATTCGGCGGAAAAAACGCGTTTTTGATGCGCACGAGTATTTCACCGAAGTGCCGGAGTTGGTGGGACGTCCTCGGATACAGGCGGTTTGGAGGAGTGTGGCAAAGTTATTTTTGCCGTTTTTTCGCCAGGCGTACACGGTTGGGCCGGCTTTGGCAGCGATATTTGAAAAAGAATACGGGATTCCTTTTGCGGTGGTGCGCAACGTGCCGCTTCGAGCGGCCGTTGCGTTGGATATTGGAGAAAAGCAAAAAATTATACTATACCAAGGCGCGTTGAACCTTGGGCGCGGCATCGAAGCGGCGTTAGAGGCTATGGCGACGCTTGAGGGCGTGCAGTTGTGGCTGGCCGGGGAAGGCGATTTATCGGCCGATTTGCGCGCCCGGGCGCAGCAGTTGGGTTTGGGCGACAAGGTGCGGTTTTTGGGTTGGGTATCTCCAGCGGATTTAGACAAACTCACGGCTCAGGCATGGCTGGGGTTGAATTTGCTGGAGCGGCGGGGCTTGAGTTATTACTATTCCCTCGCCAATAAGTTTTTCGCGTACGCCCAATACGGTGTTCCGTCGTTGAACATGGATTTTCCGGAGTACCGCGCGCACTGTGCGGACTTTCGCGTTGGGCTTTTGCTGCCCGAATTGACGCCAGAGGCTGTGGCTGCGGCGGTTCGGCAATTGGCGCTCGATCCGACCTTGTACGCCGAATTACGGGAAAATTGTCGGAAAGCGGCAGCGCAATGGAACTGGGATGCGGAAAAGAAAACGCTGCTGCGGGCCTGGGAGGCGGTACTGGGAGACAAATAACAATATTTTGATCTGCCGGCCGGGTTGCTTATAGTTTTTTGATTTCTTCGCCGGCGAGCCCAGTAAATCGGGCGATTTTTTCGAGCGGTTCCCCTTCCGCTTTCATCTGACGGGCAATTTCCATCCTGCCCTCCTCCTTGCCTTCCGCTCTACCGACTGCTATTCCGACTGCCTCACCTTCCGCCTTACCCTCTTCGAACGACGTATCTATCACATTTTTCAAATCGCGATAATACTTCAGGCTGGATTCGTAGCCGTTTTGCTCATCTCGGGTAAACTTGGCGATTTCCGCAGTTTCGAACAGTTTTTGAAATACCTTTTCCTGCAGGGCCCGGGGTCGGCTTTGCAAATTGGGCAATTGCTGCAAGACGTACATCCATTTGTCAAAATTGGTTAGCAGTTCGTCTTCCGTTTTCCGAAAATTGGGCATTTCCAGGTAGATATACACCAATTTATCATAGAAAACCTTACAATTTTGATCTTTTAATTGGATTTCGTGGCGCACGATCTGCTCGGCTTCGTCCTCCGAAAATATAAAATCGAGGATTCCTATCAGGTAAACAGCGGCGAGTTTGAAATTCCACTCGCCTTTTTGGGCTTGCTCCTGAATGGGGAAGGAAGCGTAGAATACGCTCCGGTCTTTGAAATAATTTTGTTTGGCTTTCTGCATTTCGACGATAAAGCGTTCACCGTTTTCGCCGATGCAATACAGATCAAAAATGGCTTTGCGGTCTATCTCCGAGTTGCCGAGGCGTTCCGTGCGGGCGTAAGAGAGGTCTTTGATCTTGTGTTTTCCGGGCAGGAT
This sequence comes from Saprospiraceae bacterium, assembly GCA_032115775.1. Taxonomy (GTDB): domain Bacteria; phylum Bacteroidota; class Bacteroidia; order Chitinophagales; family Saprospiraceae; genus M3007. The sequence continues at coordinate 12,947 of JAUMBL010000224.1, read as the reverse complement.
CTGGTTCAAAAAATCAATCAGGATGTCTTTATTCGGTTCGGAGCCGAACAGTTTTTTAAAACCGAAATCCGTGAAGGGGTTGACGTATTTTTCCTGGAGCGTCATGGCATTTTGTTTTGGAAAAAAAATAGGGGAAACAAAGAGAATTGCGGGAGCCTGAGCAGGATATTGACAGAAAAGTCTTACTGTTTTGCCGAATATTGCGCATTCTTGAGGCCGCCGCCTGCCTATAGTTGATCTATGTCTTCTTTGGCGAGCCCCGTTATCCGGGCGATTTTCTCAGCCGAATCGCCCTCCAGTTTCATTTGGCGGGCAATTTCCGTCTTGCCTTCCGCCTTGCCTTCTTCCCTACCGACGGCTCTGCCAACGGCGATACCGACGGCTTCACCTTCGGCCTTACCCTCTTCGAACGACGTATCTATCACATTTTTCAAATCGCGATAATACTTCAGGCTGGATTCGTAGCCGTTTTTCTCATCTCGGGTAAACTTGGCGATTTCCGCAGTTTCGAACAGTTTTTGAAATACCTTTTCCTGCAGGGCCTGCGGTCGGCTTTGGAGATTTGGCAATTGCTGCAAGACGTACATCCATTTGTCAAAATTGGTTTGCAGTTCGTCTTCCGTTTTTCGGAAATTGGGCATTTCCAGGTAGATATACACCAATTTATCGTAGAAAACCTTGCAATTTTGATCTTTTAATTGGATTTCGTGGCGTACGGTCTGCTCGGCTTCGTCCTCCGAAAATATGAAATCGAGGATTCCTATCAGGTAAACAGCGGCGAGTTTGAAATTCCACTCGCCTTTTTGAGCTTGTTCCTGAATCGGGAAGGAGGAGTAGAATACGCTCCGATCTTTAAAATAATTTTGTTTGGCTTTCTGCATTGCGACGATAAAGCGTTCACCATTTTCGCCGATGCAATACAGATCAAATATTGCCTTACGGTCTATCTCCGAGTTGCCGAGGCGTTCCGTGCGGGCGTAAGAGAGGTCTTTGATCTTGTGTTTTCCGGGCAGGATCTGGTTCAAAAAATCAATCAGAATGTCTTTATTCGGTTCGGAGCCGAACAGTTTTTTAAAACCGAAATCCGTGAAGGGGTTGACGTATTTTTCCTGGAGCGTCATGGCATTTTAATTTTGATACAAAGTAACTACTTAGCCGGCTCGCTGTCTGGCCCAAAAAGTCCCATTTTCCGCCATACTTCGCAATTTTTTTTGACCGTAGCCCTGCTACGGCCTGCAAAAAATCGCTTCGTATGGCAAAAAATGGATCCTTTTTTGTCTCAGACGCGACCGGCTAAGTAGTTACGATACAAAAATACGGGAAACAGCGCGAATTGCCCAGCCTGTGGCGGAAATGGCAGGAAAATATCCTATTTTTGCCGATATTGCAGCTTTCGCCGAGCCGCGCAGGATCTAGTGCCGCGTCCGGCAAACAGTGTATGAATTTGGGAGACAAATTTTGTCTTCATCAAGGCGCGAGAAGGGCGCAATACGGGATATTGTAACCGCCGAGCAACGCAGAGGAAGGGAAAATTGGGCCGCCATATTCATGCGCTATTTGCTGGACGCGGCGCTAGTTCATGATCCGGCTCTTTTTCCGCCCAAAGATAAAATCCGACGTAAGTGGACGTCCCATCTGTTGATTATGGTAAAGTATTTCGCCGCGCTAGGTCGTTTATTGTTTTTTGTTGCCGCCCAATCGGTCTCTGCGCAAAACAATAACCCGACGATTGCCGCTTGTGATGGCAATCAATATCTCTGCGTTACGGCGGATACCATGGAGGCTTGTGTCAGAATTGTAATTGATCCAACGTACAGCAATCTCGCTTTTATAGATTATTTCGAGATAGACTGGGGCGACGGTTCCGCGCCAACCATCATCCCTGGCAGTGCCAACCCGCCTTCGCAAACGCATCTTTACGATCTCACCCAATTTGCAGACTCCTGTATCTACCAGGGCTTCTACATCATCATCCTGCGCACCCATCACATAATACCATCTATAGAACCGACGAACAGTGCATTTGTCCTGACCCTGCGGAACTTGCCCAAAGCCAATTTTTTAGTAGATCCTTACGTAGCCTGTATCGGCGACCCGGTTATGTTTTTGGGAAGCGGGCCGGAAATTCCCTGCGCAGACAAAAACCTAACCTATCAGTCCTGGCTAGTGCAGGACAGCACCTTTTTTTTTGGCAACCAGGCAACGTATTACTGGGATTCTGCCGGCGTACAAACGCTCCGATATTGCGCCGGCAACGTGTGCGACACGATATGCCGAACTACCTATATTGCAGCGCTTAACGCCACGCAAGCCGACGCGGTCATTGATTCAGGCGCCATACAAATTGGAAACCTGCATTACCAGGTTTGTTTTGAAGAACCGTGGTCTATCGTCCGACTCGATGGAAGTGTATCTTTATTTGAAAGCATCTATGAATGGCTGGGAGACGGACAGCAAGCCTGGTTCTGGTATCCGGATCCGTTGCCGGAGGACACCAGTGTAGCGCGAATCCTTTTTATTGAGCCCGGGACGTATGAAATTCAACTCAAGGCGGATAATCTATGCAATCAACCGGATACCGTCACGCTGACGGTAGAGGTAGTGGAGCCCCCGACGCTCTCGCTGTCGCCACAAAGGGATACTTGCGTGGACTTCGCCTACATGCCGGTTCCCTTTCTTCCGCAAGCGATTTACCGCATTAACGGGGTGCAGGCCGTTACGTTTCCCGTGTTGCTGCCGATTAGTCCGACGCCTTATACGGTGGAAGCGGAACTGAACCACCCATGCAAATATCAGTTGTTCCGGGATACCTTCCTCGTGGAAACGGCACGCGCGGTAAGCATCCTCTCGCCGGATACTTCCAGCCTGGCCGTCTGTGTGAATTCCGATACCCTGCACATTCAGGCTAATTTGCCTGTTTCCTGGGTTGGCGCCGGGCTGCAGATTACTCCGGGCGATACTTTTTTTGTTCAAAATGTGCCCGGCTTATACCGATTTATCGCTTTCCGAGATTTCGGCATCTGCCGGCGCGCCGATACGCTCTTCGTGAAAGTGGACAAACCGATCAATCTCGCGCTGGATACGCCGTCGGTCGAATGCCTGCTCTGGAACTACACGCCGACGCCGTACGAACCGGAGGCTGTTTATACGATTAATAATACCGTTGTAGATAGCTTCCCCGTTGTACTGGAGGCGCCGTTTAGTCCATTTAATGTGGTGGCCAGCGTACACAACACCTGCACAGACACCACGGTATCTACTACGCTGACGGTCATTTATCCCGAGGAGGTTCAAATCCTTTCCCCCGATACGGCGCTTTGTACGCAAACACCCTCCTTTCCGCTTTCGGCAAGCGACTCCACCGGATACTGGACGGGCGCGCATATATTCAACTATCAAGGGCAGACTTGGTTTGATCCGGTAAATCCCGGTATATTTCAGCTGGTCTATACCCGTGGCGTAGGGATCTGCCTCGATCGAGACACCCTGATCATTCAGGTAGCGCCGTACGACAGCATTGAAGCGGGCGCCGATCTGTATGTTTGTGAAACGGAAGCCTCCGTACAAATCACCGGTTTTTCTCCCGGCGGTTCTTTTACCGGCCCCGGCGTTTCGGGAAATACAATTGATATTCAATCGCTAAAACGCGATTCTGCCTACACGTACTACTACACTAATCCGACGCTTCCGCCAGGTTGCCGAACCGATGAAGTGGCGCTGGTGGTCAGATCGCTGCCGACTCCCGGTTTTCTGCTTGACCGGGATACGGCCTGTCAGGGTGATTTGATTACGCTGTTCCCAAACGCTGTGGGTGGCGTGGCGTATGACATAGACTGGGGGAATGGCGCTGTGAATACCCTTAGCTCCAGTTATAATCTTCCCGGAACCTATTTGCTTCAATATGAAGTCTATAACCTCCATCCGCTTACCGGCTTGCCCTTGTGCGCGGTAAAAGATTCCGCCGTTATTGAAATCCCGGCGCCTTTGCCGCCGGGCGCAGTGAATTTCGTCGCCCAACCCGATTCCGGCTGCGCGCCGCTAACGGTGCAATTCGTCAATCTGAGTTCCGGGCAGCACAACCACTATTTGTGGGAAACAGGCCCCGGACAAGTCTATTACGGCTACACGCCACCGCCTGTCACCTGGCCCGACGGGCTGGCGGATACCTTGTTCCCGATCCGGCTGCACGTGCCGGGCGGCTGCGGATTTTACGAATCAACGCAAACCGTCAAGGTGCTGCCCAATCCGATAGCCGATTTTGCGCTTTCCACGGCTACGGCCTGCTCGGGCGACCCGGTGGAGGCTTCCCTGCTGAGTACGCAATACCCGTTGAGCAATATTTTTTATACCTCCACTGGGGAAATCAAGCCGGCGAGCGCAGGAATATCTTCCATTTTTCAGTTTTATGCGCAAGGCCAGCCGGATACGATCGGCATCTGGCTGGTGTCTTCCAATGCATGTAGCGCCGATACGGCTTATCGGGAAATTATCGTGCACCCGGCAGCAGTCGAAGCATTGATCGGAATTCCGGATACGCCCCGCTGCGCAGGCCGTCCGGTCATTTTGTACAGCGAGTCCACGCAGGGCGCGCCGGTTCTGTGGCGATTCTCCGATGGCAATACTTTTCTGAGTGACACGGTCTCGATTGTTTTTAACGATCCCGGCGTCTATACCGCCACTTTATATACGTTTGGTTGCGGATCGGACAGCCTGACCATTCCGGTTGAGGTGTTTCCTATACCGGAAGTTGGACTGGTCGTGGATCCGACGATCTGTGCCGGGAGTGCCGCGGCATTCCAGGTCAATACCGACGCAGGGACTGTGAACTTGTCCTATGGCGATGGGACATCCACGACTCAGGCGATTTCCACGCACCGCTACACCACACCGGGCAATTACACCGTTCAGATCACGGCAACCAATGCCGCCGGCTGCCAGGCCGTGCGCACCCGCCCAATTCAGGTGCTTGAATCACCTGAAACACAAATTTTTGTAGAAAACCAGACCTGTTCCGGCGAGGAAATTTCCTTCTCAGGCGCCACCAATACGCCGGCAAGTTGTTATTGGCGCTTTGGCGATGGGAATGTGGCCGCCACTTGCGAAACGGCGCACGCCTACACCCAGCCGGGCGTGTATCAGGCAATATTTACCGCATTTGCCGGCAATGGTTGCAGCCGGTCGGACACCGCCGCCGTCACCGTGCTGGATTCTCCGGTCGCGGAGATTGAATACAATCTTCCGCAGACTTGTGTGCCGGTGACTGCCTCCTTTCAGGTAAATTCCCCATCGGCAAATAATTTTATCTGGAAAACGAACGGCGCGCCTGTTTCCTTCCAAAAGACGTTTGCGCAGCAATTCCGGACGCCGGGCAGGCAGGAAATCCAACTGTTCGTCAGCAACAACGGTTTTTGCCCGGATAGTAGCCTGCTCGTGCTGGAACTTGACGAGGCCATCCGCGCCGAATTTCTGGTTGATCCCCTGTGCGATCCCGAGGAGGGCATTGATTTGCGGATACCCACCGATCCCACGAATATCGTCGCCGTCAGCGCGCCTGGTTACGAACAGATCGGCGATTTTCACCCTGCACTGGACACCGGCTTGTACCGCATCGAAATCCGCAATCAGATCGGCTGCGTCTTGGACACCAGCCTGTTTTTATCTTTCTCCGAACTGGTCTCTCTGGCGGTAAATCCGGATTATGTCGAGCTCCGTCCCGGAGAATCCGCCCAGTTAAATGCCATATCAAACCAGGCGGATGCGACGTACTCCTGGTCGCCTGCCCTATTCCTGGATAATCCGGATATCGGCAATCCAATCTGCACGCCGGAAAGATCGGTGTCCTACTTGGTCTATGCTACCAACGCGGCCGGATGCGTGCGGGTTGATACGGTTCGGGTAGTAGTAAAAATCAACCGGGAGCAGGAGGTGTACATTCCGGATGCCTTCACGCCCAACGAAGACGGCGTAAATGACGTGTTCTATGTGCGCAGCAGCAGTCCTTCGGTACACAGCCTGGACTACATACGCGTTTACGATAAATACAACGAACTTGTTTTTGATGCCCGAGGCAAGACAATGACTGATCTAATGGTTCCTGAAAACCCGGAATTCGGGTGGGACGGTTATTTCCGTGGGCAAAAAGCGGAGGCAGGATCCTACCGATATGTGATCGCCGTGCGCTTTGTGGATCAAAAAGTAACCCTGTTTAGCGGAACGCTACAACTTATCCGGTAATGAAGAAATTGATTTTAACAACCATCTGCCTCTTGGGCGTTTCAGCAACGCTCCTTTCTCAGGCATATAACAACCCCACCATCGCCACCTGTGACGGGGTGCAGTTTTATTGCATCACCGGCCCGCTTGAAGAAATTTGCATCAATATCATCGTGGATCCAAATGATCCCAACAAAAATAACATCTCGTACTTTGAGATCACCTGGGGCGATAATTCGCCGAACACCATTGTGCCCGGGAGCCCGAATCCGGTAACGCAGACCCACACGTATAACCTATCCGCTTTCTTTGGGTCCTGTAAATTCCAGGAACCCTACACCATCATCCTCCAAACGTACCTGAATGACACGCTGGCCGATCCCACCAACAGCGCGTTTATTCTGACCTTCCGGAATCCGCCGGTCGCACACTATGCCGTCTCCTCCAATCCTTGCGCAAACGAAGGCGTGACGTTTCAGGGCTCGGTTGTACCGGGTGGGAACGGACTGGTGAATTGCCCGTCGGCCGGTGTTACGTACGAAACCTGGGATTTGGGAGACGGCCAGTATTACACCGGAAATACGCTGGGATATATCTTTGAATACGGCGGTACCTACAATCTCACCTACTGCGTCGGCAACGTCTGCGATACGGTCTGCACATCGGGCACGGTCACCGTATCCAGTCCGCCCGATGCCGTGCTTACGCCGGCTACCAACAACGCGATCAACGTATTCGGAAATGAATACAATATCTGCATGGACGATTCGCTGGAGTACCTGCAACTGACCGGCGCCAATTCGTTTTCCAGCAGCAGCTTTTCCTGGAGTGTGCAGGGTCCCTCGGGCGGATGGGCTTGGTATCCGGATCCGGAAACACCGGATACGAATATCGTCGCCATGCAATTTTCTCAACCTGGGCGATACAAAATTTACCTCCGGGTAAGCAATACCTGCATTGCCGATGACGACGCGGAGATCATCGTCAACGTCATCAAGCCGCCCGCCGTGCAATTGCAAGCCCAGCCGGATACCTGCACGGTGGTTTCTTACACGCCGATACCCTTGGATACCGCGGCAACTTATCGAATAAACGGTATCGAGTACGACTCGTTCCCCGTCTTCCTGGCATTTTCAAATGACGCCTATTTGTTGGAGGCGGAAATGAAAAATTTTTGTGGGGAGGCGTTCGCCTACGACACCTTTGCGCTGCGCCCGGCGAGCAACATCGCCATCGCTTATCCGAATGGCGATACGACCGTCTGTATAAATTCAGACACCATCGAGCTATTTGCCTTCCCCGCGGGCAGTTGGTATGGGCCTTCGGCAAATTTTTTCAGCGATACAAGCGGCGTGTATTTTATTCCCGATAAGGTGGGGAATTTTGAAGTCGTCACGTCTATCGGCGCCGGCGTTTGCCGCCGCGCCGATACGATCCGTTTTACCGTAGAACTACCCCTTCAGGTGGCGTTGGATACGCCGGCGCTTGCTTGCCTTGAAACGGAGTTTACGCCCTCGCCGTTCGATTCTACGCTACTCTATAAAATAAACGGGGTGGTGACGGATAGTTTTCCGGTTAAATTGGATGCCGCCTTCGGCCCCTATCTGATCACTGCTTCAACGGGTAATTCCTGCGGACTCGTTTCCAAAAGTGTCGTCTCCGAGCTAATCGCGCCGGAAGAAGTGGAAATTTTCACAAAAGACACGGTGCTGTGCTCCGGAACCGGGCGAATTTACCTGGAGGCCAGCGATACGGTTCTGGGATTCTGGGAAGGGGAATACCTGTTCAGGAACGAGGAGGGCTTTTATTTCGATCCGGTTGCGCCGGGCGTCTATCCGTTGGTTTTTGTCCGCGGGTTCGATCTTTGCAGGCGAACAGATTCGATCACCGTGCAGGTCGTGCCGGCCAATACCGTGGAGGCCGGAGAAGATCTGGCCGTGTGCAATACGGAACAGACCGTTGTGCTGGCCAATGCCTCGCCGGGAGGGATTTTCAGCGGCTTTGGAGTCACCGGCGACGTCGTCAATTTGGCGCAGCTCGCGCTGGATACGCCCTACCTGTTTACTTACACCAACCCGGCACTCCCGGAAGCCTGCAACCGCGACACCCGCACCCTGACGGTTTACGGACCGCCGACTGCGGGCTTTGCGCTGGACAGGGATACCGCGTGCAGCGGAGAGACGGTTCGGATCATCCCGAACGCGCCCTCGGGCGTGGTGTACTTGGTGAACTGGGGGGATGGAACCTCCGGGTTCGGTTTGCTCGACCATGAATTTAGCGCTCCCGGTTTGTACCCGATTCAATACACTGCTTTCACTGTAAATCCGCTGAACGGCGCCCCCCTGTGCACCGTAGCCGATAGCGCGCAGGTGCTGATTCCTACTGCCGAAATACCCGGAACTATCCGATTTGAAGTATTTCCGGATTCCGGTTGCGCACCGCTGACTGTCTATTTTAACAATCTGAGCCCCAACGATGGCCGGCAATATGTCTGGGATCTCGGCAACGGACAAACACACTACGGCTTTTCGCCGCCGCCAATCACCTATTATGACGGAATTTCGGATACCGCTTACCAGATCCGGGTGAAGATGGTCAACGGCTGCGGCCCGGCTGAATACGAGCAGGTTATTCAGGTCGCGCCCAGACCGCGGGCAGCCTTCGAATTGGATTTCAACGAACCCTGTTCGGGTAGTATCGCCACACTCTCGCTGGGAAGCTACGGAAATCCGCTGTCGCATACCTATTATCTTTCCAATGGGCAGCAGTATTCAGGTTCCTTCGATCAACCGACGCAATTTCAATTGTTCACCGGCGATGACCCGGACACAGTGGGCGTGACGCTGGTTTCTGCGAATCTTTGCGGCGCCGACACCGCTTTCCAGGAAATCGTCGTGCACCCGCCCGATGTAACCGCCCTGGCCGGCCTCCCCGATACCGCGCGGTTGTGCGAAGGCGTCACGGCGCAGATCGTTAATTTTGCTACCCCAGGCGCTGAGATTGCCTGGGAGGTGTCGAATGGCGAACAGTATGCCGGCGACACCATCTTGGTGCATTTTCCGACCCCCGGGCAGTACTTCATCAAAATGTTCGCTTTCGGTTGCGGGTACGACAGCATCGTATTTCCGGTTACGGTTTATCCGCTTCCGGATATCGAGTTGGTACACGACCAGCAGAATTGTCCGGGACAGCCCGTCAATTTTCAGATCAATTCCGTTGCGCCCGGTATCCAGTTGTGGTTCGGCGACGGGGATTCTACCTGGCAGCGCAATGTCGCGCATGCGTACGCCAATCCGGGCGTTTATACGCCCTACGCGCGGGCGATTACCCAGCGCGGGTGTGAAAATACGGCATCAAGCAGTTTGATCGTACAAGCGGCGCCGACGGCCGCAGCAACCGCGCCCGATTCTGTTTGTACCTTTTCGAGCGTTTATTTTCAGGGCGTCGGTAGCCCCCCGCAAGCGACCTGTACCTGGTATTTTGGCGACGGCGCTTCCGCGCAGGGCTGCGATCAAACCTACCCTTATCCGGCACAGGGGAATTACACCGCCGTCTTTAGGGTGCGCTCGCCGGAAGGATGTGTGGCGGCCGACACGGTCGAGGTGGTCGTCCGAACCATTCCGGAAGCCCAATTTGCCTTCAATCTTCCGCAGGCGTGCGCGCCTGCAACGGCCGCTTTTTTGAGTCAGGCGATCGGCGCTACCGAGGTAAGATGGCGCCTGAGCGACGGCTATTCTTCCGATGATTTTTCTTTTGAAAGAACCTTTACGCAGCCCGGGACGTACGTGGCTACTTTCTACACGTTGAATGACGGCATCTGTCCGGATACGGCGCAGGTTAGTTTTGACGTGTTGCCGACGGCGGATCTTCAGGTTTTTACTACGGTGCATTGTACGGCGCCGGAAGGAACAGACCTGTTCGCGACGACGGGTCCTCAAAATTTGTTGTTTGTAAGCGGACCGGGATACAACGCCGACGGTTCCGTGCACAACGGGCTCCCCCCAGGCGATTATACCGTGCGGGCAGAGACCGCCGAGGGATGCGGCCAGGATACCTTGATACGAATATTGCCGATCAACGAACTCTTACTCGAAGTCGAAGTGCCTTATTTTTCCCTCATTCTGGGCGACTATGCGCCGCTCTCGGCCAAAGTAAATAAAACGAATGTTGATTTTATTTGGGAACCTGCTCGCTGGCTGAGCGATTCTGTGATTTCAAATCCCGTTTCGCGGCCGATCCAGCCCATTATCTACACCGTCACGGCCACCGACATCAATGGTTGCACTAAAACCGACACCGTTCGCATTGAGCTCACGATTGATTACGATGCCAACTTGTTTATTCCAAACGCCTTCACGCCCAACGAGGATGGCGTAAACGATGTGTTTTACATTCGCAGCAATTTTCCGGAGGCGCTGCGCATCAACTACTTTCGAATATTTGATAAATACAACGAAACGGTATTTGATCTGGACGAACTGGAGGGGAAAGCGCAGGCAACCCCGGAAGACCGCCGCTTCGGCTGGGACGGGCAGTTTCGGGGCGGAAAAGCCGAAGCAGGCTCTTACAGGGTCACCCTTTCCGTCATTTTCCCCGATGGCGAAGTTAAATCCTTCGCCGGAACCTTACAATTAATACGATAAACCGCATGCGCACCTTTTTCATCTTTGTATTTCTCACCCTGACATCGCTTGCCGGATTCGGGCAAGACTATCATTTTGCAAACAGCATCCAGTTGCCGCAGTTGCTCAATCCCGGCGCCACCGGCGGCGGATCCGTACACCGCACGCGTATAGCCGCCTTGTACCGGGGGCAGTGGGACAATCTCGTCAGCCGGCATGCGTATCAAGGCGCCGCCGTGTTTGCTGAAATGAGATTCTGTTTGCAAAACAGCAGAAAAAACTTTTACGCCCTGGGAGTCGGTGTTCAGCACGATTTCAGTCCGCTCGGGTACTTTTACAACAGCAACGGTATGCTGACGGCGGCTTACCACCAGCACCTGGGATCGGAAACTTTTGCGGCGGCAGGCGGCGGTTTGGGCGGACTTGCCATGGGCGTCAGCCCGGAGCGGCTGAAATTTGACGAACAATTTCAGAACGGCGCCTATGACCCTTCCAATAGCAACGGTGAAAATTTCCTGCGGGACAATATTTTCCAGCCCGACTTGTCGGCCGGTTTTACGCTGTACAACAACAAACAGGGATGGTCGGCCGGGATGTCCTGGCGTCATTTAAACAAGCCGGTGTACTCTTTGCAGGGCGATGAAAACCGGCTCGGCGTCGGAATGATTTTGTACGGCGCCTGTTCGATTTGGAAAACCAGGGCATACGGTCAAAGCCTGCAGGCGCGCATATTGTACCGCCGGCAATCTGCGACAGGATCCAATAGCCGGCAATGGCAGACCATGGCAGGCGTATTTTACCAGACGGGTTTTTCCGGGCAGACCGGCATGAAGATGACCGCCGGCGCGTACCTCCGCGGCGGCAGTTTGCCCGGCGCGGCTTTTGCGGTCAATACCCTTGTTCCGGTTCTACAATTTGGGGATGAACGGTTTTCCACCCTCATTTCTTATGACGTGGATATTGCACGTACGCGCTCCCGATTTTCAGGGGGGCTGGAGCTCGTTTTTCAGGCGAGTTTTGGCAAATCCGACCGTTGTATTGTTTGTTCGGGGTTTTAGAAACTGGTTTGAATCCCCTTTTCGGGTATAAAACGTCAGATTTGGGCGACCTACTGCGGCTACGGTCGCTTGGGCGTGTAAAATTCCGTAATCTCAAAATGTATGTACTGGCAATAACTAACCCGGCGATTTATCGCCGGGAACACGACGCGCTCCATCTTCCGGGGTTTCAACCCCTGCACTTCTCCGCGCGGCAGGGTTAATACCATTGAATTAATAACCTGACAGAAAAAGATATTTGGCAATGATGAATTGATTGCTGTACTTCTCTTTTATTTTGTCTAAAAGCATGGCTCTTCGTGATTGTACATGGGCGGGCGTGTCGGTTAAAAAACTGGTGAAGGGGGATACAATATTGTCCGCTGTTGAGATAACAGGTAACTTCATTTCCTGCTTCATCAAAATAGAAGTTGCGAAGTTTTCCGGAAATAATAAAGGCAACTTGGTAACAACGCTACCCGTCCACGACCCCGTCCAGCGCCGAAAAAAACGCCCGGCAGTTTTTAAAATTGGCCAGTTCGGGCAGGACAGTGTTTATCCGCTGCAGCCGGCAAAGATGCGTCTGCACCACATCCTGCTGCGTGTAACGGTGCATACCGGTAAGCCCGAAATTCAGGTGTAAAAAACGATCAGAGTCGGACCGGCCGATCATCATGTTGTGGCTCAAAAGTCCCTGATGATGAAACACCTCCAGCGGCGCGCCGGACAACTTGGCGCCCTGCCGTACAATCTGCTCCATCTCCCGGATCAAAGCGCGTACCTCCCCAAGCAGCCGCGCATACTCGCCCGGATCGTAAAACTGATCGAACTCTCTTACCACCTTCATCTTGGCCAGCAGGGCGTCGAACATACGCGGCGACCAGTATTCCGTGCCGGGAATTTCGTGGTACAAGGCCAGGCTCGCGCGGCAATGATCCACCCGGAAGCAGATATCCTCATGGCGCATAAATGAATCCCCGAATTTGACATGCCGGAACCGGGAACTCAACTGCTCATAGTTGAAATGAAAATACAATAAGAACCCTGCCAGACGTCTTCGGGTCTTTAATAAGAG
>JAUMBL010000223.1:0-2891 GCA_032115775.1 Saprospiraceae bacterium | reverse complement strand
AGGGCTGGCCAAACTGCACCGGCACATAAGCTTCGCCCGGCCGGTTGAGCGCCGTCCCGGGCAAGAACTGCGTGGCGAGGATCGGGTAATAATCATAACTCACGCCGGCCGTGACCTGCGGGTAGATCAGCGCCTTTTCTTCGCGCACCCGCTGCTCGACCACGGTGCGATCGAGCTTGGATTTTTTTAGTTTTGCGCTGTTCGCCAGCGACAATTGCAGCGCCTCCTGAAGCGTCACCATGCGCTCGCTCCTGCGCGTTACCTGGGCTTCCGCGGGAATGATTGCGCAAAGCCAGCCTATTCCGATGAGCAAAAATGTCCGATTCATCGTGCAAAGGTAGCAGAAGATGCGGCAAATTGTTATCCCTACTGCAAGTTGAACGCGCGTTTGCACACGCCGTTTTGATTCACTTTTGGAAAAAACAGTTTTTTGGAAAAAATATACCGACTAACTTTTTATCTTACTGGAATGATTTTTGAATGCTAATTTGCGTTAGTTTTGCCTGATAAATCCTCTTCGGAGCGTTCGCCATTTTACACACACATTAAAAAAACCTTATTATGTCCATTCTCGATGCACGCATCCCTATTGAAGACTTCGACGCCCACCAAGACAAAATCGCGCTCATGCTGAAATCGCTGACCGTCAAAACAAAAGACAGCGGCTTTGGCAAAAAAAACAGGCGCTACTCCGAACCGTATGTAATCGGCCTCTCTATTGCGGAAAACGGACTGGGTAACCAGAAAATCAACTTTGTGGAGCAATATTTCCCCAACACCCGCATCCATCAGAAAAAAGAGTTTCTCGCCAATGGGCTACGGATTTTCGGCCCCGAAAATCCCGGCGATTTCTTGGTGTTCGATATTCTGATCATGGAATCTGACGATAAAGAACGCAAGAATGGCGAAAAACTGCGGCAAATTATGAACTCGGTAGAGGTTACCAATGGGATTTTGCCCAAACTGGCGGGCATCAACCCGACCATAACCGTGGCAACCGAAGTGCTCGGCCTTCTGGGCAGCCTGATTTCCAGCCAGATGAAAGCAAATAAGGACGACGATCTGCTGCGCACACACGGTACCCTGATGCGGAACGTCATGGGTACCGATTCGCACCCGTACAACGTTGGCGATTTGATTACAGACGCCAATGACGCTGCGGAATTAGAAGTTTCTATCTTTGCGATCAAAAGAAACGACCGGCACCAAAAACAGACGGAGTCGGTTTCCAAGTAGGCGCAGGTTGAAAACGCGCCTTTGAGCGAAGACTATGGAAATTTTTAAGCAATTCACGTTCGATTCCGCCCATTTTCTGCCGAACGTCCCGCCCGATCACAAATGCCGCGGCATGCACGGCCATACCTACCGTTTGGTAATCTATATCGAAGGTACGCCTGATCCGCATGTCGGCTGGGTCATGGACTTCGCTGATTTGAAAAAAGTGGCGGATCCGCTCGTTAAGGAATTGGATCACCGGTTGCTGAACGAGATCGAAGGACTGGAAAATCCCACCTGCGAGCAGATCGCCATCTGGATCTGGGATCGGCTAAAGCCAAGCCTGCCGCAACTCAGCCGGATCGAACTGCACGAGACGCCCACTTCCGGCGTGGTGTACAACGGAAAATAACGCGATCCGCGGCTACCAGCCCGGCAGCAGGTTGAGGCCGAAGCTCAATTTTCGCTGTTCTTTGTCCAAACTCAGCGGCGCAGCCCAGAACGGCTCCACCACCAGGGCGCCGAACAAATTGATTCGCAGGGAAAAGCCTGCGGAGAAGAGGGGTTTGTGATAGATGTGCGGATTGCCGTCGTCTGGCGTCGGATCGGCCTTTTTCAGGTCGTCGGCGGTGAACCATCCCATGCCGGCGTCGAAAAAGAAGTTCAGATCCATCGGTAGAAAACTAATTGGCAGGAGCGCCATGCCCTTCGGGCCGGTTAGGGGCAGGCGAAGTTCCACGTTCCCGACGGCCATTTTACTGCCGGCCATGATCTCCAGGTATTCCGGATTTTGCTCAATAAAATTGTTGTTGAAAAAAGAGAGATAGCCGCGGATAAAGTTCGGCTGGCCGGCAAACAGGGGAAACACCTGATCGGTGTTGTTGGCATTGCCGCCGAACCGGAGGTACGTAAGCCCTCGAACCGCCAAGGTAAAAGGCTTGGCATAGAAATATTTCCGGCCGTCCAGCAAGACGCCGGTGAAATTGTAGTCGCCGAAAAAGCGCTCTAGGCCGATCCGGTAGCGATACCCTTGCAGCGGCGCCGTGAGGCCGAAGTAGGAGTTGTCTCCGACATAAGCGGCATTGATGCTGGGAATCCGCAGGCTTTCTGATCCGACGGGAATCCGCTGTCGTTCGGTCGCAAACGGGAATCCGTTCGGGTCATAGTAGTAGCGGTACTCGTCCACGCGCCGGTGATAAAGTTCGAACGAGCTGCCCAATTCGAATCGGCGCGTGACGGACAGGGGATAAAAAGCAAAAACGCCGATGCGTTCCTGGAACAGCCGCTGGATGTACAAGCGGTCGGTGTACCCCAGGAAAGAGTCGCCGCGCAGGGTCGTTTCAATGCCCGGGAAGGGATCCGGGTCGGGGAAGTAAGACTGAGATCGAATGGGGATATGCGATAGGTTGATCCCCCAATTGATCTGTCTTTTTTGGTTGATGTAGGAAAACTGGCCGGCTGCGTCGGTTACTTCCCCGTTTACGACCAGTCCGGTGTACAATTGTTGATGGCCGAGTATATCGCTGAACAGCATATCTATACCGCCGGCCAGGCCGGTAGCGGCGCCGAAGCTGCTGTTGCCGGTGGCGACGCCCACGCCGGTAGAGCCGCCGAGGTAGTCCAGTTGGAATTTGGATTTGAATTTTTTAGGAACCGGGAAGGCCGACACGGTATCC
>JAUMBL010000222.1:0-14576 GCA_032115775.1 Saprospiraceae bacterium | reverse complement strand
GTAACTACTTAGCCGGTCGCGTCTGAGACAAAAAAGGATCCATTTTTTGCCAGACGAAGCGATTTTTTGCAGGCCGTAGCAGCGCTACGGTCAAAAAAAATTGCGAAGTATGGCGGAAAATGGGACTTTTTGGGCCAGACAGCGAGCCGGCTAAGTAGTTACCTTTTTTTACGCTTTCCGTGCGCGCAATGCGGTTAATTATTGAGCATTACGGGCATTACCAGCATCAGAATTTCCCGTTCGGTGTTTTCCTCCAGGGGCGCCAGAATACCGGCGCGGGATGGTTTTGAGAACTCCATTTTCACTTCTTCACAGGACAGCACGTTGAGCATTTCGATCAAAAAACGCGCATTAAAAGCGATACGCATCGGTTCGCCCTGGTAGTTGCACGTCATTTGTTCGGTGGCCTCGTTGCTAAAATCCAAGTCTTGCGCGGATACCGTCAGGCTGAGATCTGAAATGTCCAGTGCGACCTGATTCGTCGTTTTATTGGCGTAAATTGCAATCCGCTTGAGTGAATTCATGAAATCCACCCGGTTGATGGTCATGAGATTGGGATTGTCCACCGGGATGACGGCATTGTAGTCCGGATAGCGGGCGTCAATGAGCCGGCACACCAAATTGATGCCTTGAAAGGAGAAGAACGCATTGGCGGAATTAAACGACAAGCTCACCGTCTCATTGGCCGGCAGCGCGTTTTTCAATAAATTAAGCGCCTTTTTCGGCACGATAAAAGCCGTGGACACCTCGCCGGCGAGCTGGTGCGTGGTGTATCGCACTAATTTGTGCGCATCCGTTGCCACACAAATCAGCTTGTTAAAATCAACCTGGAAATACACCCCGGTCATGGCGGGCCGAAGATCGTCACTCGAGGTAGCAAATACCGTGTTGCCAATCGCTTCAAGCAGATACTTGCTGCTGATTTTCACAGAGTCCACGCTGTCCGGCTGCGGAATTTGCGGGAACTCATCGCTTCTTTCGCCGGCCAGACGGTACTTGCCGTAGGAGGACGTAATTTCAATATTGTAATTATCCGGATGCACCGTAAAGGTGATCGGCTGTTGCGGGAGCGCTTTCAGCGTATCGAGCAGGATTTTTGCGGGGATCGCCACCGAAAAATCATCATCAGAAAGCACGTCCATAGAAATAGAAATGCTCGTCTCGAGATCGGTAGCCGTAATGGTCAGCTTTTTCTGCTCAATGGTAAAAAGAAAATCTTCCAGGATGGAGAGCACCGGGTTGGAACCGATGGCGCCGGATGCGATTTGAAGGTGCCGGAGTAATTCGGAAGAAGATACGCTGAATTTCATTCTGAGTTGAATTTAAGCCCTTACGGACGGTTTTACCCGCAAAAATACTACAAAAAACGGGGATCTCCTGTAAAATAATCAACATTCTGTGGATATCTGAAAAAAACTACCTTTGCCCGGCCTAAGTGTAGGCGTTTAAACATGTTGAACCGTAAAGAATCTCCTGCCGTATTCGAAATCCGGGAATTGCCCCTGCCGCAACCGCAATTGCAGTTGCTGGACAACGGTATCCCCGTGTATATCCTGCCATACCCGGGCAGACAGGTGTTAAAAGTGGAAATATCATATCAGGCCGGTAGGCCGGAAGAAAGCAAACCGATGTCCGCCCGCGCAACCGCCCGCCTGATATCGGAAGGCAGCCGCCGGCGCAGCAGCGCGGACATTGCGGAGTGGTTCGATTTTTACGGCTCTTCCTTTAGCAATCCCACCAACCTGGATACGGCAAACTTCATCTTATTCACCCTGGAGAAGTATGCCGAGGCCGTGCTGCCGGTTTTTGCTGAAACTTTGCTAGAACCAATTTTTCCGGAATCTGAACTGCAAAATTTCCAGGAAACGAACATCCGCGAACTGATGGTCGAACTGGATAAGGTGGAGGTGCTTGCCTATCGGCAAATCACGGAGGCAATGTTCGGTTCGGCGCATCCGTACGGATATAATTCCACGCCGGAAATGTACCGCGCGCTCGAGCGAGCAGATTTGCAGGATTTCTATCAGCGCTGGTTCACACCCGCCAATGGCCTGATCTTTGTAAGCGGCGAAGTAACCGACCGCGTGCTGCAATTGCTCAACCAAACGCTCGGTCAAACGCCTAGGCAGGGCCAAAAACCTGCGTTCTCCTGGAATAATCCGATGCCGGCTCCCGGACGCCAATCCCTCGCCCACCCGGGCGCGCTGCAAACATCTATAAAAATCGGACGCCGCATGTTCCATAAAAAACACCCAGACTACAATGGCATGTACGTCCTCAATACCATCCTGGGCGGCTATTTCGGCTCGCGTCTCATGCTGAATATTCGCGAAAAACGCGGCTACACCTATAATATCTATTCCTCCCTCGATGCCATGATGCACGACGGGTATTTGTATGTAGCCACAGAGGTAAGTCCGGATAAAACGCAGACCACCGTTAAACAAATTTTCCGGGAAATGCGCCGATTGCAGGAACAACCCGTCCCAACCGAAGAACTGAATATGGTGCGAAATTATCTCATGGGGATGTTGCTCAACGGACTCGACGGCCCGCTCAACAGCTCCGACGTGGTAAAAAGCCTGATCGTGGAAGGCCTGCAGGCCGAGCATTTCAATGCGCTGGCACACTGCATCCTCACCATTACTCCCGAAGAAATCATGCAACTCTCCCAGCGCTATTTTAATCCGGAAGATTTTTGGGTCGTCACCGTAGGCTGATCGCACCAACACAAAGCCGGATAAAAAAACGCAAAAAATGTCCTTTTTTTATCGAAAATAAGCGCAAAAATCTGTGTAGATTTGCAGCGGAAAAAATTGAGGTTTGCCGAAAATTTTATTTTTTGCCAAGCCGCCCAATTTTTTTAGATCAAAAATACGCTTTTCTCAATGCAATACGACCCTTAATAGCAAAGAAAAGCAATAATATATTGCGTAAAATACGCTTTATAACATTAAATAAAAACATAATCTTAGATACGCGCTTACGTCCAAAAACAATTTAAATAATCTAGTATTTTGAACTTTTTTAAGTTTTTTAAGCAGGAGCTCGCGATTGATCTGGGAACCGCCAACACGCTCATCATGGTAGATGATCAAGTCGTGGTAGACGAACCCTCTATCGTAGCCATTGACCGCCGAACGAGCCAGACGATCGCCGTGGGACACCGCGCCATGCAAATGCACGAGAAAACCCACGAAAATATCAAAACCGTTCGCCCATTGAAAGACGGCGTTATCGCCGACTTCCAGGCCGCAGAAGCCATGATCGAAGAAATGATCAAGATGGTCGGCCGCCGCAACAACTTCTTTACCCACCTTAAAATGGTCATCTGCATCCCCAGCGGCATTACCGAGGTGGAAAAACGCGCCGTTTTTGATTCTGCCGACCACGTGGACAGCAAAGAAACGTACCTGATTCATGAGCCGATGGCTGCTGCACTGGGCATCGGGATCGATATCGAAGCGCCCATCGGTAATATGATTATTGATATCGGGGGCGGCACCACGGAAATCGCCGTCATCGCGCTGTCCGGTATCGTCTGCGACCAGTCTATCCGCATCGCCGGTGATGAACTCACCAACGATATTATGGCCTACATGAAACGGGAACACAATATCCTGATCGGAGAACGCACCGCTGAACAAATTAAAATCCATGTCGGCTCCGCCCTCCACGAACTGGAAAATCCACCCGAGGATTATGCCGTCAACGGCCGCGACCTGATGACCGGCATCCCCAAACAAATCAAAATTAACTACCAAGAAGTTGCTTATGCACTGGATAAGAGCATCAGCAAAATCGAAGACGCCATCCTGAAAGCGCTGGAAATGACGCCGCCGGAACTGGCCTCCGATATCTACCGAACAGGCCTGTACCTCACCGGCGGCGGCGCACTCCTCCGCGGCCTGGATAAACGGCTGGAATCAAAAACGAAATTATCGGTGAGAGTAGCAGACGACCCCCTCCGGGCTGTCGTGCGCGGAACAGGAATGGCATTGAAAAATTCGGAAAGATTCTCTTTCCTGATTGACCGCAAGAGCGTCTGATAAATGCGCAACCTCTTAGACCTGTTTATCCGAAACGGCGGCTTCGTTACCTTCCTGATCCTGGAAGTCCTCTGCTTCGCGCTGGTTGTCAACTACAATTCGGAACCTAAAGCCATTTTTAGTTATACCTCCGGACAAATAGCAGGCAACATGAATGCAACCGCCTATTCGATCACGCAGTTCTTCGGCCTGGCAAACCGAGCAGATTCGCTCCATGCGGAAAATGCCCGGCTCAGCGCAGAATTATACGCACTCAAAAACGCGGAAACCAGAAAACAGGACACCGCGTTTATTACCCTGCAAACCGAAGACAGCCTGGCACAAAAAATTGTCCGGCCGCAATTTACCTACCAAGCGGCAAAAGTGATCGGCAATTCGGTAATTAGCAAAAACAACTGGCTCGTTATCAATCGTGGCGCAAACGATGGCGTGAAAATAAATACCGGCGTGGCGGCGCCTGATGGTATCGTTGGCATTGTGCGACACGTTAGCCCGAATTTCTGTATGGCAATGTCGCTGCTGCACGCACAAACCAAAGTCTCCGCCGTATTGAAAAACTCCAGATATTTCGGCTCGCTGGTATGGGAAGGAAACGACCCGGAATACATGAACCTGAAGGATATTCCCAAGCATGCCGTGGTAAAAGCCGGAGAACCCGTGTACACCAGCGGCTATTCGCTGATCTTCCCCAAGGGAATATTAATCGGATTCACCGGCACGCCCACCCTGGAAGCAGGATCGAATTTTTATACCATCCCGGTGCGCCTGCACCACAATATGCACCGCACGGAAGACGTCTATCTGATTAATACTGTCTATCACTCGGAACTAAAAGAGTTGCAAGAGCGCGTGCGTAATGAATAATTCCCTGCTGCTTACCAATTTATGGCGTTTTCTAGGCCTCCTCACGATCCAATTGGCACTCCTGAAGCCAATCGGCGATGTATTAGGGACGCCGTTTGCAATATTTCTTTGGCCGCTTTTCATACTCTTTCTGCCGATCGAATTGGGAACGCCGCTCGTGGTGCTCTTGGGTTTCGCACTCGGGATGCTGGTGGATCTAATGTACGGCACATTGGGCGTGCATGCAAGCGCCGGGGTATTCTCCGCGTATGCGCGATCGTTCATCCTCGCGATCTTTGAACCCAAAGGCGGGTTTTCCGGCCGGGAAGTCATTTCAGCGCCTGTGCACCTCGGCTGGCCGCGTTTCCTGCAAATCAGCGGATTTTTTTTTCTCGCACACCTGTTTTGGTATTTCTCCGTGGAAACTTTCACGTTCTACTACATCGGCGCAATCCTGCTGAAAACCTTCGTGTCCTGGCTGCTTACGATGGCCTTCGCGCTGATTTACGCCTTTCTCTTTAATCCCAAAACCTGATCGCAATGAAAGGCATTGTTGAACGCCAACGGCATATCCGAATCGCCTTCATTCTGTGCGGAATCATCCTGATTCTTAAAGCAGCCCAACTGCAACTGTTCGACCCCAGCTTCCGAAAACGCGCAGATGCAACGACGATTGACCAAATGACGGTCTATCCCGCCCGCGGACTGGTGTACGACCGGCGCAACGAATTGATCCTCTTTAATACGGTCATGTACGACCTGATGGTCACCTACAACCAGGTGGACAGCAGTATGCGCAAACCCAATCCCCAATCGGAAAAATTACGTGATTTTTGCAGCCTCTTGAACATCACGCAAGCAGAATATTTCGAAAACCTCAATAAAAACTGGCGGAGCGGCCGCTTCTCGAAAAGCGTGCCCTTTGTTTTTCTCAAAAAAATCCCCGCGGAAACCTACGCCAAACTCCAGGAACAACTGTACATCTACCCAGGCTTTTTCGTCCAGGTGCGCAGTATTCGCGGCTATCCCTACAATGCCGGTGCGCACCTGCTGGGCTATATCAACGAGGTGGATCAGCGCGATATCGAACGCGGAAACGGACAATACGTCTCCGGCGATTATATCGGCGCAGCCGGCCTCGAATCAGAATATGAGTCGTATCTGCGCGGCAAAAAAGGGGTCACTTTTAAATTGAAAGATAACCTCGGCCGAATTGTCGGGGAATACGAAACCGGCAAATTCGATACCGCTGCCGTGTCCGGCTCCGACCTCGTCACCGGCATTGACGGCGCTTTGCAAGCCTACGGCGAAAAATTACTGCAAAATAAAACCGGCAGCATCGTAGCGATCGAACCGCGTTCCGGTGAAATCCTGGCAATGGTCAGCGCGCCTACCTACGACCCCAACCTGCTCACGATGACGCAAGGCCGCGGCGCCGTGTTTAGCAAACTGCTCACAGATCCGCTAAAACCTTTTTTCGACCGAACAGTCATGGCCAAATACCCGCCCGGCTCTATTTTTAAAACGGTCGTGACGCTCGCCGGACTCCAGGAAGGCACGCTCAACCCCAACGCCGGCATGGGGTGCAGCGGGGGGTATTTTTACGCGGGCCGACTATATAAATGCCACGGACACGGCGCAGTCGGAAATGCCGTGGACGCATTGGCATACTCCTGCAACACCTATTATTTCTCCGAATTCCGCGACATCGTAGATAAATTTGGATTCTCAAAACCGCAACAAGGCCTCGACCAGTTCAAAATGTACTGCGGAAAAATGGGACTGGGCACACTGCTGGAAGTGGACTACCCGCACGAAACGGCCGGAAATATCCCAGGATCAGCCTACTACGATAAAATTTATCCCAAAAATCGGGGCGGCTGGCGCTCGCCCACCATCATGTCCGTAGGGATCGGACAGGGCGAATTGCAACTCACCACCCTGCAAATGGCCAACCTGGCCGCCTGCATCGCCAACCGAGGCTATTGGTACCGCCCGCATATCGCGAAGTCGTTTAAAGACAAAACCCCGATTCCTTCGCGATTTCTGGAAATGCAACGCGTGCCGATTGACGCCAAGAACTTTGATATCGTCATCGAGGGCATGGCGCAATGCGTAAACCGGGGCACCGCCCGCATCGCCGCCCTGCCTGATATCCAAGTGTGCGGAAAAACCGGCACCAGCCAAAATCCGCACGGCGAAGACCACTCGGTGTTCTTTGCGTTCGCACCGAAAGACAATCCGCAAATCGCCATCGCCGTCTATGTGGAAAACGCCGGCTGGGGCGCCTCCTATGCCGCGCCCATCGCCAGCCTGATGATCGAAAAATACCTCAAAGGAAGCATCGCTCCGGAACGCCTGCCGCTGGAAGAACGGATGATTCAGGCTAACCTGATTGATAAAGTCCTCGCCAACCGACCCAAAATCGCCACCCGCACCAACCGCCCACCCGCCGCCGGCAGAGACTCGCTGCCCAATCCAACAGAAGTACCCAGCGATGTGCCGGAACTGCCAAGCGGCGACGAACGCACGCGCTCCAACCCCAATCGCCGAAACCGATGAACGCCGCCGGACTCCCCCGCGCCCAATTACTGATCTATGCCGCCGGGCAATTCGGCTGGTCGCTCACCAGCTACAGCGTGGCCAACCTGCTGGTCTATTTTTACATGCCGCCCCAAACGGGCGCGCCGGTTTTCCCGGATTATATCTATCAAGGCGCCGTGCTCGGCATTCTCACAATCGTCGGATTGCTCAGCGCTGCCGGCCGACTGTTCGACGCAGTCATTGATCCGGTAGTCGCCAACTGGAGCGACCGAAAAAAATCCGGCATGGGCCGGCGCCGCTGGTTTCTGGCCGTCAGCGCCGCGCCTTTCGCCTTCGCCGCCTGTATGGTGTTCTTCCCGATCACCGAAGCCGGCAGCGCCGCCAATACAGCCTGGCTGTGCTTATGGCTGTTTCTGTACTATTTCTTTTTTACGCTGTATTATATCCCCTATACCGCGCTGATCGCTGAACTAGGACATACGGCGGACGAACGCCTGCGCATCAGCACCGCGATTTCAATTACCTGGGCGCTGGGCTTTATCGCCGGCAACAGCCTCTATGCTTTGCAGGGATGGTTCGAAACCCGGGGAATGACGCCGGTTGCCGCCTTTCAAAACAGCCTCTTGCTGCTGAGCGGACTCGGACTGCTCGGACTGCTGATCCCTGTGTTTTTTCTCCGCGAAAACCGGTACGTCAAACAACAGGCTACAGAGATACCGCTCGCTGCTGCGCTTCGAACCGTTTTTCGCAACAAAAATTTCCGTTTTTTTCTCCTGTCCGATCTGATGTACTGGCTCGCACTCAGCTTTATCCAATTGGGCGTAGGCTTTTATGTGACCATCCAATTGAATTTAGATAAAAGTTACGCCTTCGTCTTTTCGTTGCTGAGTTTTTTCTGCAGCTTTATTTTCTACTGGCCCTTAAACGTCCTGGCGCGGAAAACTGGCAAAAAACGCCTCCTGAACGCCGCATTCGGCGCATTTGCCCTGCTCTTTTTCATTTTAGCGATCGCACGCCAAATCCCCGTCGCACCGGAAGTCCTAGTGTATGCCCTGGGCATCGCCGCCGCTTTCCCACTGGCGGTTTTCGGAATTCTTCCGAATGCGCTGATCGGCGACGTGGTGGAGCGGGAAGGCCCCGAACTGGCGGGTATGTTTTACGGTTTACGCGCTTTCGTGATGAAGGTGGGCATCGCAGGCGCAAATTTGCTTTTCCCCTCCCTGCTTTTATTGGGAAAAAGCGCCGATAACCCTGCCGGCGTACAAGCCACTGCCTGGAGCGCGCTGTTGTTTTGCGCCGGGGGGTGGTACTTCTTCAGCAAATATCGGGAAATCCCGCCTGAAATTACTCCTTGATCAATTCTGCATCATACACGATGTAATTCGTGTCGCCCTGCCAGGGAAACGCGTTCACCAACTCCCGGTAGTGGCATTTCACCATTTTCCCTTCAAAATCCTGCATTTTTTGATAAACGCCGGCGTTTTTTGCCGAGAAATCCCAGATGCTTTGCTCCGTCATCATTTGTGCGCCGCCCAATTGGAGCTGCCCTTCGTAGGTTTTAAAAACAACCCCCTTTTTCGAAATTTTGAACAACACGCCGATGCGCGTGCCTTCACTCAACGTGTAGGTACGCCAAGCGTAATAGCCGGCCCAAAATAAGACCAGGCTCGCCAGAAGAATCCATAAAGTGCGGCGAAAATAAGTTCCGGCAACTTTTTTTGCCTTATCCAATTGTGCTGCCATCAGGTCGAAAATTTGAATATGTAAAATATGCTATCTAGTCAACCGATGCGCTGTCAGACTGCCGGAAAAAACTGAAAATCGTTTTTCCGTAGTTTCTGACATCCGTCAGTTGCGGATGATATAAAAAATCGTGGTGCGGATTGTGTTCCAGCACAAAAATACCGCCCGGAAGCAGCAGGTTTTGGGCAAAAATCAAATCCGGGATTGTGTCAATCGTCGGTAAAGTATATGGCGGTCCGGCAAAGATATAGTCGTACGGGTCGCGCGCGCCCTGGATAAACCGGAAAACATCCATAGAAACGATTTTCAGTTCGGATTGGATTCCAAGTCCGACGGCTGTTTTACGCACGAATTGAACGCAGGGTGGAAACTTGTCCACATAGGTCACGTCGGTACAGCCGCGCGAGATCAGTTCGTAGGAATGGCTGCCGGTGCCGCCGAACAAATCGAGCGCTTTGATGTCTTCAAAATCCAGCAGATTATTCAGTATATTAAACAAGGCTTCTTTGGCATAATCGGTGGTAGGCCGCGTAGGCCAATGATCCGCCGGCGGGTTAAAACGCCGCCCTTTAAATTTTCCGCCGATGATCCGCATGGCTTTATACTGATTGATTTGCAGACGGCTCGGCCGCCAAGGCGAAAAGATCAAAAAACAGGTGCAAGTTTGGCAAGGGAACGGATTTACCCACGTGCACGCCGCCGGTGAATTGGAAAAAATGGATATGCTGGATGTAGCGATACAAATTTCGGTAAATTGCGCCGCTTTCCAGCAGGTTTCCGCCAATAAACAGCGGGATTTCGTCTGGTTTTAGCCGCGACTGTTCGTAAGCCAGCAGCACGAAATACAAAAAATCGCCGGGGTTATCAAACCGGAAGGTATTGTAAAAACTGAGTTGGCCGCGATCCGATACGGCAATTTGCAGGTTGTAGCCGTGCACGGTGACAAAAACGGCCGTTCGATGTGGAGCGGCAGCCTGCGAATACGCAGACATTTCCGCAGCGAGCAGGTGCGAAAAAGCGGCGCCCTGAAAAAACTGCTCGATCAATGTTTTGAATTCGCGATCCAAGCGGTACACCGCCCAGATATCGCCGGCGGGCAGGGGCGTGGCGCCAAATTCCCCGCTATTTTCTGATAGCAGTAAACTAAAATAGGAGGGCAGCGCATTAGGTTGGTAAAACCGAGCGGGAACCAGCGTGGTATGCGGCGTGCTGATTGCACAGCGGCGCTCGGCATACGGCAGGGTGTACAAATCGTCCGTTGCCAGCAAACTCCGCATAGCAGATAGGGCGCGCTGCGTCTCGCTGCCGGCGCCGGAAAAATCCCAGGCGCGCAAGGCGCGAAGCGTGCGATCCCTTCCCAACACACAATAAGAGAGCACTTCTACGCCGGCAATTGCGTAAAAGGAGCAATTTCCGGCGCCGAGGGCATTAAAATCCGGATGCAACCACGAAAAGGTTTGATGGTTCATATTGAGATATCCAGCCTGTATTGGCGGAACGCGCCAAAATTAAGGAAGAAATATCCGACTGGAAAGATTTTTATCGGATTCAACTCTTTTCCGGGGCGCCTGTGCCGATTTTACACGCGCCGTTGTAGCGGGCGCCTTCTTCCACGATCATCGTGCGGGCGGAAATATTACCTTCAATCACAGCCGTTTCCAGCAGGTGTAAAGCGTCCTGAATAAAAATATCGCCTTTCACCTTGCCCTTCACGGCCGCTTCTTTGGCGTGGATATTCCCCTGAACATAACTGGTATCGCCCATAACCAGCCGTTTTTCGACCCGGACTTCGCCGTGTATCACGCCGTCCAGGCGCACATTTTCAGCGCATTGAAACTTTCCTTCAATGAGGGTGCCTTTTGCGATGACGGTTGTTTGACCGCTGTCTTTATCGCCAGGGAAACCGGTTGCCGACGAAGCGCCGGCGGGTTTTTTATCTTTAGAAGATGAAAACATACAATTAAAATGCGGGTTTTGTGATGAACTAATAAAAATAAAGGCACAAATAATCGTGCCAAAGATGCGACTTCGGCTATTTGCGTAATTTTGCCCGCAAAAATAGATTATTTTAGTCTCAAACGCGCATTGTGCGTTTCAAAATATGTCCGTAGTAATCCTCGCAATTGAATCTTCCTGTGACGATACCTCCGCTGCCGTAATCCGCGACGGCCAAGTGCTGTCGAATTGCGTCGCCAACCAGGAAGCGCACCGACTGTACGGTGGGGTCGTACCGGAATTAGCCTCCCGCGCGCACCAGGCGCATATCATCCCCGTGGTAGATCGCGCGCTCCAAGAGGCCGGCATCACACCGGCCGCGATCAGCGCCGTTGCCTTCACGCGCGGCCCCGGCCTGCTGGGTTCGTTGCTGGTGGGTATGTCCTTCGCCAAAGGGCTTGCGCTTAGCCTCAGCGCGCCGCTTATCGAAGTGGATCACATGCAAGCGCACGTACTGGCGCATTTTATTGAAGCGCCCAGGCCCCCGCTGCCGTTTCTCTGTCTGACGGTCAGTGGCGGACACACCCAAATTGCGCTCGTCCGCGATTATTTGGACATGGAAATTATCGGCCGAACCCTGGATGACGCCGCCGGCGAGGCGTTCGACAAATCTGGCAAAATGTTGGGGCTGGAATATCCGGCCGGGCCTTGGATTGATCGCCTCGCCGCCCAGGGAACGCCCCGGTTTGCCTTCCCCGAACCCGCGATTGCCGGCTTGGACTTCAGTTTCAGCGGCTTTAAAACCGCCGTGCTTTATTTTTTGAGAAACCAAACGGCGGCAGAACCGAATTTTATTCAACAAAATCTTCCCGATCTCTGCGCCTCGATTCAGGAAACCATCGTCCAAATTTTGATCAAAAAACTGCAAAAAGCCGCGGCGCAAACCGGCATCCGGCACATCGCAATCGCCGGGGGCGTGAGCGCGAACGCCGGTCTCCGCCGCGCGCTGGAAACAACTGGGCAAAAAGCAGGCTGGACAACTTATATTCCGGCTTTCCAGTATTGCACCGACAATGCCGCGATGATCGGTATGGCCGCGTGGTTTAAGTATCAAAAAGGGCAGTTTGCCGGACAAGATGCCGAGCCGTACGCACGCTCTGAAAAATAACCGCGGAAGTCCGTAAAATCGGGTATTTTTGCAGGGATTAAATCAATTTTTACTGCAAGATATGAAAAAAATGCTCTTTTTCGCCGCTGCCGCGCTGACGGCAGGTGCTATATTGGCTTTCGCCATGCCTCCTAAAAATACGCCATCCACAGCGGACTTAACTTGGTACAGCTGGGAAGAAGCGACAGCGCTCAACCAAAAACAACCCAAAAAGATTTTTGTGGACGTTTATACCGACTGGTGCGGCTGGTGCAAAAAAATGGACAAATCCACGTTCAGCGACCCGGCGGTGGCAGCCTACCTTGCCGAAAATTTCTATCCGGTAAAATTCAATGCGGAGCAACGCGCCAGCATCCAATTTAACGGCCAAACGTTCAAATTCCTGGAAAATCAAGGCCGGGGAGGCGCCCACGAACTGGCCGTCGCGCTGCTGGACGGCCGTATGGGCTATCCTTCGTTTGTATTTCTCAATGAAAAGTATGAGCGCATCATGATTTCGCCCGGTTACAAAGAACCGGCGGACATCCTGAAGGAACTGCGATTTGCCGCAGAGGGACATTATCTGAAAACCAGCTGGGAAGAATACCTGCAGCGCCAATAATAGAGCATGCCGAACGGCGCGTGTGCAGGATTTTATTGCATTTGCGCCAAACTGTCGGGTTCGGATTGCAAAGAATCATTCGGAGCGGGGGGCTCGGGCGCCCGTCCAAGATTTTTTGCGCGCTTTAGGAACATATCAAAGCGAATACCGCGCAATTCTAAGCCTAAAACAAGTGCCGTGTCCGATATTTCCTTAATCAGGTATTTTATCTTTCGGGGTGATTGCTGCTCAATAATACGATCTTTCCGAATTTTATAAGGCGCCGGGGCGTCGGCGCCCACCGGTAAATTCGTTTCCATTTTGCCGGTGGCGGAAAAAACAAAAAACGTACCTTTTAAAGTCTCGGTAGATTTATCATTCCGGAATGCGCGAGACAATTCCCAGCGCCCGGTGAGCATCTGCCGGATTTGTTCATCTTCGTTTTGGCATCCCTGTACCAATCCGAGCAGGGCGCCCGCTACAAGCAACCGGAAAAAAAGAAAAATACGCATTTCCTATTAAATCATTTTTGAGCAGGTACAGGATTTTCTGTCGAAGGCAAAACAGGGATGTTAATTGTCAATTTTCGTCTTTTTGAAAGCGCATAACTGAAGCTACGTATCTGAAAAAAGAGCAGAAACAGGGAAAAACAAACCGCTTGGGTCTCGGCAAAAAAATCCTATACCGGCGCTTACTTTATCTCAACGAATCCGAATCCCAGATACGTAAACTCGCCGAATCCTGCGTAATAACAAAACTCCATCAGCGGAATCGGCATGCTAATCTCAAAATCGTAAATGAATCCGCGCAACTGCGTCAGGCCGTCCGGATTCGGTTTGAGATGAATCAGGCGGGATTTAGCCTGTCCAAGCAGGCGGTAGTGCATGGGATAGGATGGATCAATCAGCTTCATCGCGGCAAGCGATTTGAATTGCTTCGCCGCCTTGAATCGGCGCACCAAGTGGTGAAACAGGCTGATATCGTAATATTCACTGTCCGGTAGGATAAATAAATTGGCGATTTTACCTTCCTCGACCGTCGTGATGGAAATAGGCGACACCGACCGGAACTGCAGGGTTTCGTTGAATCGGGGCGGCGGCATAATTTGCCAGTGCTTGACCTCGAACTGCGCGGGGCGCCCCTCCAGCGTTCCCAATGGCAGGGGCGTCTGTCGGAATAAATTGACGATCTGCTGCTCGAAGGAGGAGTCCAAATACAGGGAAATACTGAGTTTTACCTGATTGCCCAGCAGGCGAAATTCCTGCTTGACCTGATCCATTTCGTAGGGATAAATAGCGAGCGGACTGAATGTAAACAGCTTGAAAGTCCTTGACTGCAAATCAAAGCCTTGTTGCTGCACCCAGGCAGACAATTCAGCCCCGGCGTTGGACAACACCGAGAGTACCCAATTAGATATCTCTGACTGGTAATTAATCGGAATAATCGTGCCTCGCTGACAGGTGAGGCTAAACTGTATGCGCATATCGGTGCATCAGATTAAAGGGCAGATTAAAAGTTTTCTACCTCCCCCTAGGGAGTAATTCGGGCGAAAAGTACGAAAAACTTTGATTTTGTAAGTTTTTTTTAAAAAAATCGTAACTACTTAGCCGGTCGCGCCTGAGACAAAAAAGGATCCATTTTTTGCCAGACGAAGCGATTTTTTGCAGGCCGTAGCAGCGCTACGGTCAAAAAAAATTGCGAAGTATGGCGGAAA
>JAUMBL010000221.1:0-5923 GCA_032115775.1 Saprospiraceae bacterium | reverse complement strand
GCGAATCAATACAGCCGAACCCGTCCGTGACGGTTACCTGGTAATTGCCTGCGGTCAGGTTCAGCGGATCGGGGATATTGGCGATATTGACCGGGCCGACCCAGGTGTAGTTGTACGGCCCCTGACCGCCCACAACGGTCGTGTTGATCGAGCCGTTATTGCCGCCTGTGCAGGTAATGTTTGTGGCTACCCCTGTCAGGTTCAGGTTAGATTCCGTGATCAGTAAAAGTCCCTGGCCGTTCCCGACGCAGCCGAGGCTGTCGGTGACCGAAACGATGCGATAAAGCCCCGGGTCAAATATTTCCAATTGGAAAGGGTCGTTGTAGATACCGGTAATGGCCGGCTGGTCGTCGCCATTCAGCGAATACGTAATCTCGAAGGGCCCCGTTCCGTTAAAATTTATATTAATCAGGGCGCTGCTGCCGGGGCAAATTTGCGGCGCCGGCGGGAGCAGTTGCGCATTGGGGAGCGGGCTGACGATGATTCGGGCGGTGGCGACCGCCGTTTTGCCGCAATCGTCTGTGACCGTCACCCGGAAATTGGTAGAGACCCCCACAAAAGGCGTGATGGAAGGATCCGTCGAACCATTGCTCCATTGATACCTGTAAGGCTCCACCCCGCCGATGCCCGTGGCGGTGAGCGTACCCGCGCCGGAACCGCAAATCACGACCGTATCGGCGAGGGCTTCGAGGCGGGGCAAATCCCGGATGGTCAGGATTTCCCGGGGTTCGAGGCAGGAACAGGGATTGTTCAGGGTGAGTACGATCGTTTCATCGCCCTCGATGATCAGGTCGTTTGTGATATTTACGGTAATTTCCACCTTGTCCTGTCCGGAAGGAATCACAACGACTGCCGGGATGGGCGAGTAGTCGGCGCCTGGCGTGGCCGTGCCGCCGATGGTGTATTGCACCGGGAGCGGGGTGTTCAGGTTTCCGCCTACCCGGTCGAAGATCAGTTTGACTTCGCCGCAGCTTTCATAGACCACGTCTATGTCCGGGTCGCCGTTGACCACGAAATCCACCGAGGCATTCCCGCCGCCGTCGAAAGAACCTGCTTTCAGGAACACAGCGGAATCGAAGATACCGTCGCCCACATCACCGATTTTGAGTTTGATGCGATAGGTTTGGCAGGGGATAACGTTGGCGATTGCCACCATTTTCCGGGTGAATCCGTCGAATTGCACTTCATTGACGGCGGCGGCAAAGGAGGGTTGCTGGCCGCAGAGCGAACCGTTCGGGCCAGTATTATTTACATACAGTCCGGAAAAGGACTGGTGATTGACATTATTAATGGTTACGTAAACGCCCGGGTTGCCGGGAATGACTGCAATATTCGCTGCGCCGCCGAAAGGCCCATTAATCCCCGGGCCGCTGATGAAGAATCCGAAAGCGTCGTTGAATTGGGAGCCGACGTATTCGCAGTATTCTTCCGAGGCAAAAACATATTCGAAGGTGAGCGGTGATTGGGTGGGCGTGAAATCGAATTCGATGTTGGCCATGTCAAAAATCGAACCGCTGCCTGACATCGCGGTCAGGTCAGGGTCGGGGGTGCCGCCGCCGCCGCCCATGCTGGCGTTATCCTGGTCGTTCGGCCCAACCGCAACGTTGATATCGCCTGTGGCCATGATCATGCCGGAGGCATATCCGATGTTGGTTAATCCATTGGTAAATCGGCCTATTTGCGCGCCGTTCCCCGAAAAGGTTACGCCCGTAATGTCAAAACAATCGCCACCGATCAGCACTTCCCGCACCAGCTCTTCCGCCGAAGCGCCCGTCTGCACCTCGAGGGTTGCCAGGGAGGCGTCTAAAAACTGCCGCAGGTCTTTTTTAGTGCAGGTGCCGCAAACCAGACTGAGGTGGTGCACCGGCGCATTGCCGGGTTTCCAGGCGCAGCTGTAGCGCATTCGGAAGGCCTGGGTGGGTTGCACGGCTGTGAATTCCAGCTGAAAATCCGTCGCTTGCACGCTTTCTGCCGCCTGCGCCAGTTCGCCCAAAGGGCTGATTTGAACGATACAGCCGCCCAGCGGGCCGCCTTCCGGCACAACAAGCCGGTAGCGCTCCCCCGGGATCAGATGCTCAAATACCACCACCTGATCCGGTGTGCCCGGCGACATAATCTGCCGCTGCTTGCGGCCGTCCAACACGACGGGGTCTGCCGTCTGACCGCTGATCTGAAAGGAGGATAACAAGGATACAATAACTAAAATCGGCGTAAACAGACGCATACACAAGATATTTATTGTTCGGTTTGCCGCTGCGCGGCGTCCCGGCTTTTAAAAGAAAAAATCCCGGACAAATAAGATACAAATGTTGTCAAAAACGCTTTACTGCCTGGCTAAGATTCCGCAATATTACATATTTTTTTATCATTTCCGGCGGCAAAATTAAAAAAAATGAAATTCGCCAACCCACAGGTTGTTTGACCTATCTAATTTTCGTAGATTTGCCGCCAGATTTATCAGAGAGCCCAATAGCGGCCGCGCTGACTTCCCTTTTCACAAATTCAACCCATCAATGGACGGTGATCCGTTATTACGCACGCGAAAAACGCCGCTTGGTCGAATTGGCCGAGGCGGAGCCCGGCTGCTGGGTGAATTTAACCCCACCCTTTGCGCCTGACGAACTCGAGGACTTTGCCCGGCGCTTCGAATTCGATCCTGTATTTCTTACCGACTCGCTCGACCTCGACGAGCGCGCCCGCTATGAGCGCGATGAAGATATCCGCTTCATCCTGATCAATACGCCCGTCCTGAATCCGGAAAATTCCGAAAACGAAGGCGTATTCGGCGTTTCCAACGAGGCAATCTATATCACCGTGCCGATCGGTATTATCCTCACGATCGAACACGTGATCACCATCTCGGCGTTCGAAACGGCAGTACTCGATATGTTTCTGGAAAACAAGGTGCGTAATTTTAACCCCGCCGATGAAAAACGCTTCGTGCTGCAGGTGCTGGAACAAAACGTGTACCGATACCTGTCCTGTCTCAAAAAACTCAATCTCCAGCGTAACCGCATCGAAAAGGAACTCATGCACTCCAGCCGAAATGCCGAACTCAAACAATTGCTCAGTATCGAAAAAAGTCTGGTGTACTTCGTCAATGCCCTCAATGCAAACGAACTCCTCAAAATGAAAATGAAACGCACGGATTTCTTGCATATCAACGGCGACGAAGACCTCACCGACCTGTTCGAGGATATCATCATTGACAACTCCCAGGCGCTCTCCATGTCCAATGTCTATACCAACATCCTCAATGGTACCATGGACGCTTATTCCAGTATTATCTCCAATAACCTAAATCAGGTCATCCACCGACTCACCGTCCTCACCGTCGTCCTCATGGTGCCTACCCTGATTTCTTCTTTCTACGGAATGAATATCCCCAACGGGATGCCCGAACACCCCTGGGCGTTCTACGCCACCATCCTCGGCACCGGACTGTTCACCGGATTCCTCTACTGGTACATGCAACGCCGCAGAATCATCTGATTCTGCACAATCTTCCGCACA
The DNA here is from genome assembly GCA_032115775.1 of Saprospiraceae bacterium. Classification (GTDB taxonomy): domain Bacteria; phylum Bacteroidota; class Bacteroidia; order Chitinophagales; family Saprospiraceae; genus M3007. Next base: position 2,410 of record JAUMBL010000221.1, on the reverse strand, counting down.
AACACAAGATATCCACATTGAGTTATCCACATTGTGGAAAACTAATTACCTGGTTTTTAGGTATTGTTAATCAGTTATTTGTGGATTTTATCCACATTGTGTGGATAACTTATCCACGAGGCGGCCAAATAAACCCGTACTTTTGTAATGCAAATGCGCTCAGGCACGTTTCATTGCAGAACAGCGCAGGCATTCCTTTTTATTCAGCAGGATAATATAATCAGGTCTTCGGTTGACAGGTTTTTGTATGCGCCACGGCAACAAAAATCCGGCTCTTCTACGGCGCTCAAAAAAGCGGTTACAATCAAAATAATAGTTCACCCCCGGTTCAATTGAATTTTTATAGTATGACAAATCAAATTGCGCACACCGAACCCATCCTGCGGGAAAACCCCGACCGATTCGTTTTGCTTCCCATCAAATACCCGACCATTTGGGAGTGGTACAAAAAAGCGGAGGCTTCTTTTTGGACCGCCGAAGAGATTGACCTGGCGGCAGATGTGCAGGACTGGGACGCCAAGCTCAATGACAACGAGCGCCACTTTATTAAACATGTCTTGGCTTTTTTCGCCGCCAGTGACGGCATCGTGAACGAAAATCTGGTGCTGAATTTCATGCGTGAAATTCAAATTCCGGAAGCGCGCTGTTTCTACGGTTTTCAAATCGCCATCGAAAATATCCACTCGGAAGTCTATTCGCTCCTGATTGACACCTATATAAAAGATCCCCAGGAAAAAGATTTCCTGTTCAATGCCCTGCGCAACCTGGATTGCGTATCCAAAAAAGGTAACTGGGCAATCAAGTGGATCGAAAACGCGCCCAGCTTTGCGCACCGCCTCATCGCCTTCGCCGCAGTAGAGGGAATCTTTTTCTCCGGTTCTTTCTGCTCGATCTTCTGGCTTAAAAAACGCGGCCTGATGCCGGGTCTCACGTTCTCAAACGAACTGATCAGTCGCGATGAAGGCATGCACTGCGATTTCGCCTGCCTGCTCTATTCGATGCTCGAACATAAACTGGATCCGCAGGAAGTCCGCGATATCATCACCGAAGCAGTCGAATTCGAAAAGGAATTCGTCACCGATGCGCTGCCGGTGTCGCTGATCGGGATGAACGCGGAACTCATGAGCCAGTACATCGAGTTCGTAGCCGACCGCCTGCTGCTCTCGCTCGGCAATGAAAAAGTCTATCACACCGCCAATCCGTTCCCCTGGATGGACATGATCTCTATTCAGGGCAAAACGAACTTTTTTGAAAAACGCGTAGGCGATTATCAAAAAGCCGGCGTCATGACGAACCGCGAGGAACAGGTGTTTACCACCGAAGCGGATTTCTAATACTCTTCTTCCCTCAACTTCTTCAATCTTTCTTTGTATGGGCAAATTTGTAATTTCTACGCGCGCCAACGGCGACACCCAATTCGTGCTGAAAGCCTCGAACGGCCAGGTCATCCTCGCAAGCCAAGGCTATGCAAGCAAAACTTCCTGCGAAAATGGCGTGGAATCGGTGCGCAATAATGCGCAGGACGCCGCCCGCTTCGAAAAACTCACTTCCTCAAACGGGAAATTTTACTTCAATCTGAAGGCTACCAACGGCCAAGTGATCGGTACTAGCGAAATGTACGAATCCGAAGCCTCACGCGACAACGGCATTGACTCCGTGATGCGCAATGCGCCGGACGCATCGGTTGACGACCAGACGGCAGCCTAATCCCCCCGCGCACGGCATACCGCCCGGCGCACTTCCAGCCCTCCCTCTGTTGCTTTTGCCGGCGTGTCCGGTAAGAGAAGCCTATGTTTTTAATATTTTTCTCGCTTCTCCAATTTATTGTAAAACTTATTTATTTCTCTGCTATGATGCAAGTTATTAAACGCGACGGCCGTCGGGAAGAAGTGTCCTTCGATAAAATTACGGCCCGACTCAAAAAATTATCCTACGGCCTGGATACGCAATATGTCAATATGATTGATATCGCCAAAAAGGTGATTGTCGGTCTGTACGATGGCGTCACAACGGTCGAACTCGATAACCTGGCCGCAGAAACGGCTGCCACCATGGCCACGATCCACCCGGATTATGCCCTTCTGGCCGCCCGGATCGCCGTGAGTAACCTGCACAAGGAAACGGAAAAAAGCTTCCACAAGGTGGTGGAAGCGCTATACCACTATGTTGATCCCAAGACGGGCGAGCGCGCCGGCTTGATCGGCGACGAGACGTTCGCCGTCATCACAAAATACAAAGACCAACTCGATAGCGCGATTATCTACGACCGCGATTTCGATTTCGACTATTTCGGATTCAAAACCCTCGAGCGCTCTTACCTCATGCGCATGAACGGCAAGGTGGTGGAACGCCCCCAACACTTGTTCATGCGCGTGGCTGTTGGCATCCACGGCGAAGAAATCGAAAAAGC
>JAUMBL010000220.1:0-7307 GCA_032115775.1 Saprospiraceae bacterium | reverse complement strand
TCCCATTTTCCGCCATACTTCGCAATTTTTTTTGACCGTAGCGCTGCTACGGCCTGCAAAAAATCGCTTCGTCTGGCAAAAAATGGATCCTTTTTTGTCTCAGACGCGACCGGCTAAGTAGTTACGTATTTTTCAACTACCCCGCTTTTCTGTAACTTGCCGATAGCGGCGAGCGTATTGATCTAAAGTGCCTACTTTTGTCGCAAAGAACCGCTATGCGTCTATTCCTTTCCTTCCTCCTCAGCCTCCCCCTATCGCTCGCGGCGCAATCCGCCGTTGATTCCCTGGCGTTCCCTGCCTCCTGGGCGGGCGACTGGAGCGGCACGCTCCAAATTTACACCGCAAAGGGGCTGGCGCAATCTGTCCCAATGACCATCGAAATCCACCCGATAGATACCTCCACGGAAGGCCGCTACACGTTCGGATTGATCTACGGCTCCAAAGAACAGGATTGGCGCCCCTACGAACTCGTCCCCGTATCCCCCGAAAAAGGCATCTGGAAAGTGGACGAGAAAAACTCGATCGTCATGGAAAGCTATCTGTACGGCCCGAAATTACTCTGCCTTTTCACCGTGCAGGGCAGCCGGATTTTGTGCACCTACGAAAAAACCGATGCGAATACCCTGGTTTTTGAAGTGATGGCCGGATCCGAAAATCCGGTAAGCACCACCGGTAAGACCGAGCAGGCGGGCGAACAAATTCCGGAGGTGAACACTTACCCGTTTTCGGCATTCCAACGGGCGGTATTGACACGAGATTCTAAATGAGCCTGCAGGCGGGTTGTTTGTTTTTAAAATTATTTTTTTATAATATTTTTTAAAAAGTGCATTAACGGCTTGCAAAACAAAAAACATTTTTCACAGGCCTTATTTTTTGATTTTTTCTAAGAAACAATCAAAAAAAGAACCTCACCGTTAAAAAAAACCTCATTCATAACATGGATTCCATCACACAAATCGTACTCGGCGCCGCCTGCGGCGAGGCCGTCGCCGGCCGAAAACTCGGCAACCGCGCCATGTTGTGGGGGGCCGTCGGCGGCACCATCCCGGATTTGGACGTATTCGCCGCGTTGTTTACCGACGAGATCACCTCTACGTCTTTTCACCGGGGTTTCATGCACTCCTTTTTGTTTGCCGCGCTGGCGCCCTGGTTGTTGGCTTGGCTCGCGCAGTGGTTTTACCATGGCGGGGTGTATCGAAAACGGGGCTACAAACTGGCCGCCATGGCGCTGTGGCTGCTGTTTTATCTTGGGGCGGCCATCGGGATCAACTTTATTCCGGTGTTGGTGGGCGAGGGTCTGAGTTGGTACGCGCTCGTCCCTACCCTACTGTTGGGCGCGGCCTTGTTTTGGAGTCTGTGGAAAAATTATTGGCAGCGGGATCTGGAATATGTGGAAGCGCCGTATCGAACTTGGGTCGCGCTGTTTTTCTGGAGCATTTTCACCCACCCGATTTTGGATTGCTTTACCAACTGGGGTACACAAATCTGGCAGCCTTTTGCCGATACGCGGGTGCAGTGGACGACCGTTTCGGTCGTGGATCCGATTTATACCCTACCCTTCCTGCTTTTTTTGCTAGCGGTACCTTTTTTATCCCGCAACCTGCGCCTACGTCGGATACTCACCTGGGCGGGCATTGTCTGGGGCTGCGGCTACCTAGCTTTTACGTACTGGCACAAAACGGTGGTAAACACCCGTTTTGAGGCGAAACTGGCGACGGAAAACGCCGCCTATTCGCGCTACCTCACCGGGCCTACGATTTTCAATAATATTGTGTGGTATGGCGTGGCGGAAGGCGACAGCGCGTATTACTTCGCCTTGTGGGGCTTCAACGACCGGCCGCCGGGCTTCACGGGCCTGTCCGCGATCCCTAAAAACCACGATTTGCTGCGGCATATTCCGCCGGACAGCCGCGCACTGCACTTCCTGCGCTGGTTCACCGACGGCTACTACAACGTGCTGCCCCGCGCGGGCGATACGCTGCAGGTCAACGACCTGCGCTTCGGCCTCTTAGGCGATACCCTTACCGGTAATAATTATGTATTTCCTTTCCTGCTGTTCAAAAATGAAACCGGGGAATGGGACGTAATTCAGGATCGCCGCGCCCAGCAAGATCCCGAAAGAGGCAAGCAATCCATGCTGGCGCTCTGGGAACGGGTGCAGGGGAAGTAGCGGGCGCGGGGAGATCCCGCAGAACACGCGGGGGAATCCCGCAGAATACGTGGAATACGCAGAAATAGATTCAAAATGACGGGTACGCCAAACCCCGAAGGGGTGACATTATTCTAGCTCGGTATGTAGGGGTTAGAACCCCGAAGGGGTGACATTATTCTAATTATGCCGGTTACCGATTAATATTTGGCAGAATAACAACCATTCGGTCTCAGGCTAACCAGTTACCAATTGAATTAGATTACAATCCGAAAATACTTTTTCCCAGATACGTTGCCGCTTCGCCCAGTTCCTCCTCGATGCGGAGCAATTGATTATACTTAGCGACCCGGTCGGAGCGGGAGGCGGAGCCGGTTTTGATTTGTCCGGTATTGAGCGCCACGGCGAGGTCGGCGATGGTTGTATCTTCCGTTTCGCCGGAGCGGTGGCTGATGACGGACGTATAGGCGTTGCGGGTGGCCAGGTTGACCGCTTCGATCGTTTCCGTGAGCGAGCCGATTTGGTTGACCTTGATAAGGATCGAGTTGGCGATTTTTTCGTCAATCCCGCGTTGGAGGCGTTTGACATTGGTGACGAACAGGTCGTCGCCCACGAGTTGAATGCGGTGTCCGAGCGTTTCCGTCATCAATTTCCAGGCGGCCCAATCGTCTTCGGCGCAGCCGTCTTCGATGGAATAGATCGGATAGCGGTTGCACCAGTCTTTCCAGAAAGCCACCATATCGTTGCGGGATAGGCGGTCGCCGGTGGATTTTTTAAACACGTATTCTTCCTTTTCCGCGTCAAAAAACTCGGTGGACGCGGCGTCGAGGGCAATCACCACGTCTTCCAGCGGGCGGTAGCCGGCGGCCTGGATGGCGGTCATGACCATTTGGATGGCCTCCTCGTTATTTTTGATACCGGGTGCGAATCCGCCTTCATCGCCGACATTGGTGGCGTAGCCTTTATTTTTCAGCACCTTTTTGAGGTGGTGGAAAATTTCCACGCCCATGCGGAGACCTTCGGAGAACGATTCCGCGCCGACCGGCATAATCATGAACTCCTGAAAATCAATGCCGTTGTCGGCGTGTGCGCCGCCATTCAGGATATTCATCATGGGGACGGGTAGCACGTGCGCGTTTACGCCGCCGAGATAGCGATAGAGCGGCTGGCCGAATTCTTCTGCGGCGGCCTTGGCGACGGCCAGGGAGACGGCCAGGATGGAATTAGCGCCCAGCGCCCCTTTGTTGTGCGTACCGTCGCGGCCGATCATGATCTGGTCAATCTTGCGCTGCTCCGTCACTTCACAGCCGATTAGTTCGTCGCGCAGGATTTTTTCTACATTCTTCACCGCATTCCGCACGCCTTTGCCGAGATAGCGGCCTTCATCATTGTCGCGCAGTTCCACCGCTTCATGCACGCCGGTGCTGGCGCCGCTCGGCACGGCTGCGCGGCCCATGAAGCCGGTTTCCGTCCATACTTCTACTTCAATGGTGGGATTGCCGCGAGAATCGAGAATTTCCCGGGCGATGACGTCGCGAATTGCGCTCATATTATAAGAATATTTGTTTAAAAACGCAAAGATAAGAAAAATTGAAGAGATATAATAGCGCCCCCCTTCAGAGTTTGACAAACCAACTATTTTAATTCCCTTTCCGCGCGTTCTGCGCATTCCGCGTATTCTGCGGGAGCCCCCACGCGTATTCTGCGTATTCCGCGTATTCTGCGGGAGCCCAAAAAAATATCCCCGCCAAGCTTTCAAATAACCCGCCGACCCTGTACATTTGTAGCGAATATTCGCTATTTAAAATACATACAGCCATGGAAAATATTGCAAACAAGACCGCCGTACTCAAAGGGGGCGAATTTATCGTGCGCGAAAGCCTGCCGGAAGAAACCTTTATCCCGGAAGAGCTCAATGAAGAGCAAAAAATGGCCGGACAAATGACCCAGGATTTCCTGGATCAGGAGGTCTATCCGAACGTCCAAAAAATTGAGGCGCAAGCGGAAAACTTCAGCGTACAACTGCTCGAAAAAGCCGGCGCGCTGGGGCTTTTAGGCTCCCACATGCCGGCCGAATACGGCGGTACGGAGCTCGATACCCATACCAACACCATTATATCGTATGTATTGGGTCCGGCGGGATCGTTCAGCACCACCATTACGGCCCACACCGGCATCGGCATGTTGCCCATTCTCTATTTCGGGACGGAAGCGCAAAAGCAAAAATACCTGCCCAAACTGATCACCGGCGAAATGAAGGCCTCGTACTGCCTCACGGAACCCGGCAGCGGATCGGATGCGCTGAGCGCGAAGACCCGCGCCGACCTCAGTCCGGACGGCACGCACTACCTGCTGAACGGACAGAAAATGTGGATTACAAACGCCGGATTTGCGGATATTTTTATCGTTTTTGCGCAAGTGGAGGGCAATAAGTTTACCTGCTTCATTTTGGAACGCGGCGCCCCGGGGCTCACTTTCGGCGCGGAGGAGGATAAAATGGGCATCAAAGGCTCTTCTACGCGACAAGTTTTTTTTGAAAACGTCCCAACGCCGGTGGAAAACGTACTCGGTGAAATCGGCAAGGGCCACCTCATCGCCTTCAACGCCCTCAATATCGGCCGGTACAAACTGGGCTTGATGTGCGCCGGCGGCGCCCGAAAAGTGACGGATATGGCCACGAAATACGCCAACGAGCGGATTCAATTCAACGTACCGATCGGCAGTTTCGGCGCTATCCAGCACAAACTGGCGGAAATGGCCATCCGAACCTTCGCCGCCGAAAGCGCCACTTTCCGGATTTCCGACCTGATGCAGGATAAAAAGAACGCCGCGGCCGCGGAAGGCAAGCCCTACGGACAAGCGATGCTGGAGGCCGCCGAGGAATACGCCATCGAATGCTCGATTCTGAAAGTATATGGCTCGGAAGTGGTGGATTACTGCACGGACGAGAACGTCCAGATCCACGGCGGCATCGGTTTCAGCGAGGAATACACCGCCGCGCGGGCGTACCGCGACAGCCGGATCAACCGCATTTACGAGGGCACCAACGAAATCAACCGCCTGCTGCTGATGGATCAGTTGTTCAAGCGGGCCATGAAAGGCCAATTGGACATCGTCAACCCCGCCTGGGCCGTGCAAAAAGAACTGGCCGCCATGCCCTCCTTCGAAAAACCGGAAGGCGCCTACGCGGAGGAGAAAAAAGCCGTTGCCGATTTTAAAAAAATCTTCCTGATGGTTGCCGGCGGCGCAGCGAAAATGCAAATGGACGGCAAACTGAATCTGAAAGAAGAACAGGAACTCCTGTGCAATTGCGCGGATATCATGATCGAGATCTTTGTCGCGGAATCCCTGCTGCTCCGGGTGCAAAAACTGCAACATATTGATCAGAAACTGCAAGCGCAAGCCGTGTACGACGCCATGTTGCAGGTCTTTCTGCACGACGCCACCGCGCGCGTCGCCCAATACGCCACCGACGCCGTCTGTTCCTTCACCGAAGGCGACCTGCAAAAGACCTTCCTCATGGGCGTCAAACGCTTCGCGAAATACCCGCCGGTGAACGTCAAGGAAAAACGCCGGATGGTGGCGGGCGCGCTGCGGGATGCGAATGGGTGGAAGTTTTGATGGCGGAGGCTGTGCCGCCCTGCGATGGCGACTTATACTGACACGAACGGGGTTGTTTAAAATTTTTTCGCCGCCTCCGGCGGCGAAAAAAGATAATGTTCAGGCTCTGTTTTTTTGATTTTTTTAGGAAAATCAAAAAAACAGGGCCTGAATACCATGTTTTTTGTTTCATGGTGCGTTGGGGGGAGAGGCGCACAAATTTTGGTGTGTTGGGTTCTTTCAACGAATACATAGGGTTTGCACCCTATGCTGGTATATGGCGCCCTTTCAGGGCTGCGGGGGTGGGTATAGATATTCTAGTGCCGCGTCCAGCGAAATTCATGGCATATTTGCTGGACGCGGCACTAGGCCGATGCGGCCGACTTCATCTCGGCTGAAACGCCGGGTAATCGGATAAATCCGCCACTCCTATTATTTCCCCACGATTTTCACCGTCCATACCCCATTCGCCGTCTGCAGCATAGCCACGTACACACCTGGCGTGGGTAACTCTACGCGGCGCTCCTGTGCGCCCGCGGGGTAGGTGTCTGTTTGTTCGTACACCACCCGGCCGGAAGCGTCCAGGAGGCTCAAGCGCGCCTCGCAGGCGACCGGCAGATCGAACTGCAGGCGCGTGCTGCCGGAAGCCGGATTGGGCAGCGCCCGCAACCAGCCGGATTTTTCCGCTTCCGCAGAACCGGATTGCCCGCTCGACCGATCGAAGCGCAACTGGAAGGGCCGCGCCGTCAGGTCGTCCGTGTAGGCCTCGGCCGGTAGGACGGCCTCGTCCAATCCAAGTACCTCGCTCAGCCATCTGCCGCTCTCCAACGCCGTAAATCGAAGGGTAAAAATGGCCGATCCTGCTTCCAGCGACTGGCTTTCGGCGCCGTATTGCAAGACTCGAATCTCGCCCCCGGCAGCGTTCCACAAGCCCCATTGGAGGCGGTCGTCCAGTTCACTGCCCGCCGGTTCCGCCGCCGTCCACTGCAGGGCCGCCGGATCAAACGCGAGCGCAAACTGGAAGGACGCCAGGTCGGCGTAGTCCTCCACGCGGATCGGCAACGCAATCTCCGCGCCGGCAACCAAAGGCACATCGGCGCCGTACAGGACGACCGGCGCAGGCCGCAGGCCGGATAAAGGCCGCACAACGTCCAGCGATTTCAATCCAATGAAGTCCAATCCCTCAACCGGGCCGCAGAGCGCCTGCAGGTTGTTGAGCGTGATCCCCACGGGCGGATTCCAAGGCGCATTCACGCTCGGAAACACATGATCGGCATCTACAAATCGCCAAACCGGGGCGTTCCACTGGTTGCAGGCGGCCGGATTGCCCAGCAAACACTGATTCCCCAGAATTAGATCCAGCGTTGTAATCCGCCGATCCTGATTGGCGTCAGCGGCCAGCACCTCGTAACCGGTCTGGAATGGCTGTACAAACGTCAGGTGCCGCTGGATCCGGGTGAAGTCGGCAGCTGTCACGCTGTCGGTACGCAAGGCGGTCTTTGTCGGCAGGATGCTGAAATTGACGCCCGAAGCAGCCGTCAGCACGAATTGTCCGTCC
>JAUMBL010000219.1:0-3447 GCA_032115775.1 Saprospiraceae bacterium | reverse complement strand
TGGGAACACGGCTTCGAGCGAGCCATGCTCGAACTGGTTTATCCTTTCCTTGATAAACTCAATGTACTCTGGTTGGCGCAAAGCGTCAGCCCTGCGCACGAAAAATTTATCAGCAATCTTATCCGGCGCAAAATCATGTGCGCCATTGATAAGGAACCCTTCGAACTCGCCCGGGACGCATCGGTTTTCCTGCTCTATTTACCGGAAGGCGAAACGCAGGAACTCACGTTGCTTTTCCTGCATTACCTCCTGCGCTCCCGCCGCCAAAAAGTCGTCTATCTCGGCTCGAATATTTCGTTAAATGACTTGCGGGACGCCTGCCAGGCACTGGAGCCCAATTTCGTATATACTATTCTGCACGAGCCATTCGGCCGCCAAACCGTCCAATCCTATGTGGACGAAGCCGGAAACCGCGCCGGAAACGCTACCCTACTCCTCTCTGGGCCGCAAATTTTTATGAATCCGGTAAAATTACCGGCCAATGCCCGCATTCTCAACGGCCTGGGCGATACGCTCCAATTCCTGGACGCGCTCCAACTCCGGAAAATGAACGTCGGACTCCAGTAGCCTGCTCACGCCAATTCCCGCAGGCAAGCCTCCAGGCTGTCCAACCAATACGGTATCTCCAATCCGAACGCCTCTTTGATTTTCCCTTTGTGTAACACGCTGTAAAACGGCCGCTCGGCAGCGGTCGGAAATTCCCGGGACTCAATCGCTTCGATCCGGCAACTCAACCCCTTGCCCCGTGCAATCGCCTGGGCAAAATCGTACCAACTGATGGCGCCCTCGTTCGAATAATGCCAAATCCCCGCGAGATCTGCCGCTGTTTTTTCGCCCTGTTCCACCTGTTCGATGATCCGGAGTACTGCTGCCGCCAGGTCGGGCGCGTAGGTCGGGCTGCCCACCTGGTCGTACACCACGCGCAACAAGGGGCGCTCTCTGCCGTATCGGAGGATCGTTTTGACGAAATTTGCGCCAAACGGAGAATACACCCACGAGGTTCGAATCACCATCGTGCAGGCGTGCGCTTTTAAGGCAGCAGCTTCTCCGGCCCGCTTCGTGCGCGCGTACACCCCGCGCGGGTGCACGGCGTCGGTCTCCTTGTACGGCGTATTCTGGCGGGCGTGATATACATAATCGGTTGAAAAATGAATCAACGGAATCCCGCGCGCCGCGCAAGCCTTCGCGATATTGCGCACGCCCGCCACATTGACGGCTCGGGCGCGATCCGGCTCGCTTTCCGCCTTGTCCACCGCCGTATAGGCCGCGCAATTCACGCAGTACCGCACAGGATGTACGCGGAAAAAAGCCTCCACCGCGCGCGCATCGGTGATATCCAGTTGGGAAGCGGTACAAGGCAGTAAAGGGAGAGGGAGCGTCGGCTGCGCCAAAAAACTCTGTCCGAGCTGGCCGCCGGCGCCTGTCAGTAAAATCATACGGATGTCGGTTTCAAAACCCAAAGAACGGTTGCTCCGGGCAATTTTTATACCGTTCTACCAAGAAAAGCGCGCGGCTGGACGGAAAAATAATCGGCACGACAGTTTGCGCCGTGCAAGCCGCGCGGAACCTGTAATTTTGCGCCATGAAAAGATACACCCTTCTCCTGCTGCTCGCCCTCGCCTTCTTCGGCGCCCAGCCAGCAGCAGCGCAGGCGCCTGCAGCCCCGCAAAACCTGCGCATCCGGAAAACCGCCGAACCGGTGAAAGTGGACGGCGTGCTGGATGATGCCGCCTGGGCCGCCGCCCAGGTAGCCACCGATTTCACCCGGCAGTTTCCGGTAGATACCGGGTTAACCGCCTTTCAAACTGAAATTCGCCTTAGTTTCGACGACAAAAACCTGTACGTCAGCGCCGTCTGCTACCAACCCGGTGAAACATTCACCGTGCAAAGCCTAAAACGGGATTTTCCCAACGGCAGTAGCGACGTGCTCAATATCTTATTGGATCCGTTTAAAGACGGTCTGAATGGCTTCGCGTTCGGCGTCAACCCCTTCAATGTGCAGCGGGAAGCACTGATAGACAACGGGACAACGCTCTCGTTCGATTGGGACAACCGCTGGGTGTCCGCCGTGTCCACCAGCCCGGATCGTTGGATAGTGGAAATTGCGATTCCGTTCAAAACCCTGCGCTACAAAGTATCCGAAGGGGAAAATCGCTGGCAGATGAATTTTGTCCGCGTAAAATTGCAAAATTTTGAAGTCAGCGCCTGGCGACCCGTCCCCCTGCAATTTGCCGCCAACAACCTCGCTTTCACCGGCTCGCTGATCTGGGAAGACCCGCCGCCGGCGCCCGGCGCCAATATCGCCCTGATCCCGTATGCCACGGGCAACTACAACATCAATTATCTCCGCGACCCCACCGACCTGCGGGTCCGGGAAAAATCGGACGCTTTTCGACACGACCTCGGCGGCGACGCCAAGATTGCCGTCACGCCCTCGCTCAATCTAGACCTCACGTTTAATCCGGATTTTTCGCAGGTGGAAGTGGACCGACAGGTGACGAACCTCAGCCGCTTCGAACTTTTTTTCCCGGAAAGACGGCAGTTTTTTCTGGAGAACCGCGACTTGTTCTCTATGTTCGGTTTTCCCAGCACTCGACCTTTTTTCTCCCGGCGCATCGGTCTGGCGCGCAACCCGCGCACCGGCGAGAATCAAACAGTACCGATTCTGGCCGGCGCCCGCCTCAGCGGCAAACTCAACGATGACTGGCGCGTGGGGCTGTTGAATATGCAAACCCGGGGACTGCAATGGGACAGCCTCCGCGCGCTGCCGGCCGCTAATTTTTCCGTGGCGACCGTCCAGCGCAAGGTGTTCCAGCGCAGCGCCATCAGCGGTATATTTGTAAATAAGGAGAACTTTCTGAACCCGCTTAACCCGGAACAAAAACAGGGCCAACAGCCCTGGCAACGCGTCGCCGGCTTAGAATTTAATTTATATTCTCAAGATAACCGCTGGGAAGGCGAGTGGTACTACCACCGTTCTTTTTCCCCTGATCCGAAAAAACGCGGTAATACGCTGGCGCAATTTCTGGGCTATCGGGATCGAAACCTGAACGCGCGGTTGGGATATATGCTGGTGGACAGCAACTACACGGCCGATGCGGGGTTTGTACCGCGAAACGGCGTGCAGAGTTTTTTCCCGGGTCTCGGCTACACTTTTTATCCACAAAACAAGCAACTCAATTCCTGGCAGATCGGCGTGAGCGGCGACCACACGTTTAGCCTGGATTTTCAGGAAATGGATCGCGAAGTGACCGGGTACTGGTCGGGGGTTTTTAAGAGCCAGGCCATCCTCGAAGCCGGCATTTCGGATCAATATACCTTTTTATTTAATGATTTTGATCCGACGAACTTGTACCGCGCGGGCGAGCTGCCGTTGCCCGGCAACCGCGGTTACCGGTACTGGAGCGGATACGTAAATTTTTCCAGCAGCCCCTCGCACAACCTGCA
>JAUMBL010000218.1:0-8384 GCA_032115775.1 Saprospiraceae bacterium | reverse complement strand
CCTCCTCCTCTGCTTGCTCCTCGGCGCCCAGCAATTGGTCGCCCAAACGTTCACCATCCGCGGCCAAATCACCGACGCCAACAATGCACCCCTGGCCGGCGCATCCGTCGGTCTGCAACACCCCTGGGGCGAAACCTTTAAAACAACGGTCTCCGCAGACGACGGCCGCTTCGCCATCTCCGGCGTCGGAAAAGGCGGCTACAAACTGCAAATCAGCCTGCTCGGCTATGAAAACGCCGCGCGGGAAGTAACAATTAAAGACCGGGACGCCGACCTGGGCGGCGTGCCGCTCCAACCGGGCAGTGTCCTGCTCCAGGAAATTAAGGTGGAAAGCACCGTGCCGATCGCCCAGCAAAAAGGCGATACCACGGAATTCAACGCAAATGCCGTGAAGGTGCTCCGGGACGCTACGTCGGAAGACCTGGTATCCAAACTGCCCGGCGTCACCACAGACAACGGCGCGATCAAAGCCCAAGGCGAAAATGTCACACAGGTACTGGTGGACGGGAAGCCGTTCTTCGGCAACGACCCCACCGCGGCGCTCCGAAACCTGCCGGCAGAGGTGATTGATAAGGTGCAGATTTTTGATCAGCAAAGCGATCAGGCGCAATTTACCGGTTTTCAAGACGGAAACACGACTAAAACGATCAATATCGTCACGAAAAGTGGCATGAACAACGGACAGTTCGGCAAAGCCTACGCCGGCTATGGATACCAAAACAAGTACCAACTGGGCGGCAATATTAATGTGTTCGACGGCGACCGCCGGATTTCGTTCATCGGCATGAGCAATAATATTAATGTCCAAAATTTTTCCTTCGACGATATCCTCGGCGTCATGGGCGTGCCCGGCGGCGGCGGCCGCTTCCGCAACGCCATGATGATGATGGGCGGCCGAATGATGGGCGGCGGCGGCCGCGGCGGAGGAGGAGGCGGCGGATCCATGGATTTTCTCGTGCGTCCCCAAGGGGGTATCGCAACCACCCACGCGCTGGGCATCAACTACTCGGATAAATGGGGTAAAAAAGTGGACGTCAATGCCGGCTACTTTTTTAATAAAACCCTCAATAACGCCGAATCCGCGATCTTCCGGCAATTCACCGCAGACCCGGAAGCCGCCCAGGTCTATGACGAAACCAGCCTGTCCCGCGGCGATAATACCAACCACCGCTTCAACGCCCGCATCACGATCGAACTGGACAGCTTCAATTCGCTGCTGATCCGACCCCGCCTGACCGCCCAAATCAACGACGGAAATTCCGCCACACTCGGACAAACGCGCCGGGGCGCCGGCCTCCTCAACGAAACGGACAACCGCTATCGCAGCGAACTGACGGGGATCAATTTCAGTAATTCGCTCCTGTGGCGGCACAAATTCCAACGAAAAGGCCGCACCTTCTCCACGGATATCAACACCGGATACAGCCCTAAAAATGGCAGCAACCTGCTCCAGTCGCAAAATGCCTTCTTCCTCGGCCCGATCCAACGGCTCGACAGCCTGGATCAGCAAGCATCGCTCGACGTCAATAACTGGAATGCCTCCGCCAACCTGGAATATACCGAACCCATTACCGACAAAAGCCAACTCCTGATCAATTACCGCGCCAGCTACCAGCAAGAAGCCTCCGACCGCTATACATACGATTTCTTCGCGCCGGACGATGGCTATACCCTGCTCAATACGCCGCTGACCAACGTATTTTCCAACGACTACATCACCCAGCAGGCCGGCGCCGGCTATAACTACAGCAAAGACCGCACGTTTAACTTCAACGTCCGCCTCAACGCGCAGTGGGCTACGCTCAACAACGACCGAAGCTTCCCCTCCGCCGCAAACTTCGGGCAGGATTTCTTTAACCTGCTGCCCTCCGCTTCACTCCGGTTCGACGTGGATAAATCGCGTAACGTCCGCATGAACTACCGCACCAATACCCAACTGCCCGCCGTGGAGCAATTGCAGGACGTGATCAATAACGCCAATCCGCTGCAACTCACGCTCGGAAATCCCAACCTGCGGCAATCTATGCAGCACAATTTCTTCATGCGCTATCAAGGCTCTAATCAAGCGAAAGGCTCCACCTTCTTCGCCTTGATCGGCGGTAACCTGACCAGCGACTACATCGCCAACAGCACCTACCTGGCCGGCAGCGATTTTCCGATTTTTGGGCAATATGCCGTCCAACCCGGCGCCCAGATCAGCCGGCCGGTCAACCTCGACGGCGCTTACTCTTTGCGCTCGTTCGTATCCTACGGACAGCCGATCAAAGGGCTGAAAATGAACGCCAACCTCGATGGCGCGTATAATTTTTCCCAAAACCCGGGCCTGCTGAACGAAGCGAAAAACCTCGCCACAACCCACAGCTTCGGCGCCGGCGTCACGCTCAGCTCCAATATCAGCGATCGCATAGATTTTTCCGTGTCCACCCGACCCACCTGGAACCAGGTGCGCAATTCGCTGCAAACCAACGCCGACAATGATTACCTCACGCTCAACTCCCGCGCCCGCCTCAACTGGATCGTCCTCGAAGGCTTCGTGCTGCGCACCGATGTGAGCCACCAGCTGTTCTCCGGCCTGTCCGGCGATTTCAACCAGAATTACTGGCTCTGGAACCTGGCAATCGGTAAAAAAATATTCAAAAACGAACGCGGCGAAATCGCCCTGGCGCTGAACGACGTGCTCAACCAAAACCGGAATATCCAGCGTACCGTCACGGAAACTTATATCGAAGACCAACAGACCAACGCACTGCGGCAATTTGTCATGCTGTCTTTTACGTATGATCTGCGCCATTTTAATACGGGGAAGAAACGCAGCGGCGGCGGCCAAATGCCGTCCTGGCTGGGATTTTAGATCCCGCAGAATACGCGGAGGATTTTCCCGCAGAATTCGCAGAATTCGCGGAGAAGGCGCAGAATTTATTTTTTTTAAAAGCGGGAATAATTTCCTTGATTTGCAATCCCAAAAAAATCTGTGTTTTCTGCGAATTCCGCGTATTCTGCGGGATCCCCCTCCGCGTATTTTTTCACCGAAATTTTTTTTTGCCGTGCTTCGACTTTTACTCGCTTCTTTATTTCTCTCTTTCCAAGTCCTCCTCGCCGCCCAAGGCATTGAATGGGCGCCCGCCGGACACAGTTACTACGCCCTGGAAAACGACGCCATCCTGCAATACGATTTACCGAACCTGACGGCTAATACGATTGTCGGAACCGCGCAACTGCGGCCGGCAGGGTCGTCGAAGCCGCTGGCCGTCGAATCGTTCCAGTTTTCGGCAGATAACCGCAAATTGTTGCTCTATACGAACTCCGCGCGCGTCTGGCGCTATAATACGCGCGGCGATTACTGGGTGCTGGATCTGAACTCCGGCAGCCTGACGCAACTGGGCAAAGGCCTGCCGGGCAGCTCGCTGATGTTTGCCAAATTTTCGCCGGACGGCGCCAGGGTGGCCTATGTCAGCCAACGCAATCTATATGTGGAAGAACTGCCCTCCGGAAAAATTACCCGGCTCACCGAAACCGACGGCACGCCCAAACTCATCAACGGAACGTTCGACTGGGTGTACGAAGAGGAATTCGACTGCCGCGACGGCTTCCGCTGGCGCCCGGATAGCAAAAGCATCGCCTATTGGCAAATTGACGCCAATCAAATCCGCGATTTTTATATGATCAATACCACGGATTCAATCTATGCCTTCAATGTGCCGGTTGAGTATCCGAAGGTGGGGGAACCGCCCTCGCCTTATAAAATCGGCGTGGTGGATATTAAATCCAAAAAAACAACCTGGATGCAACTACCCGGCGACCCGCGCCAAACGTACCTGCCGCGCATGGAGTGGCTGCCAAACGGCGCCCAACTGATGCTGCAACAACTGAACCGCAAACAAAACCAAAGCACGCTCCTCCTCTGCGACGCCAAAACGGGCGCCTGCACCGCCACGTACCAGGAAACGGACGAGGCCTGGATTGACCTGCAGGGCGGCGATATGACAGACTATTTCAAGTGGATGGAAAGCGGCAAATCGTTTCTCTGGACCAGCGAAAAGGACGGCTGGCGACATGTATATCGCGTCAGCCGCGATGGCAAGGAAGAAACGCTCCTCACCAACGGCAAATACGACGTCATCAGCGTCAGCCGCATAGACGAAGATCGCGGCTATCTCTATTTCATGGCGTCGCCGGACAATGCCACGCAATCCTACCTGTGGCGGGTACGCCTCGACGGCAGCAGCCGGGAACCGGAACGCCTCAGCCCAACGGAACAACAAGGCGCGCATAACTATAGCATCTCCCCCGACGCGCGGTACGCGCGCCACGGATTCACTAATTATTACACCCCCCGCGCCACGGAATGGATCACGCTCCCGGATCATAAACCCCTGGATCCGACGCAGTCTCTGTCCGGCAAAATCGCCGCCAAACCGCCGGCGAACCATCCGGTGGAAATATTCCAGGTAACCACCGCCGACGGCGTCACGCTCGACGGCTGGCTGGTAAAACCGAAAGACTTTGACCCAAAGAAAAAATACCCGATTCTCTTTTATGTCTATGGCGAACCGGCGTCCGCCACGGTGCGCGATGCGTACGGCGTCGGCGCCAACCGCCAATACGAAGGCGACATGGCCGCCGATGGCTACATCTATGCCTCGCTCGACGGACGCGGCACGCCGGCGCCCAAAGGCCGCGCCTGGCGCAAGGCCATCTACCGCAAAATCGGCGTGGTGAATATCCGCGACCAAGCCATGGGCGCCAAGGCCATGTTCGAACGCTGGAACTGGATAGATACCAGCCGCGTGGCCGTCTGGGGCTGGAGCGGCGGCGGCTCAAGTACGCTCAACTGCCTGTTCCAATACCCGGAAATTTACAAAACCGGCATCGCCGTCGCAGCAGTCGCCAACCAACTAACCTACGACAATATCTACCAGGAACGATACATGGGCCTGCCGCAGGAAAACAGGGAGGACTTTCTCGCCGGCTCGCCGGTCACCCATGCCAAAAATCTGCAGGGGAATTTGCTCTACATCCACGGCACGGGCGACGACAACGTGCACTACCAAAACGCGGAAATGCTGGTGAACGAACTGATCCGCTACAACAAATACTTCCAATTTATGCCCTACCCCAACCGCTCGCACGGAATCAGCGAAGGCGAGGGCACGCGCGCGCACCTGCGCACGATGTTCACCAAATTCCTGAAAACGCATTGCCCGCCAGGCGGACGGTAGGACTCCCGCCTCCCCGCAAGCATGAGGGGGGCTGTAATAAGTCTATTAACTGCCCGTAATTCAAAATAATATTCCGAACGGTTGTCTTTTTTTGATTTTTTTCATAAAAAAAATCAAAAAAAGACAACCGTTCGCTATTTTGTTTCGCCGCCGAGGGTGGCGAAACAAAATTCACCCCCCCTGCTTCCGTATCCGCCGCTCCATCGGCAAATAATTATTCATCCGATTGGGCATTGCTTTGATCCAACCCAGCACCAGTCCGCCAAATCCAGCCAGCACCCAACCGGAAGGGACGCCCGCAGGCAGGTCAAAATGTTCCTTCCGCAGAAACTGCAGCGCCTGCTCCCGATCCAAATCCGCCATGGGCAGCGCCTTCGAACGCGCCAGACTCAAGGCCAGCGCGTGGTCGGGTACGAAATCCTTGCCTTTAAATGCACCGAGCGGAACGCCGAACCACTTGGCCTTGCATACGGGATCCAGCGTCAGAAAATCATCCGCTACAGCGGCGGGCAGGGCGACGATCTCTTCCCGCGGCGTGCGGTAAAACCGCCAGGAATCGCCGTCAGACAACCAGGACGTCAGCGCAGGAAGCTGATTTTTGGGAACGGCCTGCAGAAACTGAAAGCCCGCCGGCTTCGGGCAGCGCGCCGGCGCGCCGGCCGGTTTGCGCAGCACGCTGATAAAAAAACCCTCGCCCGCCAATTTGTGCGGGAAAAAGCGAAATCCCCATTCATTGCTTTCGATGCCCCACGCAGCAGGAATTTCCAGCGATATGGGCGCAAGCGCGTACTCCTTGCACAGCCAACGGACGTTATCTTCATTTTCCTGCCGATTATACGTGCAGGTGCTGTACAGCAAAACGCCCCCCGGCGCCAGCGCCTGCACGGCCTCCTGCAGTATTTCCCGCTGCCGCAGGGCGCAATGCTCCACCGCCTTCGGCGACCACTCCTGCATGGCGTCGGGGTCTTTGCGGAACAAGCCTTCACCACTGCAGGGCGCATCTACCGCCACCACGTCGAACCAACCGGCCAAGCGACTAAAAGCCGCCGCGTCCGTGTGGGTCACTGCCACGTTCGGAACGCCCCAGCGCTCGAGGTTCTCCCGCAAAATGCCCACGCGCGCACGCACGAACTCGTTCGATACCAACAGCCCCTCCGACCCGATAAAGGCGGTGAGCAGGGTGCTCTTCCCGCCGGGCGCCGCACAAAGATCTAAAATCTTCGGGCGCAGCGGCAAGTCCGCCGCCTGCCGCAAGGCCTCGTATAAAAACATGGACGAAGCCTCTTGCACATAATAAGCGCCGGCGTGCCAGTAGGGATCGAACGTGAATGCAGGGCGTTCGGAGAGGTAGTAGCCTAAGGGATGCCAGGGAATTGGGATTGCAGATTGCGGGTTGGGAATTGCAGACTGCGGATCGGCTTTGACGGGGTGCAGCCGGATGCTTACGGGTGGAGGACTTGAAAGTGCGCCCTCAAATTGCAGATAGGCGGCGCCCAGCAAATCCTGCATTTGCCGGATGAATGGAGGTGGTAACATTGTGCAAAAATCCGTTTATTTGCGGAATATCCGATCGCACTGAGGCGCATACCGCGCATTTTAACGTTTTTCAGGGCATATACGATATGATTAACAACGCACTGATGAATTCTTTTTTTCTACCGGTACTTTTTTCTATCCTTAGAGAAGAGGATCTTCTGAACGCGATTCATCATTTTTCAGATACTATCCCATGCAAGCGGCTACCGCCCTCCTGACCGTCATCGAGCAAATCAACCACGTATTGAAACAATTCAGTCCGGAAGAATACCGGATGCCGCTGCCGGAATATGAAGGCAACAGTATCGGGCAGCACTTCCGGCATATTCTGGAATTTTTTCAGTGCCTGGACAAAGGGGCGCCAGACGGACTGGTGGACTACGCCGGCAGGCCCCGCAACCTGCAGTATGAATCCGACCCCCGGCTTGCTGCAGCAGCCTTCGACGTTTTTGCCGTCCGGTTGCTCGAATTGCAGCCCGATACGCCGGTGTCTGTGCGGGCGGAATTTGGCAGCGCGGAGCGCCCGGATTATGCCAGTACGGTGGGTCGCGAACTCGCTTTCGTGTACGACCACGCCATTCACCACCTGGCCATTATTCGGATCGGGCTGAACGGCCATTTCCAGCACATTCAGGCGCCGCAGCACCTGGGCGTTTCGCCCGCTACCGTGAAATTCCGAACCGGCTGATCCTCCCTTACGCCACGAACAAACAGACCGTCCAGATCAGCGAGCAGGCCTCGTCCAATTCAATTTTTGCGGAATACAACTTGAATTTACCGGAAAAATCATCCTTTTCCACCCAGCCTGTTGCGATGGCGCGGCCATTTTCCCAAATAAAAGGCTCGACGCGAATATGCTTGCGGAAATCCAGCGCCTTCAGTCCATAGGCCTTGTACAGGCTCTCTTTGGCCGTCCAAAAAATGTGCATCAACTCGAATTGCTCGACGACTCCGTGGTTGTACACGAAATCCGCCTCCTCCGGGCGCAGGAACTTATGCGCCAGGCGCGGCATTTTTTGCACGAGCACCTGCACGTCGCAGCCGCACACGGCCTCAGCCAGCAAGGCGCCGACGATGCCTTTCGAGTGGCTCAGCGAGCAATGTCGTTCCGGGTGGCCAAGAAAAAACGGTTTTGAAAAAGCGTCCTTCGCCAGTTCCAGCCGCGCGGCCGAGCCGGTTAGTCGGTGCAGCAAGCGCCTGGAAGCCAGCCACTCCAATCGGCGAAGATCCTTAAAACGCGCAAGATCCGCTTCCTCCGAGGCAGACAGCGGGAGGCCGTCGCGGAAGAAATCTTCCGGCTCGTCGAGGCGCCACAACGCGAAGGTCGCGTCGGGGGTCGGATGGGTAAGTAGCAATAAGGGCATGCGTCAGGCTGCAAATTTTCGCTGCGAAGTACGGCTTTTTACAGAAACTTGCACCGAAATATGCACTGCTTTCCTCGTTTGCCGCTCGAATTTTATCTGCGCCCGGATGTCGTGGGCATTGCCCGCGACTTGATCGGGAAGGTGCTGGTTTCCGATTTCGACGGCAAACGCACCGCCGGGATCATCACGGAGACCGAGGCGTACCGCGCACCCGATGACCGCGCCTGCCACGCCTGGAACAACCGGCGGACGCCCCGCACCGAGG
>JAUMBL010000217.1:0-28248 GCA_032115775.1 Saprospiraceae bacterium | reverse complement strand
GCCTCTTCCATCGCGGCGCGTTTTTCCGGCCCGATTTTTTGGTCGGAATAATAATATAGGGTGAATTCCTTTTCGCGCACATTGCCGATCGGCGGCACCCGCAGCACGCCGTCGTACTGCTCCGCGGCAACGGCTTCTTTCAGCGTCTCCAGGCTTTTCCCTTTTACAATACTGAAGCGCAGGCCTTTTTCATCCGCCAGTTGGTTTACGACGCCGGCTTCGTCCAGGACGGCCACTTTCAGGCCGCTGCCGCCTTCATAACTGCTCAGCCCCACAATGACCAGGATATAGATCAATAACCCGATCGGCGCCATCAGGGTGCCGAGGATGAAAGAGCGTTTCCGTACGCGGGTGATATATTCCCGCCAGACGATGAGTTTTAATTTTGACATACGATCAGGTAATTCGCAAAGTGAACAGGTGGAGGTAGGGTTTTTTTATTGCCCATTGGCGTGCTCCGGGCTTGTGCCTTCCACCCGCCGGATAAATATTTCGTTAAACGTAGGCAGGATCTCCGCAAAATAGCGGATCCGGACGTGCCGGTCGAGCAGATAGCGCAGCAGGTCGTCGCTTTGAGCTTCCTGTTCCAGTTGGACGGTGGCGGCGGCGCCGGCGGTTTCCACGACTTGGAAGTGTTCAGCGAAGTCTTCCGGCAGGCTGTTTTCCGTTTCGATGCGGTATCGGTTTTGTTTGTATTCGTTTTTGATGTCGGTTACCGCGCCGTACAACACATTTTTGCCATGGTTGATGAGCACGATATGGTCGCACATTTCTTCCACCTGTTCCATGCGGTGCGTGGAAAAAATGATGCTGGTTCCCTCCCGGTTGAGGCGGGTGATTTCGTCTTTTATAATTGCCGTGTTGATGGGATCCAGTCCGGTGAAGGGTTCGTCGAGGATGAGCAGGGGCGGCCTGTGCACGACGGTGGCGATGAATTGGATTTTCTGCTGCATGCCCTTCGAGAGTTCCTCGATTTTTTTGTCCCACCAGCTCCGGATATCGAATTTATCGAGCCAGAAATAGATTTCTTTTTTGGCGGCGGCTGCGCTCAGTCCCTTGAGTTGCGCCAGGTAGAGCAGGTGTTCCCCCACTTTCATTTTTTTATACAGGCCGCGCTCTTCCGGCATATAGCCGATTTTTTCCGGTGATCGGGCATTCAGCCGTTCGCCGCGGAGAAATATTTCCCCGGAATCGGGCGCCGTGATCGTGGTGATCATGCGGATCAGGGAGGTTTTTCCGGCGCCGTTCGGGCCCAACATACCAAAAACACGGCCCTCCGGCACTTCCAGGCTGAGGTGATCCACCGCAGCGTAGGCGCCGTATGTTTTTACAACGTTTTGAATCGAGAGGATGGAAGTGGACATAATTTCGGTGTGGTTGTGCGCGCTTATCTGCGATTTTTAGCCTTCGGAAAAGCAGATTCATTTTTGACCCGGCAATAAAATCTCTGACTCGCGCTTAATTTTAGCGCTAAAAGTAGGTACTTTTGACGCGCCCAAGGACAGTTTATTCGCTTAATTTATGCAAAAATCCGACGACCTGATATGATCGTCCTGCACAATTTTATTAACGGCCGGTATGAAGCGCCCCATTCCGGAAGGTACCTCGACAACCACAACCCGGCCACCGGGGAGGTGTATGCGCAAATTCCGGATTCCGGTTCGGACGACGTGGACGCTGCCGTCGCGGCAGCGCGCGCGGCTTTTCCGGCCTGGGCTGTGCTTTCGCCGGAACAACGCCATGATATCCTGCGCGCGATCGCGGACGGTATTTTGGAAAATCTGGAGGCATTGGCAGCAGCGGAAAGCCTGGATTCCGGCAAAACTATCGCCACGGCTCGCACGGTGGATATCCCCCGCGCAGCGCTGAATTTTAAATTTTTCGCCACCGCCTGCCTGCATTTCGCCTCGGAAAGCCACTATCAGCCGGATGCCCTCAGCTATACCCTGCGCCAGCCCCTGGGCGTCGTCGGCGCTATTTCCCCCTGGAACCTGCCGCTTTACCTGTTTACCTGGAAAATTGCGCCCGCGCTGGCCGCCGGCAATTGCGTGGTGGGAAAACCCTCCGAAATAACACCTTACACGGCGTATTTGCTGGGCGAGATCTGCAACAAGGCCGGACTGCCCCCCGGGGTGCTCAATATCGTGCACGGTACGGGGCCTGCTGCCGGCGCCGCGATCGTCGCACACCCGGAAATAAAAGCGGTCACGTTTACCGGCAGCACGCGAGCCGGCGCGGAAATTGCCCGCGTGGCGGCGCCGATGTTTAAAAAAATAAGCCTCGAACTCGGCGGGAAAAACCCCAACCTCATTTTCGCCGATTGCGATTACGCGCGCATGCTGGACACGACGGTGCGCTCCTCGTTTAATAACCAGGGACAAATTTGCCTTTGCGGATCCCGCATCTATGTCGAACGCAGTCTGTATCCGCGGTTTAAAAAAGATTTTGTCGAACAGGTTCAAGCCCTGAAAGTCGGAGACCCGGCCGCCGCCGATAGCCGACTGGGCGCGGTCGTCAGCCAGGCGCACTTCGAGAAAGTGCTGTCTTACATAGAACTGGCAAAGCAGGAAGGCGGCACCGTGCTGTGCGGCGGCACGCCCGTGCGCCTGCCCGGACAACTCGCAGGAGGCTGGTACCTGGCGCCGGCGGTTATCGAAGGCCTGCCGATTGATTGCCGTACCAACCAGGAGGAAATTTTCGGCCCGGTCGTGACGATTCAGCCTTTCGATACGGACGAAGAGGCGCTGGCGCTGGCCAACGGCACCGCCTACGGCCTCAGCGCCACGGTATGGACCAACAACCTGCAGCGAAGCCAACGCCTCGCGCGGGATTTACAGGCGGGCATCGTATGGATCAATACCTGGATGCTGCGCGATTTGCGCACGCCCTTCGGCGGCGTCAAACAGTCGGGTGTAGGCCGCGAGGGCGGATGGGAAGCCATGCGCTTTTTTACGGAACCAAAAAATGTGACGATTGCGACCGACTGAGAGCGGGTCGGAAGTCGCCGTGCACTCATTTTACTGAATAAAATTTATAAAAGCATGAAATTTATCTACTCCTTGCTCGCTGCGGCGCTGTTTGCCGCCCCGATTTGCTTATCCGCCCAGATAAACGGCAGTCTCACCTTTGAAGGCCAAAACCGAACCTACATCGCATATATCCCGACAAGCTATACGTCCGGCCAACCGACGCCGCTGGTATTTGTACTGCACGGATTCACCCAATCGGCCCAGGCGATCATGGGATATTCCGGTTTTAATGCCCTGGCGGATACCGCCGGCTTTATCGCCGTGTATGCCAACGGCGTCGGGAATGCCTGGAACATAAATGCCAGCTTTCCCGGCGGTTCGACCGCCGACGATGTGGGATTTATCAGCGCCCTGCTCGATACGATGGCCGCTAATTACACGATTGACGCGCTTCGGGTTTATACCTGCGGATTCTCGGCGGGCGGCTTTATGTCCCACCGATTGGCCTGCGAACTCAACAACCGGATCGCCGCTGCGGGTTCAGTAGCCGGCACGATGACCACCGGCGCTTTCAACCAGTGCGCGCCCGTGCGCGCCGTTCCCTTTATGCAAATACACGGCACGGCCGACGCGATCGTGAGCTACAACGGGGGGCTGGGCAACCAGTCCGCAGAACAGGTACTGGGCTTGTGGACTTCCCGCGACAGCTGTGCGCAACCTGCCGTCGTGACGCCGCTGCCCGACCTCGTCAGCGAAGGCTCTACGGTGGAGCGACAGGTCTGGTCGCCCTGCGCCGCCGGCGTCCGGGTAGAACACCTGAAAATTCTCAACGGCGGCCATACCTGGCCCGGCGCTTCCGGTTCCTCCGGACTGGGCAACACCAACCGGGACATCTCCGCCACGGCGGAACTGTGGCGCTTTTTCTCCGATTTTACCCTCCCTTTTACCTCCGCGCCGGCTGATCTCGATGCCGACACGCCCGCCCTGTCCGTGTATCCCAATCCAGCAACCGAAACCCTCCGACTGCAATCGCTCGACCCCGACCTGTCCATCCAGTCGGTGCGGCTCTTGGATACCGGCGGAAAACTTATCCGACAAAACACCCTCAAACAACCGCAAATTTCCCTCGAATGGCCGATCGCCCCGGAAATTCGCCCCGGCATCTACCTCCTGGAGGCTCAGTTGACCAATGGCCGGACACTGCATAAAAAAGTCGTTATTCAGTAATTTTGTCAGGCCTGGCTGCCAAAATGCCCTGAAATTACAGTCGGCATAATTATCGCAAGATTTGGTCTGGTAACAGTCTGTAAACGATATGCTGCACTTCCTGGCCAACCCCGGCGCTTCTGCCGATCAAGCGCTCCAATCTTCCGACGCTGCCGACCGCGACGCCGAGTTGCTCGACGCCTATTCGCAAACCGTCTCCGGCGTAGCCCGACAGGTAAGCCAGGCAGTCGCGCATCTAAAAGTTGAAACCAATCAACCCCAAGATCGCCGGCAGCCGCAAGCCGGAACAGGTTCGGGTTTTCTGATCAGTACCGACGGGTATATGGTCACAAACAGCCATGTCGTCCATGGCGCCAAACGCATTGAGGCGTCTTTGCCGGATGGCCGGAGTTTTACCGCCGAATTGGTGGGTGACGACCCGGCGACGGATCTCGCCGTGCTTAAAATCAGCGGCGATCATTTCGCAACGCTGGCCTTCGGCGCCAGCGACCGGCTCCAGGTGGGCCAAATTGCGATCGCCATCGGCAACCCTTTCGGCTTTCAGTACTCCCTCACGGCCGGCGTCGTCAGCGCCCTGGGGCGTACCCTGCGGAGCCAGAGCGGCCGACTGATAGACGATGTAATCCAGACAGACGCCGCGCTCAATCCCGGCAACTCCGGCGGCCCGCTGGTGGATTCGCGCGGACAGGTAATCGGCGTCAACACAGCCGTGATCCTGCCGGCGCAGGGGCTTTGCTTCGCCGTGGCGGCCAATTTGGCGAAATTTGTAGTCGGCAAACTGATCCTCGAAGGCCGCGTCCGTCGCGGCTATATCGGGATCGGCGCGCAGGCGGTCACCCTGCCGCCTCAATGGATGAATTCCCTGCAGTTGCAAACAAAAGGCGGCATCCAGGTACAGACGGTCGAACAAAACGGCCCGGCCGCGCTCGCCGGTCTGCAACCGGGCGATCTGATCGTCCAAGTAGAAGGAAAATCCCTGGATTCCATAGACGATTTACATAAAATCCTGGATGAAACCACCATCGGACGAGCGCTCAGCGTCTGGGTGATCCGAAACGGCGGTTTGTTGCAGATGCAGGTGAAACCGGGCGAATTGTAGGAAAAATTTGTGTTTTTTAAACTTTTGTGCAGACAAAATGTCAAAACACTATTTTTTAACTGTTTTATAAATCGAATAATAATGCAAATTCGTTCTGTTTCCGTATTCCCTCTGCTCCTGTTTTTCTTTTTCAGCCTTCAATTGCAGGCGCAACAAAGCCCGCGCGCCGACCGCCGCGAAGATGTTCGCGACAATCGGGAGAATAAACGCGACCGCAAAGAAGACCGCCGCGACGCGCGCGAGGACGTGCGCGACGCGCGCGAGGACGTTCGGGACGCCCGACATGAAGGCGGCCGCCTGGATCGCCTGGAGGACAAGCGCGACCGCCGCGAAGACAAACGGGATCGCCGCGAAGATAAGCGCGACCGCATGGAAGACAAGCGCGACCGCCGGGAGAACAGACGGGATCGGAAAGGGTAGGGGGCTGCACGCTCCGCGCATACCCGGTTTCTTTTCAATAGGTTACCTGATCGAAAATTGCCAGATCGCCGTATTCGGAGGTTCCGCCAGGACGGTCACCGGTTCCAGCCGAACCGGATGGATGAATTCCATTTGCCGGCAATGTAAGCCGATGGAGGCGTCGGGAAGCGGCGTCGGCGCGCCGTATTTCAAATCACCTGCGATGGGGCAACCCATTGCGGCCAGCTGGGTGCGAATCTGGTGGGGTCTGCCCGTATGCGGCCAAACGTGCAGCAGGGAATACGACCCGGCCGTGCCGACAAAAAGATAACGGAGTTCTGCCGCTTTTGCGCCGGCTACCGGGCGATCGTAGGCAGTTACGATGTTTTTTTGCTCGTTTTTTACGAGATAATGGCGTAGCACCCCATCGGGTTGCGCCGGCGGCGTCAGGACCAGCGCCCAATACGTTTTGATCACTTGCTGCTCGCGGAAAAGCGTAGTCAGGCGTCCCAGCGCTTTGTCGGTGCGGGCGAACAATACTGCGCCGCTCACCGGCCGGTCAATGCGGTGCGCGGGATGCAAAAAAACGGCGCCGGGTTTTTGGTACTTTGCCTTCAGATACGCCTTCCCCCAGTCCGTCAGCGTGCGGTCGCCGGTGCGGTCGGCCTGAACCAACCATCCCGCCGGCTTGTTAAGCGCCAGCAAGTGGTTGTCTTCAAAAATTACGATTGGCTCCATTTGCGCGAAGGTACGCAGTTTCGGCTGTTCCGAACACGCTCAACATGAATGTCTATGCGCTTGTCCCTCGGTTTTTCTCCTTGTCCCAACGACACCTTTATCTTTGACGCCCTGATCCATGGCAAAGTGGACGTGGAGGGGCTTCAATTTGAGCCTTACCTCGACGATGTGGAGGCGCTCAATCGGCGCGCTTTTGATGGGACGATTGATATCACCAAGTTGAGTTACCATGCTTTTGCCCATCTGACGAGCCGGTACGTCCTGTTGGATGCCGGCAGCGCCTTGGGGCGAAATTGCGGTCCTTTGTTGATTGCGAAAAAAGAGCTGTCTGCGGCGGAAATCCAGGCTGCCCGAATCGCCATTCCCGGCGAGATGACGACGGCTAATTTTTTACTCAGCCTCGCATACCCGCAGGCGCAGTGGAAGTCAGTACTCCTATTTTCCGATATAGAAGACGCGGTGCTGCGTGGCCGTTTTGATGCCGGACTGATCATCCACGAAAACCGGTTTACCTACGAACAGAAAGGGCTGGTGAAAATTCGCGACCTGGGCGAATTTTGGGAATCTACCACGGGTTTCCCGATTCCCCTTGGCGGAATCGTTGCCCGGCGGGATTTGCCGCGCGAAGTGCTGCAGCGCGTTAACCGGGTACTGCGACGGAGTGTGGAATATGCCTTTGCGAACCGATCCGACGTGATGCCCTTCGTGCGCGCCCACGCGCAAGCCATGGACGATGCGGTGATGGCGGCGCATATCGGGCTGTATGTGACGGATTTTACGGTGGATTTGGGCGAGCAGGGTCGGGCGGCTGTGCGCGAGATGTTTCGGATCGCGGTTCAGCAAGGAGTTGTCGCCGAAATGGCAGCGGATATTTTTCTGTAAGATTGGGTAAAAATTCTGCGATACGCTCGCCGAATACCCATCGTTACGCTGGGTATTTACTACCTTTGCCTGCTGATTTAAAACAGTATCTGCTCACCAAATACAACATTTTACGCATGATTATCGGCGTACCAAAAGAAATCAAAACCAATGAAGCCCGCGTAGCGCTTACGCCGGGCGGCGCGCTGGAACTTACCAAGCGCGGCCATACCGTATATATACAAAGCACGGCCGGCGTCGGCAGCGGTTTTGAAGATGCGGAATACATCGGTGCCGGCGCGAAAATTTTGGCCACCGCCGAGGAAGTCTGGGCAATTGCCGAGATGATCATGAAGGTCAAGGAACCGATTGCGGAAGAGTACGGCCTCTGCCGGAAAGATCAGCTGATCTTTACCTACTTTCACTTTGCCTCCAGCGAGGAACTGACGCGCGCCATGATCGCCAGCGGCGCCGTTTGCCTGGCCTACGAAACGGTGGAAACGGCCGATCGCCAGCTGCCCCTGCTTATTCCGATGTCGGAAGTAGCCGGCCGGATGGCGATCCAGGAAGGCGCCAAATACCTCGAAAAACCGGTGAAAGGCCGCGGCGTCCTGTTGGGCGGCGTGCCGGGCGTGTCCCCCGGTAAGGTTTTGGTAATCGGCGGCGGCGTCGTCGGTACGCAGGCTGCAAAAATGGCGGCCGGCTTGGGCGCGCAGGTAACCCTGCTCGACGTCAGCCTGCAGCGACTCCGCTACCTGAACGACGTGATGCCGGCGAACGTAGTCACCATGTTCTCCAACGAGTACAATATTCGGCAGCTCATACAGAACCAGGACCTCGTCGTAGGCGCCGTGCTCATTCCAGGCGCCAAAGCGCCGAAACTGATCACGAAGGATATGCTGAAAACAATGCATCCCGGCGCGGTGATTGTGGACGTGGCCGTGGATCAGGGCGGTTGTATCGAAACGACTAAACCTACCACGCACGAAAATCCTACGTATATTATAGACGATGTCGTCCACTACTGCGTAGCCAATATGCCGGGCGCCGTACCCTTTACCTCTACCGTAGCGCTGACCAACGCAACCTTGCCCTACGCCCTCCAACTGGCCGGAAAAGGCTGGAAGACGGCCTGCCGGGAAAATAACGAACTTAAACTCGGCCTCAACGTCGTAGGCGGAAAAGTAGTGTACGCCGGCGTCGCCGAAGCGTTCAGCCTGCCGCTGCATCCGGTCGAGGACGAACTGAAACCCTGAACTGCGAACTAACTACTTTCTCAACGCGGCGGCGTTAAAGTAGAAACCGATCCCGCTGCCCGGATACCAGTGATCGGCGGGTACTTCTTGGAAAAACAGGAAGTGCCTGCCGGTCTCGAGGGCAAACTGCGCGAGTTTATCGGAACACTCCGCGTTATCGCTCAGGATCACGCTGTCCTCTTTTAAAAGCGGGCGAATGGTTTGGTATTCGCGGTACTCGTATTCGGTCGAGTGATCGCTGTCGTTGATAAACAGGTCAATTTTTTCCTGGAATCTGGACAGGCTCTCAATGGAGTCGCCATATAAGATTTCGCCCACTTCTTTATACGGCCCCGTCAGCAGGTAACCGGCCGCCGGATTGATGTCCGTGCCGTAGTAACGCCCGGGAAAGCCTTCTTCCCGATTGCGCAGCAGGGCGGCGCACAGCAGAACGGCGCCCAAACCTTTGTCCACACCGGTCTCGATTACTACTTTCGGTTTGCAGATGCGCATCATCGCATACCAGCCGAGCCGGCGGCCGAATCGAACCTCCCGGTCGGCAAATTGTTTAAATGCTGACTGGTTCCGGGCTTCCTGAATCGTAGATTTCAAAGCCTGATCCCCTTCGATTTCTTCAAAATAGGTCAGCACGGTTGCGTGCGACACGCCGGTAATCACGGAGATCATGGCGGCCAGGTATTGCAGGTTTTCCGGTGCGAGGTGGTAGGTAAAATTGGTGTCTTCGCGCGATTGAAAACCCCATTTTAATATTTGCCAGTACCGCTTATTGTAGAAAGTTGTAGCCAGATAAATTCTTCTTAAGAAGTTTAAAACCCAAATGCGCTTTAAAAAGCGTAGTACTTTTTTCATAGAAATATTACAAATAACCCGGCAAAGGTAAGGCAAACTTGCCTATCTTTGTTTGGAACACGATCCTCGTTTTTATCCAGCCAATCAAATCGGCCGTCTATGCGGAAAATTCCGATATTGTTGCTCAAATTGGGCGTTTTAACCTTCCTCATCCTCCTGCGGCTAGGCGAAATTGATTTGGCGGCGCTGGTCGTGCGTTCCAAATACCGCAATACACTGTCCTATTATCTTGATGCGTTCAGCGGGATCGCCGTATTTCTTTTATTCCTCGATTTTGTACAGTTTTTTGTGGTCGCCGTGTACCGCAGGCGGCATGGCGTGCGGGGCGACGATAATTTTATTATCGGGATCGGGCATATCTATTCTTTGTTGGTCGTGTTCGGCCTGATTGCCGGCATACTTTCCCTCTTCCAAATCAACGCCCGCGAATTATTTACCTCGCTGTCCATCATTTTTGCCGGTTTGGCTATTCTGACCAAGGACTACATCTCGAACATGATCAACGGCATGATTCTCACTTTTTCCGGCCAGATGAGCATAGGCGATAACGTGCGTATCGGCCAACATCGCGGAAAAATTACCGATATCACGCTGCAAAATATCCACCTGCTCAATGACGACGACGATGTGATTTATGTGCCGAATAATGTAGTACTGACTTCTGACGTAGTCAACTACACCAAAAGGGAAATCAAACGCACCAGTATTGATTTTGACATAGACTTTCGGTATCTCCAATCGGTGGAAGAACTGGAAGCCGAATTGATCAAAGCGCTGGCGCCCTTTCACGAATATATCAATGCCGACAGCTACTACCTCCGGGTTGCAGAAGTGCACAAGGATCGCATCGCCCTGAAATTTCAGTATATTTTGAAAGAACCCAACAAAGAACTGGAGCGCCGGGTGCGCCGCCGGGCGGTGCGCCGCCTCGTGGAAATATTGAGCGAACGGCAAAAGCAACACCACTAACACACCATGAATCATCTTCAATACGAAAGCTCGCCCTACCTGCTTCAACATGCCCACAACCCGGTGCAGTGGTATGCCTGGAAGCCGGAAGCCTTGGAAAAAGCCCGCCGGGAGCAAAAACCAATTTTGGTCAGTATCGGCTATTCCACGTGCCACTGGTGCCATGTGATGGAGCGCGAATCCTTCGAAAATCCGGATATCGCCGCATTTATGAACGAGCATTTCGTCAATATCAAGGTAGATCGCGAGGAACGGCCCGACCTGGACGCGATCTACATGGAGGCCTGTCAAATCCTGACCGGCAGCGGCGGCTGGCCTTTAAACTGTTTTCTGACGCCCGACGGCCGGCCGTTTTACGCCGGCACATATTACCCGCCCCGCCCTGCGTATAACCGCCCTTCCTGGCTTCAGGTTTTGCAACACCTGTCGAACGCCTGGGAATCCCAGCGCGACGCCGTTTTTGAACAGGCGGAAAAGCTCCTCGAGCATATCCTGCGCCAGGACGATATCCTGATCGGAAAGCCGGAGCATAACATAGCCTCGCCCTTCGGTCCCGCCGGCCCCGGCGGTGCACTCGAAACTATTTTTTACCAAATGCGGGATCGCTTCGATCGCCTGGAGGGCGGGTTTGGCGGCGCGCCAAAGTTTCCCTCCACCATGGCCATCCGGTACCTGCTCAGCGACTACTGGTTCTCCGGCCGACAGGAGGCGCTGGATCACGCCCTGCTGTCGCTCGACAAAATGATCCACGGCGGTATCTACGACCAATTGGGCGGCGGCTTTGCCCGCTATGCCACCGATCGTGCCTGGCTGGTTCCGCATTTTGAAAAAATGCTATACGACAACGCCCTGCTGGTTGCCCTGCTGGCTGAAGCCGTCAAACTCCTGCAGTCCGACGCCGAATTAGCGCACACGCACGCTGCGCGGCTCGAGATGTACCGCGAAACCCTGGAAGAAACCCTGGACTATGTCGCCCGTGAAATGACGGATCCGGCGGGCGGTTTTTATGCCGCGCAGGACGCCGACTCGGAAGGCGTGGAAGGGAAATTTTTTGTTTGGGGAAAAGCAGAAATTGATGCGGCGCTCGGCGAAGAATCGCCCCTGTTTTGCGGATTTTACGGCGTAACGGCGGAGGGAAACTGGGAACACAGCAATATCCTGTGGCGCGCGCAAGGCGATTACGGAACGTACGCCGCGGCGCAGGGACTGGATGTGCAGGAATTAAAAAATCGCCTCGCCGCCTGTCGGCGCAGGCTGTTTCACCTGCGCGCGGAGCGGGTATGGCCCGGTCTCGACGATAAAGTGTTGCTCGGCTGGAATGCCCTCATGGTGAGCGCGTATGCTGCCGCTTTCACCGCCACCGGGCAGGCAGCGTACCAGACTGCCGCCCAGCGTGCGTTAGATTTCATTTTAGCGCATTTTGACGATGGCGCCGGCGGGCTGCTGCATACCTGGAACGCCGGCAAGGCGCAGTACGCCGCACTCCTGGACGATTACGCGCTGCTGGTTGCGGCGCTGATAGACGTTTATCAAATCGCGTTCGACCCGCAGTATTTATCGGCCGCCGCTCGTTACACGGAATTCGTATCCCGACATTTTGCTGACCCGGACACCGGATTGTTCTATTATACGCGGGAGGGGCAGGCCGACGTGATCGCGCGGAAGAAAGATCTGTACGACAATGCAACGCCTTCCGGCAACAGCACGATGGCGCACAACTTGCAGCGTTTGGGCATCTTGCTGGATCGCCCCGATTGGCGCGCGCACGCGGTGCGCATGCTGGGCGCGATGCAGGCGTCTTTGGAAAAATACCCGCTGTCCTTCGAGCGTTGGGCGGAGGCACTGCTGTACGAAGTGCACGGAATACACGAAATTGGGGTCGTCGGTGACAATGCCTTTGAAAAAGCCCGGGCACTGCAGCGGCTGTTTGTCCCGAATAAAGTGCTCGCCGCTTCCGTCGGGGTATCGAACTTGCCGCTTCTGACCGGTAAGCCGGCAGGGAAAGAAGCACAGATATATGTATGCCGGAATTATGCCTGCCAAAAGCCCGTTTCCGATTTGGAAGATTTTAAACAACTAACGCAAGTCCGGGAGCGCTTTCAACCGGCATCGCGCGGATGATGAAAAGGATTATCACACCTATATTATATATAAGCATGCTCGGCTGGCTGCAGGCTCAGCAGTTGCCGCAGTACAGCCTATATATGCTCAACCCGTACGCCTTGAATCCGGCAGTGGCGGGCACGGAAAATACGCTCATTCTGAACGGCGTGTACCGGCAGCAGTGGTCAGACCTTCGGGGCGCGCCCGTGGGGCAGTCTCTGAACGCGCATGTACCGGTGTACCGAATCAACAGCGGCTTGGGCCTGCGCCTCGATAACGATGCGGTGGGGGCGCATCGCACGACGCAACTTGCGCTATCTTATGCGTTCCAGATGGAACTGGGGCGTTCCGCTTTGTTGTCGCTGGGTTTTAGCGGCGGGTATATGCAGTACACCCTCGACGGCGCAAAATTACGTGCGCCGCAGGGGACGTATTCGGAGCCGGGCGGCCTGTTTACGCACAACGACGATTTATTGCCGGAGGGCAACATCAATGCCGGAACCGTATTTGGAGAGGCCGGGATTTATTTCCGGCGTAAAACCCTGCAGGCCGGATTGGCTGTGCAACCCGTCTTTGCTCCGGTGCTGGAGCCGACTTCGGGCGGCGCTTTTCGGCTAAAACCCGCGCGGCATTACCTGTTTACCGCAGGATATAGTCTGCCAATAGGCGACGACGTGGAATTTAAGCCCTCTTTTTTAGCCAAAACTGACTTTTCCGTGACACAATTAGAAATATCTGCAATTTTTAATTGGAGAGCGTTTATATTTGCGGGCGCTTCGCTCAGGGGGGTAACCCGGCAGGCACGCGATGCAGCAGTTGTGCTGGTCGGATGGCAGATAAATGAACGCTCCACGGCGGCTTATGCCTACGATCTTCCCCTGTCTGCGCTCGGCGCCGTAAACCGCGGCAGTCACGAATTGATGCTGCGGTACAGCCTGAACAAGTCCGTCGGCAGGGGAACGCTCCCGCCGGTGATTTATAATCCGCGCTTCTGGTAGTCGAATAGCTGTTTATACAGCCTCGCCGCCGCCGCCGGTACGATGTTGGAGAAAAATGTTAAAAATAGGTCCGGTGGATACAATGTTTCGTTAACCCCGCGTTACTAAAGCGAGAATACCAATAAATCCCCCTTAGGACGCCATTTTTTTTTAAAATTTTGGTCGTTACTAATTTAATCCGCTATCTTTACGTCCACTTTTGCCAAACCGCATATTTAAGTAGGAAAACACGGGTGTTTAATATGAAAAAACTACAGAATTCGCTCCTGCTGCTATCATTTATTGCAGTAGTGGCCGCATCTTGCGGCCGGAAAGAAAGCGGTCAACTCGTTGGAGTACTTGACCGCCCGGGCTGGAAAGGTATTAATCCTTACGGCATGGTGTATGTACCTTCGGGAACCCTTCACATTGGAACCGGCGACGAGGATATCAGCAAGCAGCTGGTAGCGCGTCCGAAAGCCATCTCCATTCAGGGTTTCTTTATGGACGACACCGAAATCACCAACAATGAGTACCGGCAGTTCGTTCAATGGGTCATTGACTCGCTCGCGCATGAAACGCTTCAACACTTTGTGGAAGAAGAAGGCGCAACCAGCGACAAACCCATGATTGACTGGGAAATGGACATTGACTGGGAAGGAGAAGCGGAAACGCTGCAAGACCTCTATTACCAAGGCAATGAACGCTTTTCAGGTCGTCAGGAACTAGATGTCAACAAATTGGTGTTTCAGTACGAATGGATGGACTGGCAGCGCGCTGCCCATGATCGCAACAGCAACCGTACCAGCTTCCTGCGCAAGGAGAAGATTAAGGTTTATCCGGACACACTCTGCTGGATTCGCGACTACTCCTATTCCTACAATGAGCCCATGACTCGGAATTATTTCTATCACCCGGCTTTCGATGAATATCCGGTGGTAGGCGTAAACTGGAAAATGGCGAAAGCCTTTACCTATTGGCGCACCAAAATCTGGGATATGTATTCCGGAGACGAAGGCGTGAATTCGGAAGATTTCCGCCTCCCAACTGAACATGAATGGGAGTACGCCGCGCGCGGCGGTCGCGAAAACGCACCGTATCCCTGGGGCGCTTACTACACGCGCAATGCAAAAGGGTGCCTGCTGGCCAACTTTAAGCCCGGCCGCGGGAACTATCCCGAAGACGGCGGTTTGTACACGGTAAAAGCCGACGGCTACTATCCGAATGACTACGGCCTGTATTGCATGGCCGGTAACGTGTCGGAATGGACGGAAACCGCGTTCTTCGAAAATTCGTACTCGTTCATGCACGACCTGAACCCGGATATACGCTACGATGCCAAAGAAGATGATCCGCTGACGTACAAGCGCAAGGTCATTCGCGGCGGTTCCTGGAAAGACGCCGCGTTCTTCCTCCGCACGGGTACGCGCAATTATGAATATCAGGATACTACGAAATGCTACGTAGGTTTCCGGTGTGTACTCACCTTCCTCGGACGATCGATCAACGATTTCTAAATGCGCCCGCCCGCGCAGTATCTTTTTGTACAAGTCGTCGCGCTTGTACACAACTACGCCTAATTCAAATTCTAACTAATACTCAGACATTAACAATTATTAAACTGCTTAAAAAGGTCTATAACAATGAGTTTCGTCAAGACTAAAGGATTCAAGTACGTTAAAAACCTCACTATCGGCGCCGGCGCCGCAATCGTTCTTATGGGCGCATTGTTTAAGCTGGAAAGCTGGGAAGGCGCTTCCGAGATGCTGATTATCGGGCTGACTCTAGAGGCCATCATCTTCCTCATGCTGGGCTTGTTAGGCCCAGAACCGGATTACTACTGGAGCAAGTTGTACCCAGGACTGGACGACTACCACGCCCGCCTGCAGCCGCTGACTGCCGGCCCCTCGAACGACCCGGACATCGTGCCGCTGCACGGCGATGTGATCGAGCGTCAATTGGGTGGTATGCTCACGGAACTGCAATCCATGTCCAAAAGCATGGGCGCGCTGAAAGCGCTGCAAGAAGTAGATTTCACCGGCACGCAGGAGCAGGTAAAAACCATGAGCAATTTCTACACGCGCATGAACGAAGCGATGGCCGATATGGCAAAATCCGCAGAAGACGTGAAAGGCTACAAAGATCAGCTGGCTTCGTTGAATAAAAACCTCAATTCGCTCAATACGGTGTACGGCAATATGCTTGCCGCTATGTCAAACATCGGTCGTCAGTAATTTCGCTGCGGTCACGAATTTTTATTTCGTCACAACCTTTAAATTAGATAACTATGTCTATACCAAAGGAGCCGCGGCAGCTCATGATCAACCTGATGTATCTGGTGTTGACCGCGCTTTTGGCTCTTAACGTCTCCGCTGAGGTGATGAATGCGTTCTTTTCGCTAGATAACGGCCTGAAAGGCAGCCGTACAATCGTGGAAAAAAACAACGAAGTGGTGATGCAAAACATCACAAAGCAAGCTGAGGCTTATAACGACGAACTCAGAAAGAAATATAAGGAAAACGCTTCGCAGGCGATCCAAATCTCCAATGAGTTCAACGCCTATGTCGAAGAAGTGCGCAAAAAACTTTTCGAAAAAGCCGGCGGCCCGTCTAAGAAAGATCCGACTATTCCGAAAGATATCCGGAATAAGGACTTGACGACGAATATGTTTATCAACGAAGGCCTCGGCGCCGAGATTCAAGCCAAGATCGAGGAAACTCGGAAAAAGTTTGAAATGCTGGTGGATAACGATCCGGCTGAGGTGGCTTCTCTGACGCTCGGGATTGAACCGATTCCTTCAACTTCTACGGCTAAAAATTGGCCGGAGCTGAAATTTAAGCAGATGCCGGTCGCTGCCTGCTTCCCAATTCTGGGTAAGTTACAAAGCGACTCGAAAAGCTCCGCTTCCGCCGTACTGAATTACTGCCTGAAGAAGGTCGCCGGGGAAGAAATCAAAATGGATGCCTTCGAGCCGGTAATTTCTGCACCGAAAGGATATGTCATCCGTGGCGACAAGTACGAGGCAGATGTATTCCTCAGCGCGTACTCGACCACGGCAGATAACATCACGATCAATGTCAATGGCGCAAATCTGGCTGTTAAAGAAGGTAAGGCGCACTATGAGACGATCACGAATGCAACCGGTACTAAAAAATACTCTGTGCGCATCAACGTCACCAACCCGCTTACGAAGGAAGTCAAAACCTATAACAAGGATTTTGAATACGAAGTGGGTGAGCGCTCCTGCTCGGTTCAGCTTGACAAAATGAACGTGTTCTACATCGGGGTGGATAATCCGATCACGGTTTCTGCAGCCGGCGTTTCTTCCAACGACTTGAAAGTAAACGCCAACGGCGTGAATATCACGCGGAGCGGTTCTTCTAATTACGTCGTTCGAGCCGACAAACCAGGCGAAGCCACAATCACGTTGCAAGGCGGCGGTTTGCCCCCGACGTCATTCAAATACCGTGTCAAGCGTATCCCGGATCCCGTTCCACTACTCGGCGCAAAAATCAAGAGCGGCGCGATGGGCAACGGCGAATTCAAAGCGCAAGGCGGTATTGGTGCGGTACTAGAGAATTTTGACTTCGACGCCAAGTGCGACGTAGTAGGCTTCACCTGTACGTACCTTGCAAAACGCGCGGATCCGTCGCCGGATACGCCCAATGCAGGCGCTCGCTTTGGCGGTACGGTAGCCGAAATGGTACAGAAAGCAAAACCAGGCGATACCTATTTCTTCGACGATATCAAGGTGAAATGCCCGGGTGATAATATCCCCCGTAATCTCGGCGGTTTGTCGTTCAAAATTCGATAGTCGATTTATCCCCTGATCCAGACAGTTGTTCCAGCCGCGCACAGCGGCTGGAACAACTCCGAAAACAAGTACTAAACACAGTTCATGCTTAATCTTCGAGCCATGCAAACTACATTCAAATGGATTTGCCTTTGCTTCCTGCTTGTTCCGGCGGGAATTACCACGGCACGCGCTCAAAATCCGCAGGAAATTGAAATCCTCACCGAAACCAGCGAGCCGGAAGCTTCCGACGCCCCACTGGACGATGTGGTGAAAAAAGAAATCATGCTGGAACGCAAAGTGCTGCCCTACCAACCGGTGCGGGAAAGCGATGTGTTCTGGGAAAAACGCATCTGGCGCATCATTGATGTACGCGAGAAAATGAACCTCCCTTTCGCTTATCCGGAGGCGCCGTTCTTTAAACTGCTCTCTGATGCAGCTACGAATGGCAACCTGCCGGTGTACAGCACGGAAGATGATAAGTTCTCCAAGCGCCTGAGCACGGACGACGTACTCTCTATGTTGTCAAAATCAGACACGATCGTTACCTTCGACCCGGAAACGT
The DNA here is from genome assembly GCA_032115775.1 of Saprospiraceae bacterium. Classification (GTDB taxonomy): domain Bacteria; phylum Bacteroidota; class Bacteroidia; order Chitinophagales; family Saprospiraceae; genus M3007. Next base: position 10,443 of record JAUMBL010000217.1, on the reverse strand, counting down.
ACGCAGAAAAGGTTACGGTGGTGCGCAATGATATCAACTGGGAAGATGTAAAGCGCTTCCGTGTTAAGGAAGTGTGGTTTTTCGACAAGGAAACTTCCACGATGCAGGTGCGTATCCTCGGTATCGCACCGCTTATTGACGTGAAGGACAACGAGGGCAACTTCCGCTTCGAGCGCCCGATGTTCTGGGTTTATTACCCGCAGGCGCGTGAAATGTTCGCTCGGAATCGCGTATTTACGCTTGGGGGCAATACCAACGCCACGATTTCTTGGGAAGACCTGTTTGAAATGCGCTATTTCGCCAGCTATATCTACAAGGAGTCGAACGTGTACGACCGCAAAATTGACGAATACCTCACCGGTGTGGATCTCCTGATGGAATCCGAGAAGATCAAAAACGATATCTTCAACTGGGAACACGATCTCTGGCAATACTAGTGCCGCGTCCGGCCTCAAGTCTGCTTTTCATTTGCTACGGCCACCAGGCAAACGCCTGGTGGCCGTAGCATTTATCGCAGCGTCACTTCCGTTGCGCCGTATCCGTATTTTGGATGATACTCGTTTTTAAATCGCACGACTTCCGGGCGATTGCGCAGCATGTTTTTGATCGCATCCCGCAATTTGCCTTCGCCGACGCCGTGTATCAAGAAAACATGGTGTACGCCCAAGCGTACAGCCTGATCGAGAAACCGGGCGCCGTGTTGCAATTGAAGCCGGAGAATTTCCCCTTTGTCGAGTCGTTGATAGCCCGGAATCAGCACCTCCGCATGCAGGTCTATTTCCGGTACGAAATTTGAAAACGCCTCGATATCAAAAGGTTTGATGGGTTTTGAATTATTGCCGGCGCCGGCATTGCGCCGCGGGCGGTTTCCCACCTGCTGCCGGGTATAATCGCGCAAGTCTTCTTTATTTGCATCGTTTGCAGGCGCTGGTTCAAAGTGATCCAGCATGACAAAATTGTACGCCTGTTGGTTTAGAATAGGGACTGTTTGGATGCGGTTAAAAAACTGCTTGGGCTTGATTTTCAACAGCCGGTGAAGCGCGGGATCATGTCCGGCAGTGGTGATGCGCCGCACCTCCAGGTCGGCCTCCGGCAGTTCGTTCAGATCGTCCGAACGCATATCGCCCAACTCAATCGCGCACATGCCCCCGCAGAGATCTTCGGCGTCTATCACGCGTTTGTCTCCAACCCAAAGGATGAAATCAATCAGAAAATCATGGCCGGTGTCGTTGACGAGCCACAATTTGAAACGGGAAACCATGCCGTCTTTCCCGGGCATCGGTTCGAAGCAGAGTTGCAATCCCTTGGGTTTGAGCACCACATACTGGCTTTTTATTTCCCGTCTCGGCGGCGCTTCCTTTTTTGGCGGCTGCTTGCCCTGCACGACTTTGGCGCCCGGCACATCGGCCATCGCGCCGATATCTAGTTCCAAATCCTCGATAAAGGCTGGAATTTCCGTGCCCTGTCCATCATTTAGGCGTACTTCTAGCAGGTCCTCACCCAACACTTTGGTGACGGCACCGGTCTCGCCGGTATAGCGCAAGCGCACCTTGGCGCCGATAGCATACAGCATAAAAAAGGCAGTTTAAATCCCGATTCGCGATCGAATTACCATTCCAACCCCGGATATGCGCGCTGCATGAATTGCATTTCCGCCAAGATGAATCCGAGGTGTTCTGTGTGTACCCCGGTTTTGCCGCCGTACTGCATCCAGGGCGCATCGGGAATGCGGAGGGTGGCTTCTTCGAGGATGGTGTGGACTTTCCGGCTCCAAAGATGTTTGATTTCGCCGAGATCCGGAGCGACGCCTGCCGCCGCCATGGCTTCATCGGCGGGCGATGGGGTATAGAGTTCTGCGGTGTAGCGCCACAGATCATCCACCGCCGCCTGGATTTTGGCGTGGCTGGTTTCCGTGCCGTCTCCCAGCCGGAGTATCCATTCGCTGGAAAACCGCAGGTGATACGTTGCTTCTTTGAAAGCTTTTTCGGCTATCGCTGCCAGGCGCTCGTCGCGGCTGTCCAGCAAGGCCTGTAGGTTGTAATAGTTGAAAGCGTCGAAGAAAAACTGCCGAGCCAAGGTGTACGCCCAGTCCGTGTTTGGCTGTTCTACGAGCAGGAAATTGCGGAACTGCTGCGCATCGCGCAGGTAGGCGAGCTGGTCGTCCGTGCGCGGGTTCTCCTCCAGTTCGCCGGCATAAGCGAGCAGCATACGCGCCTGTCCGAGCAGGTCGAGCGCCAGATTGGTAAGCGCGATATCCTGTTCCAGTACAGGGCCGTGTCCGCACCATTCGCCGAGGCGTTGGGAGAGCAGGAGGGCATTATCGCCCAGTTGGAGCACATACTCCAGGCGGTGGTTCCGGTTCATGGGCATTACATGTGTTTAACCTCGTCCGGCAGTTTGTAAAAAGTCGGATGTCGGTAAATTTTGTCGTTGGACGGGTCGAAAAAAGCCTCCTGATCTTCCGTAGAGGCATGGATATGTTTCGATTCCACGACCCAGATACTGATGCCTTCATTGCGGCGGCAGTACACGTCGCGGGCGTTTTCAATGGCCATTTGCGCATCGGCGGCGTGCAGGCTGCCGGCGTGTTTGTGGCTGAGTCCTTGCTTAGAGCGGATAAATACTTCCCAGAGCGGCCAGTCTTTCATGGAGGAGGGCGGAAGATAAATGGTTAGGCAAAATACAAATCGCGACAAAAATAGGTTATTTTCAGAAACGGGATCGAATTCGATTTGCGCAAATTGCGTTTCAATGATTTAATGTAACTACTTAGCCGGTCGCGTCTGAGACAAAAAAGGATCCGTTTTTGCCAGACGAAGCGATTTTTTGCAGGCCGTAGCAGCGCTACGGTCAAAAAAAATTGCGAAGTATGGCGGAAAATGGGACTTTTTGGGCCAGACAGCGAGCCGGCTAAGTAGTTACGATTTAATGTATTATTTTTGCACACCTTTTGTCCTGCTGTTATTTTTTCAATCTGAAAATCCCGGTCTGTTTTCATGTTTAAAAAAAGATTTCCCCTCCTGATCCTGTTTTTCGTAAGCGCCTGGCTTGCCGGCGCCCAGACGCGTTTTGGTTTTAAAACGGGACTGAATTTCGCCCGGATGTCCGGGCCTTCCGAATTAAACGACGCCGGCGCTGCGCTGGAAAAATGGGAAAACGTCACCGGTTTTCATATCGGCGCGACGGTTTCGCATAATTTTTCGGATAAAGTCGGCCTCCGCGGCGAGTTGCTGTATTCCAAAAAAGGCGCGCGCTATACCTTCGAAGGCCAATCTTACCGCATTTTTAACTATTCGGGCGGCAGCACCCTGACCCAGGGCGATGCGACCTACCGAATCAATATCAACAATGCTTATCTGGATATCCCCCTCACGGGCTTCGTCCGGCTGGGCGATTTTGAACTTTCCGCCGGCGTTTATGCCGGCCTGCTTTTGCAGTCTATCGGCGAAGGCGCGCTCCAGTACCAGGGCAATACCGTTCCCCTGGGTAATCCAACCGGCGAATTAAAATTTTTGCTCGACCACAACTACCGCCGGGACGACCCCGCCGGCGGCGACGCCGGCCAAACGGTGACCGCGCAAGTGGACGCCCGTACGTTGGAACTCCCCCGGACGCTGGGCGCCTATTACGACCTTCCGGAAGACAAAGGCGCGCTGTACAAATCCCTAGACTACGGCCTCACAGGCGGTATCTCATACTATCTCAGCCGATCCATGTATGCCAACGCGCGCCTGCAGTACGGCCTGGCCGATCTGACCAATAACGCCGCCGATGTGTCGAAAGCCCGAACGGATAACGGACAATTGATTTTTCGCGACGACAATGACCGGAATTTTGCCATCCAGGTTTCTATCGGTTTTAGTTTCTGATTCCCAACTTCTGCTAAACATACCCTGCCATGTTCCAATTTCCGCGGTATCTGCTGCCGGTCGCTTTTTTTGTCTTCCTCCTTGCTGCCTGCCGCAAATCCGATTTCAGCGGCGCCGAATTCGCGCCGCATACGCCTGAATTCGCGTTTCCTTTATTCTCCACTACGCTGAATCTGAAGGAGCTGATGTTCAAGGTGCTCAACGACAGCCTGGGCGGCGATACCATCCGCGTCAATCCGGATAACTCGATGACACTCTTCTATTCCGGCGATGTGGCAGAAAAGAAAGCCACCGATATCTTCGGATTCTTCCCCAATGGAATCATCCCCGTGCTGGATACGATTTATTATGCGCCGTTTGCTACGCCCGATTCCGTGACGGTGCGCAAAGTGATCTTGAATAACGGTTCGCTTAACCTCGTGGTGTTTAACTCCGGAACCGAACCGATCAACGGAACTTTCTTTATTCCGCAAATGTCCAAAAACGGACAGATTTTCTCCGTTCCCTTCGTGGCGCCGCCCAATCCGAGTTTCCCGTGGATCTCCTCCGCGATCCAACTCAAAGACTGGATACTGGAGTCGGACACCAATGCGCTGTATTTCCGCTACGAGGCTTTCCTGCCCGACGGCACCCGCATTAAACTGCCCGAACCTGCGCCCGGAACGCCCGGACTGGGTATCCTGATCCAAAATATGACCTTTTCGTACCTGGAGGGCTACTGGGGCTACGATGTGTACCCGCTCACGCTGGATACCATTGATATTGATATCAACCAGACGAATCTGGTCGGCGACGTCACGGTCGTAGATCCAAAAGTCACTATGACGGTTTCTAATTCCTGGGGCTTCCCTACCCGGGGCGTGGTCAAGTACCTCAGTTTTATCGGACGCGACGGCCAGGAATATAAACTGGAAAGCCCGCAACTGAGCGAAGACAGCCTCGATTTTAACTATCCTTCCTGGGCGCTGGGCGAAGTAGGCCAGACGAAAGAAACCAATTACGTATTCGACCGCAGCAACTCCAATATTGACGTGATCTTTAATTCCCAACCTACCCAAATGATCTATGAACTGGAGGGAATTTCGAATGCAAAACGCGACCTGACGATCACCGGTTTTATCACCGACAGCAGTACGATTAAACTCCGCGTCGCCGTAGAACTCGTGCTGGAAGGCGCAGCCCGAAATTTCGGCGCCGAACAAACGCTGGACCTCAATTTCGGCGAATACGCCGACCTGGATTCCACCGATATCGAATCGGTCGAATTTAAACTGGTGGCCGAAAATGGCACGCCGATCGGCGCCGATCTGCAAATCTATTTCCAGGATACCGCCCAAACGGTGATTGACTCTCTGTTCTCGGAAGGCATACGCGCCGTCATGCAAGCCGCGCCGGTGGACGCCGCCGGCAACGTCACCGGCATCGGTCGGACGGAAACGTTTATCCCGATGTCCATCGAACGCTTCAATCGGGTGCGAACCGCTAAATCGGCCTATATCCGAAACGCTTTTACCACGGCGCAAAATGGCGCTATTCCTGTAAAACTGAAAGCAGACCAAGATGCGACCCTGAAGATGGGCGTGAAAGTGCGACTTCGAATAGACTGACTCTGAATTGCCGCCGGGCATAAAAAATCTGAATATGAACCGATTTTATATAAAAATTTTTATCTTTTTTCTTGCTTTTTTTCAGATAAACGGGCTTGCGGCGCAGCGCGAATTGATGCTGTACCAATCCGCTGATTTGTGGTCGGCGAATGCGCTGAATCCCGCTTTTTTTCCGAAGGATAAAAAAATCGTCCTGGGGTTGCCGGGTTTCGGCGTGGATGCCGCGCATTCCGGGCAGGTGGGCTACAACGATTTGTTCCGACGGGAGGGCGATCGGCGGCTGATTGACCTTGGCCGACTGGTGGATCGGCTCGAACCGGAAAACCAGGTGCATTATGAACACCGCTTCGAAACCGTATCGTTAGGGATTCGGCTGCCGGCGGGTCTTTTTTTGCAAGCCGGCCACACAGTGCGCCTCCAAACAGCCGCTACGTACCCGAAAACGCTGGCGCAGTTGCTGTGGAACGGCAACGGGCCGTATGTCGGAGAAACGCTGGATATCGCCCCGAATGTGGAGATATTCGATTTCAATGAACTAAGTCTGGGCCTCGGCTGGGGTACGGAACGCCTGCGCCTCGGCGGACGCCTGAAATATCTTTCGGGCATCAGCGCGCTCCGTACGGACGAAACCAGGCAACGCGCATCGGTCTATACGGATAATGATATTTACCAACTCTCGCTGGAAACGGATTACGCCTTTCATTCCGCTTCGATTATTTCCGGTATTGATACGGCAGGCCTCGGTTTCGATCTCAAAACAGAGGTGGCCAAAGGAAAACTCTTTTCCCAAAATCAGGGGGTCGCGTTTGACCTCGGCGCTTCGGTACAACTGGGCAAGCGCCTGACCCTGAGCGCCGGCGCATTGGATCTGGGTGGTCGAATCAACTGGTCGTCCAACGCGCAGTATTTCGCGAGCAAGGGCGCGTATCAGTATGAAGGGGTACGTTTTCCCGGCACGGACATTATCAACGCAGCCGATAGTATTCGCTTTGACGCCCAGCTGGATACGCTGAATGATATTTTCCGGTTTGAAAAAACCGCGCAATCGTTCGAGACGGAATTGCCGCTTCGGCTCTATGCCGGCGGCGCGTTCCGCCTGTCGGATCGGTGGACTTTCGGCGCGGTGTTTTTTCATCAAAACAGCGCGCGGCGCAGCACCACCTCGTTCGGCCTGAATGCACACTGGCGGCCGCTGGATTGGCTGAGCCTCGGGGGCATGTACAGCGTGAACGACCGTTCAGCAGCCAACCTGGGCTTTCGGGTAGGCTTGCACCCGGGACCCCTGCAATTATACCTCGTATCGGACAACCTGCTGAATGTATTTACGCCGTACAGCGCTCCGGTCGTCAATTTCCGGGCAGGCGCCGCGCTGTTATTTTAAAAAAAGTAACTACTTAGCCGGCTCGCTGTCTGGCCCAAAAAGTCCCATTTTCCGCCATACTTCGCAATTTTTTTTGACCGTAGCGCTGCTACGGCCTGCAAAAAATCGCTTCGTCTGGCAAAAAATGGATCCTTTTTTGTCTCAGACGCGACCGGCTAAGTAGTTACTAAAAAAAATAATATTTAAGGGGGGCATAAGTCCGTGAACGATCCGGTAAACAAAAAAATATTTTGTTTGGTCGCCTTTTTTTTTGATTTTTTTAGAAAAAATCAAAAAAAAAGGCGACCAAACATTGTTTTATTTCGCCGCCGGAGGCGGCGAAATACTTGTGACACACACCTTTTTGTTATTTTATCGCTATTCCTGCCCAACGCCCAGTAATTGCTTTTCATACAATGCGCGATATCGCCCGCCTTCGTGGGTCAGGAGCATTTCATGCGGGCCAAATTCCATCACAGTACCCTTTTCTAGTACCAATACGTTGGAGGCGTTGCGAATGGTGCTCAGGCGGTGCGCGATGATGATGCTAGTGCGTTTGGCGATAAGTTTTTCTATGGCAAACTGAATTACGGATTCTGTTTCGGGGTCAATGGAAGAGGTGGCCTCATCGAGAATGAGGATATCCGGGTTGAACACGAGGGCGCGCACGAAGGAAATGAGTTGCCGCTGTCCAAGCGAGAGCGAGGCGCCGCGCTCCATGACTTGGTACTGGTAGCCGCCCGGCAGTTTTTCGATGAATGTGTGCGCGCCGATCATCTTAGCCGCTTCGACCACGGCGGACTCCGGAATATCGGGATCGCGGAGGGTGATATTGTCCAGTACGGTGCCGGAAAATAAAAATACGTCCTGGAGTACAACGGCGATACGGCTGCGCAGGGCGGCGAGTTCGTACCGGCTGATATCTTGCCCGTCAATCAGGATCTGACCCGACTGAATTTCGTAGAAACGGTTTAGCAGGCTGATGATGGTCGTCTTGCCGGAGCCGGTGGAGCCGACGATTGCGAGCGTCTCGCCCGGTTGAATGTGAAAACTGACGGATTTCAGGATCGGCTCGCCTTCATTATAGGAAAAATCCACCTGATCGAAGCGGACGTACCCCTCAAGCTGGGTTGGTTTTAGCGTGCCGGAATCATCGGCGCCGCGCACCGTTTCCAGCAGTGCAAACACGCGTTCGGCGGCGATCAGACCCATTTGCAGGGTATTAAATTTATCAGCCAGCATGCGGATTGGCCGATATAACATCGAAATATACAGCGGAAAAGCCACCAGCACGCCAATTGTTACTTCGCCCGACAACACGCCGCGGGCGCCATACCACACCATTAATCCGAGGGATAGCGCGCTGATAATGTCCACCACCGGGAAAAAGATGGCATAGGCCAGGATGGATTTCAGGTTAGCGTCGGTGTAGTCGCGGTTGATCTGACGGAATTTGTCGGCCTCGTGCGCTTCCGCATTAAAAATCTGCACGATGCGCATTCCCGTGATGCGCTCTTGCAAAAAAGCGTTCATCGTAGCGATGTGCGCGCGCACTTTTTCGTAGCTCTTGCGCACGCTTTCCTTGAACTGATACGATCCCCAAATCAAAAGCGGGAAAACGGATAAAACGACCAGCGTCAATTTCCAGGAAGTGAAAAACATCATGGTTAACACCGCGACGATGGTCAGCAAATCCGCCAGAATCGTGATACTGCCCTCTGAAAAAATCGTGTTGATCGCCTCAATATCGTTGATGGTGCGCGTGGTGCTTTGGCCGATGGGGGTGCGGTCGAAATACGACAGATTCAGCTTAGTAATGTGGTTGAATACCCGCACCCGCAGGTCGCGAATCACCGCCTGCCCTAACCAGTCGGCCTGATAAAGAAAAAAATACCGCAACACCACCTCTACCAAGAGCAGGCCGATGAGGGCGGAAACCAGTCCCGTCATTCCGCTGATATCGCCTGGTACAATGTGGTCGTCCACCATCACCTGCAACAATTTGGGCCGCAATACCGCCAACGGCGCCAGTACGATGGTGAGACCCGCAGTCAGCATAAAAGTGAAGCGGTAAGGACGCACCATGGAGAAAACCTGGCGAAAAAGGGAGCGGGAAGGCATGATATTGCGGATTGCAGGTTTCAAATTGAGGACTGGCGGCAAAGTTCGGTAAAAAGCGGCAAAGTTTGCGGCAGAGATTGCGCGGGATAGCGCTGATCGTTGATTTTGGGAAATTCGTCGCGTTTTTTTGTTTCAGACGGCTAAATCGGCGTAAATTGGAGCGTCAAATCAAAACATGTACAAAAAAGATATTTTATGGAATTTCTTGATCAAAACGCACCCGACCCGGCCGAGGTATCAGCTTGGCCTGTTTCCTTACGCCACGGTTTAATCTGGGGCGCCGTTTCAATTGCCGTCGGACTGATCGGCTATTTGGCGGGTATAGATCCGGCCATGCCGGAACCGAACATTCTGGCGCAAATATCCATGGGATTGGTCGGTTTACTAGTTTCAATCTGGGCCGTGCGCGCCGCAATCAAGCATCACCGAGACCAGGAACTGGGCGGTTATTTGTCCTTGGGCAGGGGTGTCAAAATCGGCGCCTTGTCCGGACTGGTAGCCGGTACGCTCGGCGCGGTTTGGATGATCCTGTACGCGACGGTAATCAACCCCGGTTTCTCCGAATCTATCCGGGAGGCACAAATGGCGCAGTATGAGAGTCAGGGTATGAGCGAGGATCAAATAGAAATGGCAGTAAACATGGCAGGTTGGTTTACCAATCCGGTTTTTCTGGGTTTTTCACAGTTATTTGGCAGCTTGATGACCGGGTTGGTATTGGGTCTGATTATCGGTGCGGTATTTAAACGGGACGATACGGGCAGGTAGAACGCGCAGCGGGCGCGCATTTGCTGCAGTATTGTTGGGTGTTCCGCGCAATTTTTTAGCACAAGATAAATTATGAAAAATCCAGGTATTCGGTACGGCGTATTGGGCGGATTGGCCGTCGTTCTTTATTTTTTTATTTTCTACTACGCTCAAAAGAGCTTGTTTATTAACCCGGTGGTTAAGTGGGCTTCGATGGGCATCTACCTGGCGTGTATGTATCAGGCTGCGCGGGAGGATTTTGCGTTGCATGGTGTGGATCGGGATTTTCCACTGCTGATGCGGACGCCTTTTTTGGTCTTTATCCTGATCAATCTGGCGTATTATTTTTTTGACTACGGTATCCATTTAGCAGATCCGGAATTGCTGGCCATGGAAACAAAGTACAGGATTTCGGTTTTGCAACAGCAGCTAGTTGATGGCGTGGGAGATCCGAATGAGGCAAATTCTATTCGGGAGGAAATACAATCTCTTCAGAAGGAGGGTGGGGGGATATATCTTGGGGAAGTGTTGTTTCGAATGGCCATCGGGGCGAATGGCGGTTTCGGCTTGGCTGCCGGCTTGGCGCTGCTTTTGAAAAACACCTATAAGAAATAAACGTTTCGTTATGAAAATCGTGCCGAATCGCCGGTCTTCTCAAACGGAAAACCGAGGCCTAAACCCCATGCGCGCGCTGTCGTTTTCCGGTTTCCTGCGGTGGACGATCTTTCTCGGGCTGTTGGTA
>JAUMBL010000216.1:0-3231 GCA_032115775.1 Saprospiraceae bacterium | reverse complement strand
CGCGCGATTTCGGAATCGTGCCGGAAAGCGCCTACCCGGGAAAAAAAGACCCCGCCGCACCCCACGACCACAGCAAACTGGAAAAAGACCTGCAGGCGCTGTGCAATGAACTGATCGCCCTGGGCGCTAAAGGCGAATTGCCGGCCGACTGGATGAAACAAATCGAAAAACGACTGGATGACGAGTTCGGCGTGCCGCCCGTAAAATTTACCTACAACGGCGCTGTGTTTACCCCGGTTACGTTCCGCGACTACCTCGGCATCAACCCGGACGATTATGTCAACCTGACTTCCTTTACGCATCACCCGTTCTGGACTTCCTTTATCCTCGAAATTCCGGATAATTACGCCAACGGCGCATTCTATAATATGCCGCTGAATGAACTCATGCGGACGCTCAATGTCGCCCTGCGCTCGGGTTATAGCGTGGAGTGGGACGCCGATGTGAGCAATCCAGGATTCTCCGCCGGTAACGGCCTGGCTATCGTTCCGGAAAAAAAACTGGAGGAACTCGCAGAAGCCGACCGGAAAAACCGGTTCAATTTCTGGGAACCGGAAAAAAATGTGACGCAGGACTACCGCCAGGAACTCTTCGACCGCCTCATCACGCAGGACGATCACCTGATGCACATCGTCGGCGTACTCGATGAAGCCAATTCGGGTATGTACTACGCCGTAAAAAATTCCTGGGGAGAAATTTCAGAGAAAAAAGGATTCGTGTATGTCTCCGAAGCCTATATGCGCCTCCAAACCATCTCGATCACCGTGCACAAAGACGCCGTGCCGAAAGATATCCTGCAGCGACTGGGAATGACCCCGGCAGAACAACCCAAAGCCGGCGCAAGCCCGCAGGACAGACTGCGCAACGGAGACGCGCAACTGGCGCCCCAAACCAACCAATTGCCTATGCCCTCCGGCGCACCGCCTAAAGCCTCCCCGCCTAAAAAACCGGTGATGAAAACTGCGCCTTCTTCTAAAGAATAACTACTTGGCCGGTCGTGTTTGAGACAAAAAAGGATTCATTTTTCGCCGGATAAACCGTTTTTTTGCAGAGGCTGTCGAGGATTTTATTTCGCCGCATCCGGCGGCGAAATAAAATGGTGTTTGGGCGCCTGTTTTTTTGATTTTTTCTAAAAAACAGGCGCCCAAACAAAATATTTTTGTAACTACTTCGCCGGTCGTGCCGTCGCGCCTGAGACAAAAAAGGATCCGTTTTTCGCCGGATAACGAGCCGGCTAAGTAGTTACGCTCTAAATAAAAATCTACCTTTATCACTTTTATTCCTTGTTAAGATGAAATCTACGCCGCTGACTGAAAAACATATCGAATTGGGCGCTAAAATGGCCGAATTCGCCGGCTATAACATGCCGATCTCTTACACGAGTATCACCGACGAACACCATGCCGTGCGCAAGGGCGTCGGGGTGTTCGACGTAAGCCACATGGGCGAATTTATCGTCCGCGGAAAGGACGCCACCGCCTTCCTCCAAAGCGCCACCTCCAACGATGTATCAAAGCTCGCGCCCGGACAAGTCCAGTATTCCTGCCTGCCTAATAAAAAAGGCGGGATCGTGGACGATCTGCTGGTGTACCGCCTCGACGATGCGCCCGAAATGACCGAACCCGGCATCGAAACGTATATGCTGGTCGTCAATGCTTCCAATGAAATCAAAGACTGGCGCTGGCTCAAACGCCTCGCCCGCGGATTCGACGTGAAAATGCAAAATATCTCCGCCAAAACCGGCCTGATCGCCGTGCAAGGCCCGAAAGCCGCAGAAGCATTGCAAAAACTCACGGAGATTGACCTGAGCGCGATCAAATACTACACGTTCAAACGAGGCCGCTTCGCCGGCTGCAACAACGTCATCGTGTCAGCCACCGGCTATACCGGCGCAGGCGGTTTCGAAATTTATGCAAAAAACAAAGACCTGGTCAAAATCTGGGACAAAGTGATGAAAAACGGCGCTAAATGGGAGATCAAACCCGCCGGACTCGGCGCGCGCGATACCCTGCGCCTGGAAATGGGCTTCTGCCTCTACGGCAATGATATCAACGATACGACCAGCCCCCTCGAAGCTGGCCTCGGCTGGATCACCAAACTCAATAAAACCGCCGAATTCCCGTCTAAAGCCCGCTTTGTCAAACAAAAAACCGATGGCGTAAAACGCCGCTTGGTCGGCTTTGTCGTGGACGACCGCCGCGTGCCCCGGCACGACTATGTCATCAAAAGCCGCCGCGGCGCCGTGATCGGCGTCGTCACCTCCGGCACGCACTCGCCTACGATGGATAAACCAATCGGCATGGGCTATGTGAAAGCAAAATTCGCAGAACCCGGCACGAAAATCCGAATCGTAGCCGGCAGTAAAGAACTGGATGCCGTGGTGACAGCCACGCCGTTTATTTAATCGGATCCAACCATGCAGCAGCAGGAACCCAGGCACGTTGATTATCTGTTCGCGGGCGCCGGCGCCGCAGCCTCCCTGCTGTTGCTGAGCCTGGAACGCCGCGGATTGCTGCAAGGAAAGCGCATCGCCGTGCTGGATCCGGATGATAAAAAACGCGACGACAAAACGTTCTGCTTCTGGTGCGGCCCGGATGATCCAATGGCCCAAAACCTGCAATCGCTGACGCGCACGCGCTGGTCGCGCACGCGCATCAACCGGCAACCCGCGCAGGAGCTGGCGCCGCTCGCGTATTGGCATATCACAGGCTTGTCGCTCTACAATGCCGCCCGCGACCTGATGCAACAACGCCAAATCATCCGGGAACCGGCAGCCGTAATCAAGCTGAGCCCAGACCCGGATGGCCTGCTCGTCTCCACGGATCGCGGCGACTGGATCGCCGCGAAGGTGTTCGATAGCCGCCCGCCGCAGTTTCTCCAACCCGCCGCCAACGAAACACACCTGCTCCAGTCGTTCATCGGCCGGGTGGTCGCGCCGGAAAATCCGTACCCGGATCCGGATTGCTTCGAACTCATGGATTTCCAAATTCCCCAGCAAGGCTACACGCAATTTATGTACGTGCTGCCTTTTTCCAACGGTACGATGCTGGTGGAACTCACGCGCTTCGGCAAAGACCCGATTTCCGAAGCCGCCGCGGAGCCGCTGCTTGATCAATATATCCGGGATCGCTTCGGCGAAACCCGACTGGTGTCGGAGGAAAGGGGCTGCATTCCGATGAGCTCCGCCCCCCTGGCCGCGGAGCCGATGCCGGGGCTCGTCCGACTGGGCGG
>JAUMBL010000215.1:0-2399 GCA_032115775.1 Saprospiraceae bacterium | reverse complement strand
TTTTGATCATTTTCACCTTTCTAAAGACTCATTGCCAAGGCTATGAAATTAAAAAAGTTTAAAATGGCGAAAAAAGCACCATTTTTGACTCGTCGAGAAAATTCTGTAAATGACTTTGCTTTTTTTTCAATAGGTATGAAAATTCCGTAACTTTTTATGGCTGATATACTTCCATTTGAGTGGGATGAAAATAAAAATGCAGCGAACCAAGAAAAACATTTCATCCGCTTCGAACGTGCAATAGAAATATTTGAAGATGCTAATGCCTTGGAATTTCTGTCTCTGACATCAAATGAAATGAGAATACTTCGCGTTGGAAAAACAGAAATTGGAGTTTTAATATCAGTCATATACACTATAAGGAAAAAAAATATAAGAATAATTTCAGCCAGACAAGCGCGAAAAGAAGAAACAAAATTGTATCTTGAATACGTTTTATCAAAAAAATCAACCGATGAAGGTAACAATTGAGCAGGCGATTAAAATGGCCAAAAACAAAAAAAGTCTCAAAGGACTTGTTATCGAAGATTTGAACGACAAGCAAGTTCATCCCGCAGATGCGCTTATACTAGCGGAACACGGCATTTTGATACCGGCACAAAACATATATTATAGTGACGAGAATGTAGAATACGATCCAACTTTTGATGCGGTAACCTGGAGTAAAGATCCAGTAAAATTGACTTGGGATGAAAAATTTCAACTAGCGGATAAAATGGCACAAAACAAACAGCCAGACATGGAGATATCCGTAAAGTTACGAATCGAAGATCGCGAAATCCGTTTATGGGTCGATAAAAATTATGATAAAATGGGACAAATTTTATCAAATTTCATCGTGGACATCTACCAGGCAAATAAAATAATAGAAAGATGAGATCGGTCTGTTAATTTAATGTTACTTCCGTGTAAAATACCTCAAATTCCTTTTCCTTGCCCGAAATTTGCGCTTTTCGCCAAATATCGGCATTAATTTAATAACAAGTAACTACTTAGCCGGCTCGCTGTCTGGCCCAAAATGGATCCTTTTTTGTCTCAGACGCGACCGGCTAAGCAGTTACAATAACAACAGCCTATCCCAACGATGTCAATTATTGGTGCATTGATCCAAAAGGGCGCCCGCCTCGGCGCCCTATACCAGCAAAACGCATCCGATTTGCGGATGCAGCAACAAGTACAACTCGAGTGGCTCCTGACGAAGGCTAGAGACACGGAATTCGGAATTTATTACGGGTTCAAGGATATCCTGCAAGCACCTGACCAGCTGCGCGCGTTCCAGCAACAGGTTCCTGCTACCGACTACAACGGCCTATACCAAAAATGGTGGCAAGCCGCGCATCAGGAAGATCGCCCGAACGTATGCTGGCCGGGACTTACGCCCTACTACGCGCTCTCCAGCGGCACCAGCCAGGCCGCCTCTAAATATATCCCCGTCACCGACGATATGCTGCGCGCCATGCGCCGTTCATCGCGGAAAATGGCCCTGCACCTGGCCGGTTGCCCGGTGCGCGGCCGCCATATCGCCCACCCGATGCTGGTGATCGGTTCCTCCACGAGCCTGACGCGCGAAGGGCAACACGCCTACGGCGACCTGTCGGGCATCATCAGCACCCGCCTGTCCAAACCCGCCCTGCTCTCCCGCTATTGCCGACCCGGAAAGGATATCAGCAGCCTGCCAGACTGGAATGACCGCATCGAACGCATCGCCGCGGAAGCGCCCAACTGGGATATCGGCTCCGCAGCCGGTAATCCGATGTGGACGCACCTGATTCTCGAACGCATCTTGGAGCGCTACCGCCTGCAGCATATTCACGAAATTTGGCCTAATTTCAATGTTTTCGTACACGGCGGGGTGTTTTTTGAGCCTTACCGCCCGTCGTTCGACCGCCTGATGGGCCAACCGATACATTACGTGGACGCCTACATGGCCTCCGAAGGTTTCTTCGGATTTCAAAAAGCGCACGACGACCGCGCCCTGAATCTACTCGGCGACAGCGGGGTGTTTTTTGAGTTTGTCCCCTTCGACGAGGAAAATTTTGATGAAAACGGCGACCTGCGCAGCGCATTTCCCCGCGCGCACAGCCTCGATGAGGTGGAGGAAGGCAAAACGTACGCCCTGCTGCTCAGCAGCTGCGCCGGCGCGTGGCGTTACCTGCTCGGCGATACGGTGAAATTTACCGATCGGAAACAAGGCGCCTTTTTCATTACCGGCCGCACCAAACAGTTCTTATCGGTCTGCGGCGAACACCTGTCTATTGACAACCTGAACGCCGCCGTCCAGGAAGCCGACCAGGCGCTGCAAGCGGGCGTGCGGGAATTTTGCGTCGCAGGCATCCGCCACGGCTCCGGTTGGCGCCACCAGTGGTTTGTCAGCCTGGAAAACCCGGCAGTCCGCCCGG